>NZ_PSLG01000017.1:10399-40916 GCF_040289485.1 Thermoflexus sp.
CCCAACGGCACCGTCCTCGCCCGCGAAATCGAGGCGAAGACGAAGAGCGATACTGGGGACCGAGACAAGTCCGATGATCCGTCCAGGGAGGAGGGGAAGAAATCCAAGTCCAAAGACGACCGACACAACGACGAACACAAGGATGGCGAGCATGAAGATTAATGAGGACTGATCCCACGGCCCCGGCCCGGAAGGGAGCGGGGGGCGCCCTTTGGGGGCCGGGGCCTCTCCCCGCTGGCCTCGAGTTGCCACGCGGCTGACCTTGTGCTAGGATACCTCCCGCTTTGCGCCTTTCCGCTCCCGCCCCGTGCGGGGGCAATCCCGTGGAAAGGAGGTCACGACCGTGTTGGTTCCGCCGGCACCACGCATTCGTCCCTATGAACTGATGGTCGTCCTGCAGCCGGAGCTCGCCCCGGAGCAGCAGGATCAGGTTGTCGAGCGGATCAAAGGGGTGATCGCTGCCCACGGCGGCCAGATCCAGGAAGTGGTCCCCTGGGGGCGCCGCCGGTTCTGCTACCCGATTCGCAAAAAGATGGAAGGCCTCTACGTCCTGATCCGGGCTGAGATGCCAGCCCAGGCGGCCGCCCCTCTGGAACGCACCCTGCGGATCACGGAGGAGGTCCTCCGCCACCTCCTGGTCCGCCTGGACGAGGATTAGCCAGCCAGCAGCCCAGGGATGGAGCGGCGATGCGCAGCCTGAACAAGGTGATGATCATCGGTCAGGTGGGACGGGATCCGGAGATGCGTTTCACGCCCAGCGGCCGTCCGGTGACGACGTTCCCGGTGGCCACCACGCGGGCCTGGACGACGAGCAACGGCGAGCGCCGGGAGGAGACCGAGTGGTTCAACGTGGTCGCCTGGGGCGGCCTGGCGGAAATCTGCAAGCAGCGCCTCCGGAAGGGGATGTATGTATATGTGGAGGGGCGCCTGCAGACGCGGGGCTGGGAGGATGAGAAAGGCCAGAAACACTACCGGACGGAACTGGTGGCCAACGAGATGATCCTCCTGGGGGAGGGAACGGCGGCCCCGGCTTTGGAGGAAGAGGAGGCCCCGGAGGAGTTCCCGTTCTGAACGCCAGTTCCGCCGATCGATCTCTGAATTAAGGAGGTTAACCTTGGCAGAAGAGATCCGGGAGACCCCCCAACCGGAAGCCATTGAGCGGGCGGTGGAAACACCGGCGGCCCCGGCCGCGCCAGCGGCGGCGCCGGCCAAGGCCCCCCCAACCCGTCGATACGCTCCGCCGCCCAAACTGTGCTATTTCTGCGTGGAGCGGGTCACGATCGATTATAAAAACGTGGACCTGCTGCGTCGCTTCGTGAACGATCGAGCCCGCATCAAGCCGCGTCGGCAGACAGGGACCTGCGCCAAGCACCAGCGGCGCCTCTCGGTGGCCATCAAGCGGGCCCGGCATTTGGGCCTCCTCCCCTTCACCGCGGAGCACGTCCGCAAATATGGGTGGGGCGGCGTCTGATTCGGGACGGAGGCGGGCGGCCCGGGGCGCTAGGCCGGAGGCCCCGAGCGGCTGCCACCTCCCCCGCGGCGCGGCCTGTCGGGCGCAAGAGCGAGGCGCGATGGCCCGCAAGCCCACCACGATCCATCGCAAAGCCCTCTCCCGGGCGGAACGGGAGGCCCGCCTTCAGCGCTCCCTGCTCCTGGGGACCGGGGGGATTGTCCTTTTGGCGCTCCTGATCGTGACCGGAGGCCTGGCCTACGAGCGGTTCGTCCTTCCGGAGCAGCCCGTGGCCACCGTGGACGGCCAGTCCCTGCGCACCCGCGATTTCCAGAAGCGGTTCCGGTTCGCCGAGGCCTCCCTCCGCCAGCAGGTCGCCCTCATGGAGCAGCAGATCGCTGCTCTGGACCCCAACGATCCCAACCAGGCCACTCTGGCGGCCATCTACCGGCAACAGATCAACCAGATCAACCTGCAACTGGAAGACCCCCTCGCCCTGGGGCAGGCGGTCCTCCAGCAGATGATCGACGAGCAGATCATCCGGCGGGAAGCCGAGCGGCGGGGGATCCGCATCGCCCCAGAGGAACTGGAGCGGGCCATCGAGCGCCGCTTCGGCTTCCTCCGGGAGACCCCCACGCCGGCCGGTTCCCCCACGCCCCCGCCAGCGACGGGGACCCCATTGCCTGCTTCCTTCCCCACGCCCACGCCCCTCTCGGAGGCCGCGTTCCGGGCCCTTTACGCCGCCCAGGTCCGGCGGTGGGCGGAACTGGGGATCACGGAGGCGGACTACCGGGCGATGGTGGAGGCAGACCTCCTGGAGCAGCGCCTTCGGGAGGCCTTCGCCCGGGAGGTGCCCACCCACGAAGAACAGGTCTACGTGCGGCTGATCACCGCCGAGACCCTGGAACGGGCCAACGATCTGCAGCGCCGGGTTCAGGCCGAGGGCTTCGATCCGGTCTTTGAGGCTGTGCGCGCCGGGCAGGTGGTCAGCGCGACCGCCCTGGATCTGGGCTGGACGCCCGTCGGTGGGTTGAGCTCCTTGTATGGAGCCGAGCTGGAGAAGATCGTGTTCGCCACCCCGGTCAGCGCCACGACCCCGGTGATCCCATCCCCCGTCGGCTATCACCTGGCCTTCGTGGCGGGCCGCGAGGATCGGGAGCTCTCGCCGTATTACCTGCAGGCCCGCCAGCAACAGGCCTTTGAGGAATGGCTACAGCGCCAGCGCAACGACCCGGAGCGGGTCCGCTACTTCGGCTGGCAGAACCGTCTCCCGCCCTCCGCGAGGCGGCGCGCCACCTTCCGCTGACCGCAAGAGGAACGGTCAGCGGCGCAGGAAGGGGATGTTCCGCCCGAGCATGAGAAGCAGGAGGGCCCCCAGCGCCCCGGGGAGGACGGCAGTGGTCCCGACGCGGCCGAAGCCGGGCATCCAAAGCCCCCCGATCCCATGACCCAGGGCGAACCCTGTCGTGCCCAACAGGAGATCCAGCGCCAGCCGACGGGCCCCGCCTCCTCCCAGGACGTGGGCGATCAGACCCAGCCCGCCTCCCAGCAGCAGGATGAGGGCCGGCGTCGTCCACATCACAAGGTGATCTCCAACAGGTCTTCCGCGATCCGCCGGAGCCGATCGGCCGGGAGCTCGGCCAGGCGCATGGCCAGGCGGAGATACGGCAGATGGGCCGGCGGCAGGACGAACGCCCGCACTTCCGGCGGAAGGGCTCGGAATTGCTCCAGTTGCCCCAGCAACGTCACGGCCTCGCCGATGGGGCTATCGGTGTCTAGGAACGCTGAGAGGGAGAGCCCTAGGAAAGTTGCCAGCCGCTCCAGATCGACGAGGGGGATCGGTCGCTCTCCGGCCTCGTAGGCCCGGATCCGCTGGGGGGAACAGCCCAGGAAAGCGGCCGCCTCGCGCACGGACTTGCCGGCCTGCTCCCGGGCCTGGCGGAGGAGCAGGCCGATGATCCGGTGGCGCAGGTGGAGCCATTCGGAGACCGCCGCGGGGGCATCGGCCTCCGACGCAGCCGGTCCGCCCCCGTCCGGCTCCAGCAGGGCCGAGAGAGGGACGTGGAAGAACCAGGCCAGGGCTTCCAGCTCCGGGAGGCTCGGATCCCAGCGGCCGGCCTCGTAGGCTCGATATCGAGCCGGTGGCACCCCCAGCAGCGCCGCGCAGGCCGGGACCGTCTTCCGGGCCTGCTCGCGAGCCCGGCGGAGGGCCAATCCCAGGATCTTGCGACGCAGGATCAGACGCTCTTGGGCTTCCATCCGGGCTCTCCCCAAGATAGATCCTAGGATCCTCCGTCCTTCCCCATCCCAGTTCGCGCTTTATTATACCTGCCCAGGGCCGTCGTTGTCCGGGGCCGCAGTATAATAGCGGCGTGTAAATTCCCCAGATCGGGTGGGCCGATGGCCGGGTCCGGATCGAAACCCATCCCGCGGGTCCAGGCTTTGGGGCCTGTCCGGGCCATAGGGGCCCTGGTGCGGACGATGCGCCCGCGCCAGTGGGTGAAGAACGTGTTCGTCTTCGCCCCCCTGGTGTTCGATGAGAAACTGCTGCAGCCCCTCCCCCTGGCACGGACCATCCTCGGCTTCCTGATCCTCTGTTTGCTCTCCGGCGCCGTCTATGTGTTCAACGACCTGCAGGACCTGGAGAAAGATCGACAGCATCCGCGCAAACGGCGCCGGCCGCTGCCGGCGGGGGAACTGGATCCCCGCGTCGCCTGGGGGGCGGCCTTTGTCCTCCCGGCGGCCCTGGCCTACCCGGCCTTCGCCCTGGATCCCTTCTTCGCCCTCATCGCCTACGTTTACTGGGGGCTGAACCTCGCCTACTCCCTCTGGCTGAAACACCGGGTGATCCTGGACGTGTTGACCCTGGCCAGCGGCTACGTGCTCCGGGTCGCCGCCGGCGTCCCCCTGGTCCGCGTGGAGCGCTTCTCCCCATGGCTTTATCTGTGCACCTTGCTCCTGGCCCTCTTCATCGGCTTCGCCAAGCGCCGCCAAGAGATCCTCCTCCTGGGGGAGAACGCCCGCAACCACCGGGCCATCCTGGAGGAATACACCGTCCGCTTCCTGGACGAGATGATGGGCGTGGTGATGGCGGCCACCATCGTGGCCTATTCCCTCTACACGTTCTCCGCCCCGAACCTTCCCTCCAACCATGCTATGATGTTGACCATCCCCTTCGTGCTGTATGGGGTCTTCCGGTATCTTTATCTCATCCACGTGCGGGGGGAGACAGCGCCACCGGACGAACTGGTGCTGCGGGATCGCCCGTTGCTCCTCACCGTGATCCTGTGGGGGATGGCGGCCATCGCCATCCTCTATCTCTTCTAAGGCTCCTGGTCTTCTCATCGCAGACACCCGACATGGAGAAAGTGTCGATGATCGGAATACGCGTGCTGCTGATCGCCGCCCCTCTGGCTCTGCTGGCCGCCGGGATGGGCGCCCCCCCGGTGCTCACCGTGGCCCTCAGCGCCCTGGCCCTCATCCCCCTGGCGGCGCTGATCGGCGAGGCCACCGAGGACCTGGCCGAGCGGACCGGCCCGGTGGTCGGGGGGCTGCTCAACGCCACCCTGGGCAACGCCGCCGAACTGATCATCGCCCTGGCCGGCATCCGCGCCGAGCTGCTGGACCTGGTCAAGGCCTCCATCACCGGCTCCATCCTGGGAAACCTCCTCCTGGTGCTGGGGCTGAGCCTGCTGGTGGGGGGATGGCGCCACGGGCTGCAGCGCTTCTCCCGGCAGCGGGCGGGGATGCTGACCACCATGACCGTCCTCTCGTTCATCGCCCTGGGGATCCCCTCCCTGTTCAGCCACACCATCGCCGAGGACCATCCGGAGGCGGTGGAGACGATGAGCCTGGGGGTGGCCGGGCTCATGTTGGCCCTCTACGGGCTGGGCATGCTGTACACCTTCCGCGCCCCGGAGCCCCTGGCTGCCCCAGCCCCTGCAGCCCACGGCCATCACCGCCCACCGCTCCAGGCCCTGGGGCTGCTGCTGGCCGCCACCCTCGGCGTGGTGGTCATGAGCGAGCTGCTGGTGCATGCCCTGGAGCCGGCCCTGCACGCCCTGGGGCTGACGGAGTTCTTCGTGGGGATCATCCTGATCCCCCTGGTGGGCAACGTGGCGGAGCACCTGGTGGCCGTCCACATGGCGGCGGAGAACCGGCTGGACCTCTCCCTCGAGATCGCCGTGGGGTCCAGCATGCAGATCGCCCTGCTGGTGGCGCCCGTCCTGGTTTTCGCCAGCCTGGCCCTGGGCCGGCCTATGGATCTGGTCTTCCATCCGCTGGAACTGATGGCCTTGATGATGGCGGGGGCCATCGCCGCCTTCATTGCCCTGGACGGGGAGACGAACTGGCTGGAGGGCGCCCAGTTGCTGGCGGTCTACGGGATGCTGGGGATCGCCTTTTTCTTCGTGTGAAGCTGGGGATCAGGCCGTGGCCTCGGCCATCTCATACTCCCCCTCGATGGGAGCAGCCCCCGGCGCTGTGGGCTCGATGCGATATCGATAGCGGATGCGCGCCGTCTTCCGGAGCATGGCGCTGACGGAACAGTACTTGGTCGCGGACAGCTCGATGGCCCGCACCACGGCTTGGGGATCCACGCTCCCCTTTACAACGTAGAGCACGTCGATCTCGGTGTAGACCCTCGGATGCTCAGCGGCCCGTTCCCCGCGGACCTCCATGGCGAACCCTTCGAGGGGCTGGCGCTTCTTGCGCAGGATGGAGAGCACGTCCATGGCGGTGCAGCCCGCCAGGGCGACCAGCACCAGCTCCATGGGCCGCGGCCCTTGATCCGTCCCGCCCACGTCGGGGGCGGCGTCCATGATCACCGCGTGCCCGCTGGGAGTGAGGGCCTCCATCTTCATCCCATGGACATCCAAGAGGCTCAGACGGATTTCGGTGGCCATGCGGGCCTCCGGAAAGGGTGAGGGTGAAGGAGGGGCTCCGCCCCTCCGCGAACGCCCGCCTTATCAGGTGCATGCCCCATGGGCCCCCGCGCGGAAGCCGCACACAGGACAATACACATTGAAGTATCCGTCGTATTCCAGACGGGCGAACTCGCAGTTCGGGCACAGATCCCCAACCCGGTAGGTCTCCACCGCGCGCTCCGCCTCCGCGGGCGGGGTCAACGCGAAGGAAAGCGGCGCTGGCGGCTTCGAAGGGCGCCGGCGCCGGGGGGAGCGCTTCCCGGCCTGGCCTCCCTGCCACCAGTAGGCGCTCATGGGAGCCGCTCCAAAGCGGCCAGGAGGGTTTGCAAGGCCCGGGCGGCTTGACCGGGCTCCTCCGCGGCACAGGCCTGGAGGTAGGCGCGGGAGGCGAACCGGAAGGCCTGGCGGGCCGCGGCCTGGAGGGCGGCCAGTTGCTCCAGCACCTCCCGGCAGTCCCGCCCTTCCCGGACCATCCGCGCAATGCCCCGGGCCTGCCCCTCGATCCGCCGGAGGCGCAGGATCAACCGCCGTTCCGCCTCTGGAGGCAACGCCACCACGGCCCCTGTCCTCGGGATGGGCTCGCCCGGAACGCAGGGCGCCCGGCCCTGCCCTCATCGGATCCCTCAGGGGATCGGCCCGCAGGCCAGGGCACGGCGGGAGATGCTCTCCCGGCCCAAGGTGGCGAAGGCCGTCAGGCGCTTCTCGGCCGCCCGCTGCCCGCAGCGCGGGCACGCGATCTCCTCGTCCGGCGTCGAAAACCGGACCAGCTCCTCGAACTCGGCACCACAGGCCCGGCAACGATAGGCATACAGCGGCATCCCCCTTCCACCTCCGAGGTCGACGCTGGATACCCCCTCCCCGTATTTCAGGATAACCGGCGATCTCCCGTCTGTCAAGGCGTCAGGCCGGGGTTCGGCTATCGGCTGGAGGCCGAAGGCGCGGCCGTATAATGGATACAGGATCTATTCTATCCCCCAGGGAGGTGGGCATGCCGCTGGCCAGCGAGCTCCGCCCGGGGATGACCATCGCCCTGGAGGGCACCCTCTACCGCGTGGTCGAGGCTGTCCATCACGCCGGGACCGCGCAGCAGAAAGGGGTCGTCCACGCGCGGCTGCGCAACCTCCGCACCGGCGTGGTGGCCGACCGGCGCTTCCGGCCGGAGGAACGGCTGGAGGAGGTGGCCCTCGAGCGCCGCACCATGGAATATCTCTACAACGACGGCGAGATGTTCTACTTCATGGATCCGGACACTTATGACCAGGTCCCCATCCCTGCCGCCATGATCGGGGACCTGGAGATCTTCCTCCAGCCCAACCAGCGGATCCCCGTGGAGTTCCACGAGGGGCGCCCGGTGGCCGTGGTCTTCCCTGAAACCGTGGATCTGCGGGTGGTCCAGACCTCCCAGCCCATCCGCGAACGCGAGAGCCACGTCTACAAGCCGGCGATCCTGGAGAACGGCCTGGAAGTGTTGGTCCCCCAGTTCATCGCTGAGGGGGATATCGTGCGCATCAACGTATACACCCGCTCCTACGTCGACCGGGTGGGGAAGCGGGGCGGATAGCGACGCCCCTCACGCCAACCCCAGCCGCTCCAGCCCTTCCTCGTCCAGGCCGAAATAATGGCCCAGCTCGTGGAGCAGGGTGCGCCGGATCTCCTGGCGCAGCCGGAGGGGGTCGTCGCCGAAATCCGCTTCGAGGGGGCGGCGGAACAGGAGGATGCGGGCCGGCCAGGCCAGCCCGGCGGCGGCGCGCTCGGGGAGCGAAGCGCCCTCGAACATCCCATACAGGTGCTCGTCGGGGGGCAGCCCGTAGGCCTCCCGCTGGGCAGGGGAGGGCTCCTCCTCCAACAGGACGGCCACGTTCTCCACCGCGGCCCGCAGCTCAGGGGGCAGCTCCCCCAGGATCTCCGCCCATACCCGTTCCACCAGTTCCGGCGTGATCCGCAACCGCCGCCGGCGCATGGGAGGCCTCCTCTTCCGCCGAAGGAACCTGCACAAACACCCGCTCGGCCAGCCGCCGCCGGATGCGGTGCTCCTGATCACCCACCCGGATCCGCAGCATGGCCCCGGGCAGGACTTCCTGGACGGTCACCCGGGCGCCCGGCCGCAGGCCGGCCCGGGCTGCCTGGCGCAGCGTGGCCACCTCATCGGTCACCCGCAGGACCGAACAGGCCACCCCAATGGGCGCCTCGCTCAGGCGACAGGCGGCCGAGGCGGGCAGGTCGCCGGCCCGGGTCGGGATCGGGTCGCCGTGGGGGTCGAAGGCCGGATGGCCCAGCATGGCCGCGATGCGCTCCTCCAGGGCCTCGCTGATGGCGTGCTCCAGGCGGTCGGCCTCCGCGTGCACCTCATCCCAGGCATACCCCAGGGCCTCCATCAGGAAGAGCTCCAGCAGCCGGTGATGCCGGATGACCTCCAGGGCGATGCGGCGGCCTGCCCGCGTGAGGGCCACGCCTCGGTAAGGGGTGTAATGCACCAGCCGCAGGCGGGCCAGTTTCTTGAGCATCCCGGTCACCGAGGGCGGGGCCACCTGAAGATACTCCGCCAGCCGGGTGGTGGTCACCTCCCCCTCCCGCTCGGCCAGGATGTAAATCGCCCGCAAGTAGTCCTCCATGGAAGCGCTCAGGCGCGGCATCGCGGTCCGCCTTTCCTCAACGAGACGACGGGTTCCCCGGGAGCGATCCTTCCCCACCCATATTATCCCCGGGCGGGCCCTCCTTCACCTCCAGCGCCCGCACACCCACGGCCAGGCGGCGCAGGTCCCCATGAGGGGGAACGGCCGCGTAGGCGAACCGGAAGACGAATTCGTTCATCCGACGCACCCACGCCCCGGGGATCGCCCACCAGATCTCGTGCTCCCCGCAATCCGGGAAGGCCCCTTCCCCCAGCGGCCGGCCGTTAAAGACCACGGCGATCCGCTGGACCTGCCCGGGGACACAGAAAGGGAAAGCCCGAAGCCGCAGGCGCGCCGGACGCCCCGCCTCCCTCGCCGGCCACAGCGCCCGCGCCGTCCACCCTACGGCCCAGACCCCCCAGCCCTCCGGGCCCGACCAGCCGTCCAGCAGCCACAGGTTCGTGAAGTCCGGCTCCCCGCGGTCAGGGATGCGGAACACGCAGATCGGATAGTCCCAGGGGGAGGGCATGGGCGGCGGATCGAAACACCGCTCCAGCGGGAAGGGCCAATTCCACTTCCTCCAGTCCGCGGGCGGGTTGTGGACGACGAGGAAGCGGAAGCCGTAGCGCCCCAGCCCATCCGGGCGATGTCGGAACAGCATCCCCCGTCCCCGCTGCAAGGCCTCCAGCCACCGCGGGTGGAGGGGCGTGAACCCGGCGAGGGTGGGTCGCTGGTGATACTCGGTGGCCATCACAACCACCCGCGAGAGATGCAGGCCCGGGGTGTGGTCGGCGAAGGCATCCACGACGGCGCCAGGCTCGGGGTGGTCCCGCAACCACTCGAAGGCGGGATGGACAGCGTAGGGCCACGGGAGCATGGGCAGGGGAGCCATCGCCGCCTCGAGCAGCCAGAGGGCGAACAGGGCCCGGCGGATACCAGGGCCGGCCCCGCGGGTCCAGGCCTCAGCCCCGGCCACCAGGAGGCCCAGTGCTGTCAGCGCGATGAACCGCCAGACCGTCCCCGCTGCCTCCCAGAAGGGAAGGACTGCCCAGAGCAACAGCGCGGGCGTCAGCGCCATGCCGTTCCAGTCCGGGGGAAGGGTTGGTGTGGGGAAGAGATCGGGCTTGCGCACATGGCCGATGCGCCACATCGCCTCATAAATCGCCGCCAGGGCAGGCGGCCAGGGGAAGCGGATGGGCTCCGCGCCCTTCACCGCCAGGCCGGTGGCCAGCAAAGCCCCTCCCACCGCGATCGACAACAGGCGACGGCTCCGAAGCCGGCGGCGGCCGGCGGCAGCGAGGGCCACACCGGCGAGGCTGCTGACGGTGGGGATCGCTCCCAGCGAGAAGATCGGCCGCCCCGGGGACGATCCCTCTCCCCACCGCCCGAGATGGTTCGGGTTCCAGACCCAGGCGTCCCCCCACGGATAGCCGTTGCCCAGAGCGGTCTCCAGGGTCTGCCCCAACAGTCCATCCTGACGCACGGCGTCGAGGAAGAGGGCCATCCACGGGCCGCCGAGGAGCAGGGCGATCCCCACCACGGACCCCAGGAAAGCCCGGAGTCGGCGGCGGCGCCACGCCCCCCAACCGTAAGCCAGGGCCATCACCCCACCGAGGGGAAGGAGATACGGCGAGCCGGCGATCCCCAGCCCCCAGATCCCGCCCGCCAGGGCGAGCCGGCCGGCCTTCCAGCCGGAGCGTCGGGCCCGCTCCAGCGCGTAGGCCATCCAGGGCAACGCCGCACATCCCCAGGCCACGGCCAGGTAATCCCCGTAGACCCGCATGGCTGCCCACGTGCCGTTGAACAGCGCGTAGGTCACGCCGGCGGCGGTCGCCGCCCAGCGATCCCGGGTGAAGCGCCCGGCCAGCCGGAACATCCCCCCGAAGGCCAAGGTCAGCGTGGTCCATCCCATGAGGTGGTAAGCAAAAGCGTCCCCGCCCAGCAGGGCCCAGGGGAGCATCAGACCGATGAGGAACGGCCCGTGATGCTGCTTGGCCACGTGCCAGCCTGCGGGGGCGAAGGCCAGCGGATGGAAGAGAGGGGAGACGTGAAGGTGGAAGAGGGCCCGGCGATACCAGGCCAGCGCCCACATCACCTCCAGCGTATCCTCGCCGGCGGGCACCGCCCGGAAGAAGGCGGCGGGCGGCCAGGCCAGCGCCAGCCAGATCCACCAGATCCCCAGCGGGAAAAGCCGGACAAGGCCCCCCGCCCCGGGTCCGGAACGGGCGCGCGTTCCGTGCCCCATCGCCGGGTGCCTCCGGTGCATCCCTCAACACGCGCGGGGGGATCCCCTCCTGGGGATCCCCCCGCGAAGCCCCCAGCGGGACTCGAACCCGCGACCTTTGGCTCCGGAGGCCAACGCTCTATCCAGCCTGAGCTATGGGGGCATCCATAGGAAAATTTAGCGCAATCCCGCCCTGCTGTCAACGTCTACGCCGCCGCCTGAGGAGAGCCCGCCGATCCATCCCTGCCTTGCCGGGGGATCCGAAGGGCGGTATAATCTCAATGAAAGCGGGGCGTGGCGCAGCCAGGTGAGCGCGCGTGGATCGGGACCACGAGGTCGGCGGTTCAAATCCGCCCGCCCCGACCCCCCGGGGAGCAGCCGCGCTGCTCCCCGGTTTTGCTTTTCGGCCTCACCGCGACCGGCGGCCCCGTTCCAGCGCCCGCAAGGCCAGCCATGCGCCCATCGCCACCCCGAGGGCGAGAAACGGCCAGGGGCTCTCCCAGAGACGCAACCCCCCGGGCGAGGGAGCGACCGGGGCGGGCGCCCCCACCGCAGGGATGAACACCCGGTGCGGCGAGGACGGCGGTGTCGGGGTGGGCAACGGGGAGGCGGCCAGGGCCGCCGAGAGCCCGAGGACGATCCCCAGCACCGCGCCGACCAGGGACGCCCGCCGAAGGACACGCATCGGATCCGCCTCCTGTTCCGTGGCGTATCAAAGATCTTGCCGGTGAAGTCAATGACCCGTCTCTTCCCGGCTTCATCGACCCGTGGCCTGTAGCCACCGGTAGGGGCGCAGCGCGCTGCGCTCCTGCTCCTCAGGCGTCCCTCACCAGATGAACCGGGGGAGGCGCTCGATGTCCTCCCGGCGGACCCGCAGGCGGATCCCCTCCCCGTCCACCTCCTCCACATAGGAGATGGGGATGCTGATCTCCTGATAGAGGACCACCGGCTCGCGCCAGACCAGATGGGTAGGCTCTCCGGAGACCGGATCCACCAACACCTCCACCACCGGGCCCAGGACGCCATCCGGGCAGATCAGCGGCTTGCCGGTCAGGTCCTGCGGGGGCAGCGTCATCGGCGATCCTCCTGGAACAGGCATGGGCGACGCCGGATCCCGCCCGCCATCCTCCCAGGGGCGGGCCATCGCCATGGTAACATCCCCTGCCAGCCCCGTTCGTGGAGGTTCGGTGAAAGCCCCGTGGGGCTTCGGTGAACCCCCTCTCCACCCAAACCCGTAGATCTGGGACTTTCCGTGCGGACGGACGCCATATCTAGGGATATCCGTGGCCCACGCGTTCCACGGCCTGCCTTGTTCAATAGCCCCGCTTTTTATCCACCAAATTGAACAAGGGCTCCCCTTTCAGGTAGCGCTCTAAGTTTGCTTCGAAGAGGGCGGCGGCCCGAGCGTCGTAGTGGGGGGTGAATCCGGACACGTGGGGGCTGATCAGCACGTTGGGGAGGTGCCAGAGGGGATGTTCGGGCGGCAAGGGCTCCTGGTCGAACACGTCAAGGGCCGCGCCGGCGATCCATCCCTCCCGGAGGGCCCGGATCAATGCGGACTCCACGCAGATCGGGCCGCGGGCGATGTTCACCAGGAAGGCGGAGGGCTTCATCGCCCGGAAGGCGGCCTCGTCGAACATCCCTCGCGTCTCCGGGGTGAGGGGGACGGCGATGACCACCACATCGCTTTCGGCCAGCAGCGCGTGAAGCTGGTCCGGCGGGTAGTAGCGATCCGGCAGGACCCCCTCGGGATCCCCTGTCCCGGGGAACACAAAGCCCAAGTCCCGGTGGTCCTGGGGATCGCCCCGCCCGCGGTGCATCGCCAGCACACGCATCCCGAACGCCTTGGCCAGCCGGGCGATCTGCCGTCCGATGCTGCCGTAGCCGACGATGCCCATGCGCTTCCCCCACAGCTCTTCGGGGACGAACAGGGACCACCGCTCCCGATCCGGCGGCCACTGGGCCCGGGCTTGCCACTCCAGCATGCGGGGGACCCGATGGAACCAGGCCAGCACCATGGCGAACACATACTCGGCCATGTTGATGGCGTGGACGCCGCTGGCGGTCGTGAACCACACGTCCCGCTGGAAGAGCGGGTGTTCCAGCAAGTGATCCGCTCCCGCCGAGTGCAGCTGCACCCAGCGCAGGCGCGGGACCCACTCCGGCGGCGGCAGGGTGTTGAACGTATACAGGATCTCCACCTCCCGCCAGATCTCCAGGGAGATCTTCTCCAGATGGCGGGTGGGGTGGACCTCGAACTGCAACATCGGCCAGCGGGCCTGCCATCGGGCCACCCACTCCGAGTCGAACCGGACGGTGATCAGAACGCGCCGCGCGATCCCTGGGGCCATCGGCTTCCCCCCGGTCACGATCCACGTTGGGATATTTTACTCCCTGGAAAATCATGAAGCCAATATCGCCGTCGTCGTAGGGCCTGGGGATTGTGGAAAAACCCCGGCCCCTCTCCAGGCCCAAGGGCCATCCCTGGGGGGTCAACCCTCGCCCCGCCGACCACTAGGGGACCTTCCGGGCCAAAGCCCCAGCCTCTTCCGCGCCCCGGGCTGTGGAAAACTCGATAAAAAGGGGTGTGTGGAAAACCACCGGGAACTGTGGAAAAGTCCTCTTGTCCCCAGATCTGGGGGTTGGTCGAGGGAAGGGGCTGGAAAGGGAGCCGAAAATGTGGAAATCCAACCCTTGCTGTGGAGAAGTTATCCCCAATCGGACCTTCTTTTCCACAGGTTGCGCGCGGGTTTTCCACAACCGGCGGTGGAGAGCGCCTCCGGAGGGAGGCCGAGATCCGGAGGGATGATGGATGATCGTCCCCAGATCTGGGGGCGGGGGGTCTGGTTTTCCACAGGTGGGTGGAAATCGAGGAGGGCCCCCTGAGCTGCAGGGGGCCCTTCGGTTCAGGCGACGGGCAGGGTGGGGATGGAGGCCAGGGCGCGGGCCACCTCCTCGGCAGGGTATTCGTAATCGGCCAGTTCGCCGCGCAGATACTGGTCGTAGGCGCCCAGGTCGAAGTGGCCATGGCCGCTGAGGTTGAACAGGATCACGCGGGGGATCCCCTCGGCCTTCGCCCGGAGGGCCTCGTCGATGACGGCGCGGATGGCGTGGGCGGATTCGGGGGCGGGGACGATCCCCTCGGCGCGGGCGAAGAGGACGGCGGCCTCGAACACCTTCGTCTGGGGGTAGGCGACGGCCTCGATGTGGCCGGCGCCGTAGAGGGCGCACAGGATGGGGGCCATGCCGTGGTAGCGGAGGCCCCCGGCGTGGATGGGCGCCGGGGTGAAGGTGTGGCCGAGGGTATACATCTTCAGGAGGGGCGTGGTGCGCACCGTGTCCCCGTAGTCATAGGCGTAAACGCCCTTGGTGAGGCTGGGGGCGGCCGTGGGCTCCACGGCGAGGAAGCGGACGGGCCGCTTCTCCACCAGCCGGTCCCGCATGAAGGGCAAGGCCAGCCCGGCGAAGTTGCTCCCCCCACCCACGCAGCCGACGATGAGATCGGGGTATTCCCCAGCCATCTCCATCTGTTTCTTCGCCTCCAGGCCGATGACGGTCTGGTGGAGCAGCACGTGGTTCAGCACGCTACCCAGGCTGTATTTCAGGCGCCCCCCACTGGTGGCCGCCGCCTCCACGGCCTCGCTGATGGCGATGCCCAGGGAGCCGGGGGAGTCGGGGTTCTCGGCCAGCACCCGGCGGCCCGCCTCGGTGTGGGGGCTGGGGCTGGGGATCACCCGTGCCCCGAAGGTCTCCATGAGGACCCGCCGGTAGGGCTTCTGCTGATAACTGACCTTGACCATGAAAACGGTGCACTCCAGATCGAAGAAGCGGCAGGCCATGGCCAGGGCGCTCCCCCACTGCCCGGCGCCGGTCTCGGTGGTCAGCCCCTGGACCCCCTCTTGCTGGTTGTAGAAGGCCTGAGCCAGGGCGGTGTTGAGTTTGTGGCTCCCGGCGGGGCTGACGCCTTCGTATTTATAGTAGATGTGGGCGGGGGTGTCGAGCATCCGTTCCAGGCGCCGGGCCCGGATGAGGGGAGTGGGTCGATACAGACGGTAGATCTCTCGCACCGGCTCCGGGATCTCGATCTCCCGCTCCCGGCTGACCTCCTGCTGGATGAGGGCCATCGGGAAGAGGGGAGCCAGATCCTCCGGGCCGATGGGCCGGCCGGTGGCCGGATGCAGCACCGGCGGCAACGAGAAGGGCAGGTCGGCCAGGAGGTTGTAATAGGCCTTCGGGATCTCCTCCTCCGGCAACAGGAAACGTGTCCGCTCCGCCATGGCGACCTCCTCGAACAGGGGATGCGGGCGGGGCCCCTGCCAAGGCCCCCCGCCCGCTCGTTCACCGAAGGGACGCTTTCAGCTCCGCCAGCCGCCGGGCCGTCAGGCCCATGGCCTCCCGGGCCTCGGCCAGGGTGGCCTGGGAGATCGGCCGCACCTTCGCCGCCCCGGCGGCCAGGATCTCGTCGACCAGGTGGGGGCGGGCGGCGTAGTAGGCCCGCCGCTCGCGGATGGGAGCCAGGAAGCGCTCCAGGGCGGCGATCAGGCGGCGCTTCACCTCCACGTCGCCCACCTTCCCCTGGCGGTAGCGGGCCTTGAGTTCCTCCACCTCCGCCCGGTCGTCGTTGAAGACCTCGTGGTAACGGAAGACCACGTTGTGGGGCGCGTCGGGGTCCGCCGGGATGTCCGGCCGGACGCGGATCGGGTCGGTGAACATCTGCATGACCTTGCGGGCCACCTCCTCCGGCGGGTCGCTGAGGAAGATGGCGTTGCCCAGGGATTTGCTCATCTTGGCCCGGCCGTCGATCCCGGGCAGGGTGGGCACGTCGCCGATGAGGGCCTCGGGCTCCGGGAAGACCTCCCGTCCGTAAAGGGCGTTGAAGCGCCGCGCGATCTCCCGGCACAGTTCGATGTGGGACTCCTGGTCCTTCCCCACCGGGACGATCTCGGCCTTCACGTGGAGGATATCGGCCGCCTGGAGGATGGGGTAGAGCATCAGCCCCAGCGACGGGTTCTCGATCTTCTGATCCCGGATCATGTCCTTAAGGGTCGGGATGCGCTCGACCCGCGGCAGGGTGACCAGCATGGCGAACAGCAAGGTCAGTTCGCAGACCTCAGGGACGTCGGACTGCAGGTAGATGGTGGTCTTCTCGGGGTCGATGCCCACCGCCAGGTAATCCAGGACGATCTCTCGGATGTATTCGCGGGAGGCCAGGATGTCCGCCTTCTCCGGCTTGGTGGTCAGGGCGTGGTAGTCGGCGATGAGCAGGAAGACCTCGTATTCGTCCTGCAGCCGCACCCGGTTGGCCAAGGTGCCCACGTAGTGGCCCAGGTGCAGGGGCCCCGTGGGCCGATCTCCGGTCAACACCCGTTTTTTGGTCCCCATGGCGCTCCTCCCCTCGCTCCGGATCCGGAAACAACAGGGCCCGTCCCCAAAGGGACGGGCCCTGTTCGTGCCCGTGGTGCCACCCTTCTTGGGCACGACCCCCTGCGCGGGGGCCGGCCCCACTCCTTTGCGCGGGCGCCGCCGACGCCGTAGGTGTCGGCGAGGCCCTCAGCCGATAACGGTGGCGTCTCCGGCCGCGCCTACTGCGGAGGCGTCCTCCGGTTCGGGCGGCGGCTCCGGGGCCCATTCCGGATCCAGGATCCGCATCGGGCTTCCACCTTCCCCCGACTCTCTGGGCGGCGCTGGATCCGTACGCTTCCCCTTCTTCGCCGTTGGCAGGCTCGGTTTGATTTAGACTTTAACCGCCTCCGCCCTCTTTGTCAAGTCCGGGCGTCCCGGGGGCCCAGCCCATCCGGCGATACCATTCCCAGGCCTGGCGGATGGCCTCCTGGATGGGGACCTCGGGCCGGTAGCCGAGTTCGGCCTCGGCCTTGCGGCCGTCGCACCAGATGTGGTGCGCGCTCAGCCAGAGTTGATCCGGGCTCACGGGCAGCCGGAACCCCAGGGCGCCGGCCAGCCCGGCCAGGGCGGCCAGCGACCGGACGGCCCATGGGGGCAGCACCCAACGGGGGGCAGGCACTCCTACTACAGCGGCGATCCGGTCGGCCAGTTCCCGATAGGTGAGATTCTCGCCCCCCAGGATGTATCGTTCCCCCGGGCGCCCGCGCAGCAGGGCCAGCAGATGTCCCCGGGCCACGTCCTCCACGGCCACCACGTTCACCCCGCCCGGCGGGAGGGCCGGCACCCGCCTCCGGGCCATCTCCAGCAGCAAGCTCCCGGAGATCTGGTGGAGGTCGCGGGGTCCCAAGATGACCGCAGGGTTGACAATCACCACCTCCAGTCCCTGGGCGACGAAGGCCCGGGCCAGGGCTTCGGCCATGGCCTTGCTGTAGCCGTAAAGGAAGCGCCGCGGGGGCAGGTTGAACGGATGCTCCTCCGTCAGCAACGTGCCCGGGGCCGGGACCCCCAGGGCGGCCAGGGAACTGGTCAGCACCACCCGGTCCAGGCCCAGATCACGGGCCACGGCGAGGACGTTGCGGGTGCCTTCCACGTTGACCCGTAAGATCTCCGATCCGGGGGTCCGCCAGTAGGCCGAGACGGCGGCAGTGTGGAAGACCACCGCGCAGCCGGCCATCGCCCACCGCAGGCTCTCCGAGTCCAGCACGTCGCCGATGGCGTGCTCCACCGGCAGGTCCTCGACGGCCTTGAGGGAGGAGGTCGCCCGCCGCAAGATCCGCACCGTCCAGCCCTGGCGGAGCAAATAGGCCGCCAGGTTGGCGCCTAGGAACCCGGTCCCTCCGGTGATCAGCGCGCGCACGGGCGGCGGTGCCCTCTGGCGGGGATCAACCCAACCCTCCAGCCCCGGCCGGGGCGGCGGGCGGGCGGGCCCACGTCGTGTAAGCGGCGGTCCACGCCGTCTCCACAAAGGTCAACACCGGGGCCAGCAGGAGCCGGCTCAGGCCGCCCAGGCAGATCCCGAACACGAGCACCATCCCCAACCCGCGCAGGAGGGTGGACAGATCCACCCGCCGGGCCTCCCGGAAGAGGGGGACCAAGGTGCCGATGGCGAAGGGGGTAAAGAGCACGCTCATCGCGAAGCCCAGGACCAGGGTCAGGAGGCCCAGGATGGCAACGTCGACAACCAGCCAAAGGAGCAGGACCTCCCCGATGCGGCGTCGGGCGATCTGGAGGCCCTGGGTCAGGGCCTCCCGCCACGGTCGGTCCTCCAGGAGGGCGGCCCGCAAGGCGAGGCGGGACCACAGGTGGAGGGCCCAGGTGAGGAGCAGCAGGCAGCCCAGGAGGACGAGGCCTCCCAGGCAGGCGATCAGCACGCCCAGGGCGCGGCCGGCCTCCTGCCGGCTCAGAACAGCGAGGAGCCCTCCTCCGAGCACGACGGCGGCGAAAAGGATGGTTACCAGGAGGCTTGGCATCCCCAGCAGGAGGAGGATCCCCAAGATGCGGGGATAGCGGCGGGTCGTCTGCCAGGCGACCGCGCCCAGAGGCAGGGGGCGGTCGGCGAGGGCTTCGCCGGCGCCCAGGATCAGAGCGCCCTGCCCCCACACGGCCAGGAGGGCGATGAACAGGGAAAGGCCGAGGAGGGCCAGGAACCCGACCGCGAGGAAGAGGAGATGGCCGTGGATCCAGCGGAGGGTCTCGATGGGGAGGCGTGAATCCGCCTGGGGAGCGAGATCCACAAAGAAGCGATCCGGGAAGGAGGGGCCGGTCTCGCCCCCCAGGGCGGCGAGGAAACCGAACAGCCACAGCCGGCGATCCCGCACGGCTACCCGGAGGCTCCGGGCCAACACGCTGCCGAGGTCCATCGGCGCCTCCTGTCGGGGAGGGTTCTCCCGCGCCCGTTATTGTAGCCCATCCGGAGCGAGCAGCGCCCCTGTCTGGCTTCCCGTTGCCGCCGGGCCATGCGGTCGGTAAAATGGGGGTTGGACGGACCGGGCCGGTGGCGGAACAGGCAGACGCGGCAGACTTAAAATCTGCTGCCCCGGGAGGGGCGTGCGGGTTCGACTCCCGCCCGGCCCACACCCCACCCGCCGGGCCAGGGATCTCCGAGATGATGCAGGCCTTCACCCCCCACACCCGCGAGGTCTGGGAGACGATGCTCCGCTTCCTGGAGCGCCGCTCCACGATGACCCTGGCCACCGCCGATCCGGCGGGCCGCCCCCACGCGGCCTCCCTTTATTTTGTGCACGACGAGCGGCTCCGCCTGTATTTCCTCTCCTCGCCCGAGAGCCACCACGCTCGCCACCTGCAGGATCGCCCGGAGGTCGCCGTGACCATCCACGGCGAGCCGTGGGACTGGGGGACCATCCAGGGGGTTCAGATCGCTGGCACCGCCGGCCCCGTGGAGGACCCACAGGAGCGGGAGGAAGCCATGGCCCGCTATCGGGCCAAGTTCCCCTTTGTGGAGGCGCTCCCCCAGGCCCTCGCCCGCGCCCGCCTGTATCGCGTCCTCCCCCGCTGGGTCCGCTGGATCGACAACACCCGCGGCTTCGGTTATCGTGTGGAATGGCGGCTGGAGCCCGCGCCATGAGGGACTACCTCCGTGTCCTCCTGCGCTTCCTCAAGGCCAACCTGATGGCCGCCCTGGAATACCGGGCCGACTTCGTCGCCAACGCCGTGGTGGCCGTCGCCTCCGCCCTGTGGACCTTGGCTGCCCTCCAAGTGTTCTTCATGCACCGCCCGCGCCTGGGGGGCTGGCGCTACGAGGAGGCCCTCATCGTCGCCAGCCTCTTCATCGCCTTCGAGGGCGTGATGGCCGCCCTCTTCCGGCCCAACCTGGAGGACATCCCCGAGGCCATCCGCCAGGGGACACTGGATTTCGTCCTGCTGCGGCCCTTGGACAGCCAGTTCCTGGTCTCCTTCCAGCGCCTCCAGTTCTGGCACCTGACGGACATCCTGCTGGGCTTCGGGGTGGTGGCCTGGGCCCTCCTCCGGCTGGGCTGGCCACCCCCGGGCCGGCTGCTGCTCTTCGGGGCGATGCTGCTCTCGGGGCTGGTGATCTTTTATTCCTTGCTGATGATCCTGATCACCATGGCCTTCTGGTTCGTCGAGGTGGGCAACATCATGGAATTGATCTATACCTTCTTTGAGGCCGGCCGGTTCCCGGTGACGGCCTTTCCCTCCTGGATCCGCATCGTGCTCACCTTCATCGTCCCCATCGCCTTTATCACCACCGTGCCCGCCCAGGCGGTCCTGGGCGGGCTGCGGCCGGCCGGGGCCGCGGCCGGGGCGCTGATCGCCGCTTTCCTCTTCTTCCTCAGCCGTGCCTTCTGGCGCTACGCCCTGCGCCATTACACCAGCGCCGGCGGGTAGGCGCGGATCAGAGCACCTTCTTGTCCCCATCGATGAAGGGACGATCGACCCGGAAGGGGTTCTCCGCTTCGGACAGCCGGCCGGTCAGCAGCCGCACGAGATGCCGGGCGGCCTCCGGGGCGCTCTCGATGCCGTAGCCGTTGTCCCCGGTGTGTACGTAGAGGCCGTCCACAGAGGGACAGGCGCCGATCAGCGGCCGGCCGTCGGGTGTGCAGGTATACTGTCCGGCGGCGACGGAGACCCGGTTCCGGGTGAGGCGCGCCGCGATCTCCCGGAAGCAGGGGGTCAGGCGGGCCGCCCCTTCCAGGGCCCGGGCCGGGAAGTCGGGGTCGGCCGGGACCGGATCGCAGGGCTTGCCGGGCGGCTCCGGCAGCCCCCAGCCCAGGAAGGCCCCTCCGGCCTCCGGCCGCCAGTAGGCTCCGGTATCGTCGTCGGCTACCATCGGGGCGTCGGCTGGGATCGCTGGGTCGGCCACGAAGGCCCGCTGCCGTCGGAGGAGAAAGAGGGGGAGCGTCACGCCCGCGGTGGCCGCCAGCGCCTTGGAGAACGGTCCGGCGGCGATCACCACCCGTGACGTCGCGAGGAAGCCCCGCGAGGTCTCGACCCCCACCACCCGCCCGCCGGCGGTGCGAATGCGCCGGGCTTCGGTCTCCAAGAGGAAGCGGGCCCCGCTGGCCCGGGCGTAGCCGTAAACCACCTCGTGGGGCGAAAGCCATCCATCTCGAGCCCGGAAGGTCGCCGCCGTCACTGTCGGGGAAAGCCACGGGAAACGGCGCCGGGCTTCCTCCCCGCTCCACCACTCGGTGTCGACGATCCCCAACTGCCGCTGTCCCTCCACCCACTGCCGGAGCCGTTCGGGGCCCGCCGGATCCGCCGTGGCGAACAGCCAGCCCTGTTGGCGCAGCCCGATGGTGTATCCCGGGACCCCGATTTCCTCGGCGAAGCGCTCGTAGGTGGCGATACTGGGGACCATCAGCCGGGCGAAGTTGGGATCGTCCCACTGGGCGCGGAAGCACGCCACCGCCACCGCCGTGGTCAGCGCCCCCAGCCAGGGTTTCCGCTCCAGCACCACCGTCCGGAATCCCTCCCGGGCGGCGTAAAAGGCTGCGGCCGTCCCGGCGATCCCACCGCCGACGATGACCAGGTCCGCCGACCGCGGGAAATCTTCCACCGGGATCTCGATCCGCCCCATCGCCGAACCTCCCTTCGGGTCCTTCGGGCTCAGTATAGCAGGCACCGCCCGGCCGGGGGATCCGTTAAAATCGGGATTGAGCCTGTCGGAGGAAGGGGACGATGGGGATCGAGACCGGCGGATGGCTGACCTGGGCGGAGGTCGATCTGGACGCCATCGCCGCCAACGTGCGGGCGATGAAGCGGTGGGTGGGCGATCCGGTGGAAGTGATCGCCGTGGTGAAGGCGGATGCCTACGGCCACGGCGCCGCCCCCGTGGCCCGGGCGGCCCTGCAGGCCGGCGCGGCCCGCCTGGCTGTCCATCGTTTGGCGGAAGGCGTCGCCCTCCGCCAGGCGGGCATCGAGGCGCCCATCCTGATCCTGGCGCCCCTCCTCCCGGAGGAGGCGCCGGCGGTGCTGCGCTGGCAGTTGACCCCTACGGTGAGCCTCCCGGAGGCCGCCGAGGCGCTGGACGGCATCGCCCGCGCCGCCGGGCAGGTCGTGCCGGTCCACCTGGAAGTGGACACCGGGATGGGGCGGGCCGGGCTGCGGCCCGAGGAAGCGGTCCCCTTGGCGCGGGCCCTTCAAGGGATGGTGGGCCTGCGCCTGGAGGGGCTCTACACCCACTTCGCGACGGCCGACGAGCCGGACCCCTCCTTCGTGCGAGCGCAGTTGCGGCGCTTCGAGGAGGTGCTGGCGGCCCTGACAGCGGCGGGGATCCGCATCCCGCTGCGCCACGTCTGCAACAGCGCGGCCGCGATGCGCTTCCCCGAGGCCCATTTCGAGGCGGTGCGTCCTGGCCTGGCCCTTTATGGCATGCGGCCCTCTCTGGCTTGGGAGCCGCCCTTCCCCCTCCGCCCAGCCCTTTCCTGGAAGAGCCGGATCCTGCGGGTGTGGACCCTCCGGCCGGGGGAATCGGTGGGCTACGGGCGCACCTTCGTCGCCCCGCGGGAGATGCGGGCGGCCCTGGTGGCGGTGGGCTATGGGGACGGCTACCTCCGCTCCCTCTCCAACCGGGGTGCCGTTTTGATCCGCAGGCGACGGGCGCCGGTGCTGGGCCGGGTGAGCATGGATCAGATCGTGGTGGACGTCACCGGGATTCCCGGGGTGACGGTGGGGGAGGAGGTGGTGCTCATCGGGGCCCAAGGAGGCGCTGTCATCACCGCCGAGGAGGTGGCGGCCTGGGCGGGCACCATCAACTATGAGATCACCACCCGCATCTCCGCTCGTGTGCCCCGTCTCTACCGCGCCCAAGGCGAGGTGCGGGAGATGGCGCTCCCGGCGGAAGGGATGGGCGCGCCGGCCGGTTTCTGAGCCGAGGGGGCGGCCGTGCGGCTTTCTGTTCGGTTAGGAGAACACACCCATGAGATCCGCATGGAGGTGGGCCTTCTGGAGCGCTGTGGGATGGTCCTTCGGGAGGCCGGGGGACAGGGCCTCGTCGCCCTGGTCACCGACGCGACGGTGGCCTCCCTTTATGGCGAGCGGGTCCTCCGAGCCCTCGAGGCCGCAGGGTTGCGGGTGGTCGAGGTCGCGGCCCTGCCGCCGGGGGAGGGAACGAAGACGCTGGAGACCGCGGCCGACCTCTACCGTCGGCTCGCTCGGTCCGGCCTGGGGCGGGATGGCCTCCTGTTCGCCCTGGGGGGTGGGGTGGTCTTGGATCTGGCGGGCTTCGTGGCCGCGACCTACATGCGGGGGATCCCTTGGGTCAGCGCCCCCACCACCCTGCTGGCCATGGTCGACGCGGCCATCGGCGGCAAGGTGGGGGTGGATCTGCCAGAGGGGAAGAACCTGGTCGGGGCTTTCTATCCGCCGCGGCTGCTCCTGATCGATCCGACCGCTCTGCGCACGTTGCCGGCCGCTGAATGGCGGAACGGGATGGCCGAGGTGGTCAAGGCCGCGCTGATCGGCGACCCGGCGCTGTGGGAGGCGCTGGCGGAGGACCCGCGCCGGTGGGCGGGGCCGCCGGGGGGCTCCTCGGGGGAGGCCGCCGTGCTGACGCTGCTCCAGCGGGCGATGGCGGTCAAGATCCGGGTGGTGGAGGCGGACCCCTTCGAGACCTGTGGGCAACGGGAGCAGCTGAATCTGGGGCACACCTTCGGCCACGCCTTCGAACGGGCGAGCAGCTATCGAGTCCCCCACGGCGAGGCGGTGGCCGCGGGCATGGTGGCCGCCGCTGCCCTCTCGGAGCGGCTTGGGGTCTTGCAAGACCCGAGCCTGCGTCGGCGCCTGGAGGGGTTGCTGGAGGGGTTGGGGCTGCCAAGGCGCTGGGGGTTGTGGCTGGCCGGCTATGGCCTGCGGGCGGATCCGGAGGCGGTGGTGGCGGCGATGGGGACCGACAAGAAGCGACGGGGCGGGCGGCTGCGCTTCGTGCTCATCCATCGGCCTGGCGAGGTGCGCGTGCACGACGACGTCCCGCCGGAGGCGGTGCGGCAGGTTCTGGAGGAGACAGCGGGGTGAACGCGGAAGCCTTCGCGGCCTTCTACGATCGGTTCTTCGGCGACTTCCTGGAGGATCTGCCGTTCTATCAGGGCTACGCGGAGCGGGCGGGCTCGCCGCTTTTGGAGGTGGGCTGCGGCACCGGCCGGCTGACGGTTCCCCTGGCGGTGGCGGGGTTCCGGTTGGTGGGCCTAGACATCTCCCTGGCGATGTTGGATCGGGCGCGGGAGCGGGCGGCGGCGGCGGGCGTCGCCGACCGCATCCGGTGGGTTCAGGGGGATGCCACCCAGGGGGTCCCGGAAGGCCCTTATCCGATGGCCTTCATCCCCCTCAACACCTTCCTCCACTTCCACACCCTGGAGGCCCAGCGGGCTGTGCTGGCCCATCTCCACCGCGCCCTGGAGCCGGGGGGTCTGTTGCTGTTGGACTGTCTGAACCCGGACGCGGGCCTGTTGCAAGAGAGCGGGCAGGTCCACCTGCGGATGTGGCAGGAGGATCCGGAGAGCGGGGGGATGCTGCTCTGGTTCGAGGCGCGGCGGGTCGACGCGGCCGCCCAGCGGCTGGAGGTGGTGCTCCTGGTGGAGGAGCGGCAGCCGGACGGGGCGTGGCGGCGCTGGGCCTTCCCGAACGTCATGCGCTTTGTCTGGCCGGGGGAGCTGCGGCTGCTGTTGGAGAACGCCGGGTTCGCCGTGGAGGCCATGTTTGGCGCCTACGATCTCAGCCCGCTCCGGGAGGACAGCCCGCAGATCCTGGCGGTGGCACGGCGTGTATGAGGCCTGCAAGGGCATCTCCCTCCCCCTGAAGCGAGACGATGGGCGTCACCGATTACTACGTCTGGCGGACCTTTGAGGACCGTCTGGCTGGGGAGCCAATGCGCTGGGCTGGGAAGCCGGGCCTGGAGATCTGGAGCCATATCGATCCGGGGGTCGCTCTCATCGCCCAGGTGATGGAGATCGGGCCTCAGGACCATGTGCTCGATCTCAACTGCGGCGTGGGCTGGCTGGGGGTGCTGGCCGCCCGGCGGACCTCGGGGCGGATCCTTCTGGCCAGCGACCACGGGCTGGCGGTGGAGGCGGCCCGGCGCACGATGGCCATGAACGATCTGGAGGGGCGCGCCCACATCGTCCACGGGGATGGCCTTCCCTTTCTGGAGCCCGGCGCCTTCAACGTGGTTTTCCTGAACCTCCCCAAGGGGAAGGAGGTCGCCCGGCGTCTGCTGCGTCTGGCGGCGTGGGCGCTGAAGCCGGGGGGACGGCTGTATTTGGCCGGGCCCAAGCGGGGCGGCGTGGAGGGGCTCATCGCCGAGGCGGGGCGGCTGTTCGGGCGGGCGCCGGTGTGGGCCTATGGGAGCGGCTACCGGGTCGCCGTGGCCGTCCGGCCAGCCGACCTGGCGCTGGATCCGCCGGGGGATGACTTCGTGGAGCGGGAGGCGACGGTGCGGGGGCGGACCTGGCGTTTTGTCACCCGCCCCGGCTTGTTCTCGTGGTCGGCGTTGGACGAGGGCACGCGCCGCCTGATCGAGCACATGGAGATCGGCCCCCGCGATCACGTGCTGGACCTGGGCTGCGGGTATGGGATCGTGGGGGTGGTGGCCGGGCACGAGGCCCGGGAGGGTCGCGTGGTGATGGTGGACATCAGCGCGAGCGCCCTAGAGGCCAGCCGCCGCACCCTCTCCCTTTACGCGCTGCCCCACTGCGAGGTCCGCTTGAGCGACGTCATCGACGGCGTGCGGGGCGAGCGGTTCGACGTGGTCGTGACCAACCCACCCATCCATCAAGGGTTCGGGGTGGAGCGGGAGGTGGCCATGCAGTTCGTGCACGATGCGGTGCATGTGCTGCGCCCGGGCGGGCGGCTTTACCTGGTGGGGGCGGTGGTCCTCCCTTACCGGGCGATCATCGAACGGGTTTTCGGCAACGTGGAGGTCCTGTTCGACGATCGCCACTACCGTGTCTATCGGGCCGTCCGCCGCCCCCGGCGGGGCGGCGCCGGATAAATAGGGGCGCAGCGACGTGCCCGCCGGATGGGTCCTCAGGGGGCCTCCGCCAGGAGGCGGACCAGGAGGGCCTTCTGGGCGTGAAGGCGGTTCTCTGCCTGGTCGAAGATCACCGAGTGGGGGCCGTCGGCCACCTCGTCGGTGATCTCCTCGCCCCGGTGGGCCGGCAGGCAATGCATCACGATGACGTCGGGCTTCGCCTGCGCCACCAGCGCCTGGTTCACCTGGTAGGGCGGGAAGATGCGGCGGCGGATCTCCGCCTCGGCCTCCTGGCCCATGCTGGTCCAGACGTCGGTGTAGATCACGTCGGCCCCGCGGACCGCCTCGATGGGGTCGTGGGTGAAGGTGAGACGGCTGCCGCTGTGCGCGGCGAAGGCCTTTCCCCGCTCGATGACGGATTCTTTGAGCATATAGCCGGGCGGCGTGGCGATGGCGAAATCCATCCCTGTCATGGCGCACGCGTAGAGGAGGGCGGTCGCCACGTTGTTCCCGTCCCCCACGAAGGCGAGCCGGAGGCCTCGCAGCCGCCCTTTCTTCTCATAGATGGTCAGTAGGTCCCCCAGCGCTTGGCATGGATGCTCGTCATCGGAGAGGCCGTTGATGACCGGCACGGTGGCGTAGCGGGCCAGTTCCTCCAGGACGGCATGGGCGAACACCCGGGCCATGATGGCGTCCACGTAGCGGCTGAGGACCCGGGCCACGTCGGCGACGCTCTCTCGCTTCCCCAGGCCCACCTCCTGGGGGGAAAGGTAGATGGCGTCCCCGCCCAGGTGGCGCATGGCCATCTCGAAGGAGACCCGGGTGCGCAGAGAGGGCTTCTCGAAGAGCATCCCCAGGGTCTTGCCGGCCAGGAGGGACGGCCGGATCCCGGCCTTCCACTCGGCCTTCATGCGAGCCGCTTCCAAGACCAGGGCCTCGACCTCCTCCGGCGTCCAGTCGGCCAGCGAGAGGAAATGGCGCAGCCGTGTCATCTTGGAATCTCCTCGGGGAGAGGCTTCTCTATGTATTATGCCTGGTCGTTGTCCGTTTCACCCCGTGAGGAACCGCGACGAAGGAAGAGGCTCCCGGCAGGGCCTCCATGCCCATCCTCAGCGGGGGAAGGGGATTCGGGCGCGGACCCGCTGGAGGAGGGCCTCGTTGGGCCCCCGCAGGAGGAGGACGTGAGCGTCCTGCCATTCCAGGCGCAGGACATCCGTGCCGACCCAGGTGGCCTGGCCGGGGGCTTCGCGGGCCGGGCCGTGGCCGTAGCGCTTCGCGGCGTAGGCCCGATAAGCCTCGACGAACTCCGCCGCCTCATCCGCATTGTCCCAGGCCAGCCAGAGGACCAGCAGGTCTTGCCCTGCCCCCTCGTTCACATACACCGCGTAGCGGTCGCCTCCCCAGCCGGCGGCGGCCCTCTCGGCCTGATCGGTCGCCAGCCGCTCCTCCAGGTAGACTTTCAAGAAGAACTCCCCCAGCACGTTCTCGTCGGCCATGTGCCAGCCGCTGCCCAGGGTGTCCGTGAGCGGGGGCAACGAGACCCGGATGGGCGCCTCGTGGAGGCGGTATTTCTCTGGGTGCATGATCTGCTCGGTGGACGCCGGCGGATCCCGGAAGGCGGCGTTGACGGCTTCCCAACCACCCTCCTCGAAGAGGTGCTGGACGAAGGCAAAACCCTGGTCGTAGGGGAAGGTGAGTTCCTCACGGATGACGCGGGGAGCCCGGTCGAAGACCGGGCTGGGCTGGCTCTGAACGGCCTCCCACCACTGGCGGCGCTCCGCCGGGGGGAGGCGGCTCAAGTAAAGCAACTGCGTCAGGGTGGCGTCGCCTTCCACCAGGGCGCGGCGGGCCAGCATGGCATCATCGCTCAGGTCCTTCGGCCGCTTGCGCTCGTCGTCGGTGAAGCCCAGGGCGACGAGATCGAAGTGCTGGTCCTGAAGGAGATGGGTGTATTCGTGGGCGAAGGTCACCCGCTCCAGGATACCGGGCGCTGTGCGGTCGCTGATCACGAAGAACTGTTTGGTGTCCGGGTCATAGAAGCCGGCGATCTGCTCCGTGTAGAGGTCGAGGAGGAAGTCCCGCAGGGGGAAGTCCCGCGGCAGCAGGTCGAAGGCCGCCAGGGTGAGGGTGTCGCGGCGGGCCTCCTCCGGCGTGTAGTTTTCCTCGAATTTCTTCTTCTGGTAGGCTCGCAGTTCGGCCTGGGTCATCAGGGCCCGGGTGTAGGGGCCAGTGGCCTTCAAGCCCCGCAACCCCTCGACGAGGCGCGCGATCGCGTCGAAGGTCTGGTCGGCTGTGGAGGGAGGGGCGGGGGTCGATGGGGTGGGGATGGAGCGCGGCTCGGAGGGGGTGGGCGTGGGCGGGGGGAGCGTCGCTTCCAGCGGAGGTCCGGAAGGGGCGATCTGACGAGCGGCCATCCAGACCAGCGCTGCGGCCCCCAGGCTGCAAGCCAAGACCGAAAGGACCAAAGCGATCCCGGCGATCCATCGTCGCATTGTGGTTCTCCCGAACACGGCCGTTCCTCGGCGAGTGTATCCCTCCATCCCATGCCGGTCAATCCCACTGCATGCGGGCCAGCAGCGCCGCGTCGGAACGGCGGCGTCGGGCGAAGACCGCGCGGCGCTTGCGGGCGACCCGGGGCCACGTGAGCAGCCCCGCGATCTGTCCCCGCAGGCGGGCGCGGGCGGCCGCCCCGCGCCATGCCTTCAAGGCCTCGCAGGCGATGCGCCCCTGGGCCTGCAGGATGCGGGGCCAGAACCGGCGCAGGAGGCCGGCCGGATAATCCTTGGCCACGAGATAGATGAAGTTCCGGCCGTCGTAGAAACTGGCGATGGGTCCGCCCCCTGTGGCGCTCAGTTTGTGGTAGACCACCGCCGCGGGCACATACCAGCAGTTCCATCCAGCGATCTGGGCCCGCCAGGCCAGGTCCACGTCCTCGCACGAGTAGAAGAAATCTTCGTCGAAGAGGCCGATGTCCTCGAAGAGCGCCCGCCGGTAGGCCGCCGCCGCCCCGCAGGCGGAGAAAACCTCCTCCTCCCGGTCATATTGCCCAACGTCCCGCTCCCACACCCCCCGGTTGCCGGGGATCCCGTCCACCCGCACGTAATCGCCGGCCGAGTGGAAGACATCCCGCCGGTCGAAGAGCATGATCCGGGAGGCCAGGAGGCCAGCGTCGGGATGGCGCTCGAAGGCGGCGGCCAGGGCCTCCAACCAGGTGGGGGTGGCCTCCGTGTCGTTGTTGAGCAGGGCGATGATCTCCCCCCGCGCGGCGCGGATCCCCGCGTTGGCCGCGCCGGCGAACCCGCGGTTGCGCCGGAGGGCCAGGACCCGGACCTCGGGGTAGCCGGCCAGCAGATCGAGGGAGCCGTCGGTGGAGCCGTTGTCCACCACCAGGATCTCCCGATGGGGATAGGTCTGGCGGCGGAGGGCCTCCAGGCAGGTCGGGAGGTGGGCGGCGCCGTTCCAGTTGGGGATGATCACCGAGATCAGGGGTCCTGTCATTCGGCCAGCCATCCCTCCTCGGCCAGGTAGGCGCGCAGGGCCTCCGGCCATGGCCGCAGCCGGATGCCCAGGGCGGCCCCGCAGCGGTTGGCCAGGGGGGTGAAGGGCGGCACCTGAGAGGGGCGGGGGAAGTCGGCCAGGGCGATGGGAACCACCGGGACGTGCCCGCGCCCGGTCAGGCGGAGGATCTCCCGCGCGTAGTCGTAGCGCGAGCACATCCCCTCGTTGGTGAAGTGATAGATGCCGTAGGCTTCGGTCTCGATGAGGCGGGCGATGGCCTCCGCCACGTCCCGGGTGTAGCTGGGCGAGCCCACCTCATCGCCGACCACGCGGAGGGATCCCTCGGCCTCGGCCCGGCGCAGGATCTTGCGCACAAAATGGTTGCCGCCGGGGCCGAAGACCCAGGCGGTGCGGACGATATAGAAGCGACGCAGGAGGTGGGCGACGAACCATTCCCCGACCCACTTGCTCTGGCCATAGGGGTTGATGGGGTTGGGGCGGTCGAACTCGAGATAGGGTTCCCCTTTCGTCCCGTCGAAGACCTCGTTGGTGCTGATGTAGACCATGGCCGCGTCCGCCGCGGCGCAGGCCAGGGCCACGAACTGGGTGCCCAGGGCGTTCACCCGGAAGGCCCGCTCGGGGTCCCGGGCGCAGCCGTCCACGTCCGTCCACGCCGCGGCGTGGATCACCACCTCCGGCCGGGCGGAGAGGATGGTCCGGAACACCGCAGCGCGGTCCGCAACGTCCAGATCGGCGTGGGCAAAGGGGATCAGGGTGTGGCCGGCGAGGGCTGCCTGCAAGGCCCGCCCCAGTTGTCCGCCCGCGCCGGTGATCAGGACGCGCATCGGTAGGCCCGCCTCTCCTGCGGCAAGGACAGCGCACAGCTCATTCCCCGGAGCCTCCGGCGGTGGTGGGGGCGGCCGCCAGTTCAGGCACCTCCCGCTTGCTCTGCCAGACCAC
>NZ_PSLG01000095.1:0-5012 GCF_040289485.1 Thermoflexus sp.
CTGGGGGCGGCGGCCCGGCGCCTGGCCGTCGCCCGCTACGATTGGGAACACACCCTCGCCCCCCTCGAGGCCCTTTACCGAGAGCGGATCCTCCGTCCGCGCAGCGGCGCCCCGGCCTGATTCGCTGTCCACGGCCTCGGTTCCTCTCAGGATCAGGCCACCGGTGATCCCCCCATCCCCCCGCGCCGATCCCACTGATCCACCAGGATCCCGATAAAGGGGCTAGGAAGATCCCCGGCGCCAGATCCATTATCGTGGCCAGGGCCAGTACCGTTGCCTGGATCGCGGGAGGCAGCGGGGATCAGGCGGGGTCATCCCGCATCGCCCCAGCCCTCGGGGGCGAGGTCCCGCCGCATGCCGATGAGGGTGCGGACCGGGTGGAACCCGGCCGCCATCAGGGCAGCGGCCAGGTCCGGCTCCTCGCCGGTGACGGCCATCAGTGGGGGGCCCGGGGCGATTTCCGCCAGGGCCAGGGCGAGGAGCCACTGGAGGGGCGGGGAAGGAACCGTTTGGGGGCGGCGGAAGAGCCGAAGGGTGGGGATGCCCTCGCGACGGACCCAGGCCGCCAGCGCCTGGGGATCCCCCGACTCGGTCTCCAGAAGCCACAGGGGCCGGGGGCGCCAGCGGAAGGGCCATCCAGGGGGCCACGCGGAGAGCCCCTCGAAGGGCTCAAAGAGGCGCAGCGCCGGGCTCTCCGCCATCCGAACGAGGTCGAGGAGCGCGGACAGGTCCCGCGTCGGGCGGGCCGGACGGACGTGGAAGCCGGGGACCGGGGTCGGCTCCGGCGGGGAGAGGTGCTCCCGCCGCCATATCCGGATCCGTCCGATCTCCACAAACCCCAGGCCCTGGTAGAGCCGGAGGGCCGGCAGGTTGTCCGCCCGAACCTGCAGGACCGCCCAGCGGGCCCCGTGCGCCCGGGCGTAATCCAGACACGCGGAGACCAGCGCCCGGGCGATCCCGCGTCGCCGGAAATCGGGGGCCACGGCCACGTTGGCGATCAGCCATCCCGTCGAGCCCGGCCGGAGGCGCCGGACCATCGTGTAGCCCACGATGCGTCCTTCCTCAACCCAAACGTATCCCGGCGCGAAGCGCTCGCCGGGCGGCAGGAAAACCTCCAGCCCGCGCAGGAGCCACCCCAGGCGGGACCAGCGGCGCAGTTCTCGGATCACCCGCCAGCCGACCTCGTCCAGTTCCCCGGAGAAGGCCTCCGCCAGCAGATCGGCGATCCCGTGCAGATCCCGCCGGACATCCGCAGGGCGCAATCCGTGTGGCGCCGGGCTCCCCTCGGCGATGACCACCCGCGGCCTCCCGCTCTCACCCGCCCCCTCAATAACGCAGGAGGGCGGCGACCCCGACCTCCTGGAGCCGGGGATGGCCCTCGACGATCTCCACCTGTCCGCCGTTCTCCAGCACCGTCGCGATCAGCCAGTCCACCGCGTCCGGGAGGGTCTCGAAGGCGGCGCCGCAGAAGGGGCATGTCTCCCGCCGGATGGCCGTGAGGAAACCGCACCCGGTGCACCGGTAGGCCGGGGCGTGGAAGCCATCGGCCACCAGGAGCACGTGGACGCGCCCCTCCGCCGCCGCCCCCAGCGTGTCGTCCAGGTTCATCACGCCGTTGGCTCCCTTCGCCGCGGCGGTGATCGTCGCGTCCACCAGGGCGAACTCCCGCTCCCGCTCCACCTGTTGGAGCACCCGCAGGGCCGCCTCCCGGATCTCCCCCTCCTCCGACATCCGGTCCCCAGGGACGGTCCCGGCGATCCGCTCCCGCCAGGGCCGGGGCAGTTGCTCCCGGAACTCCACAACGGTGGGGTCGGCCCCGCCCAACAGCAGGTAGCGGGGCTGGTGGCGCGCGCAGAAGGCGGCCGTCAGTTCCGCCGCTTCCTTCAGGTTCCGATAGGCGACCTCGTCCTCGTGGCGCTGGAGCTTCTCGGCCCCCCAGCCGCCCTGCTTGTGGCGCTTGATAGGCTCCCCGTGGAGCTCCAGCGACTCCTGAAGCACTCCCATCTGATAGAAGAGCAGACGGACGTGGGTTTTGTCCACCAGGGCCACCAGGAACCGGCCGTAAGCGTCCCACAGCCGCGCCAGGGGGAAGACGGAAGGCTTGCGGCCGGCGAAAGCCAGGTTCGGGGTGGGGACGGCGAGGACGAAGGCGCGCCAGATCCCCCGGGCCTGGGCCGAGAAGAGGGCCAGCCCGCGCCCGGATCCATCGTATTCCCGTTCCACAAAGCGCTGAGCGGCCTCCAGATCCTCCCGCGCGATCTCCTCCTTCACGCGCTCCAGGAGGTGCCGCAGGTTCAGCCGGTAATGATCCTTGGTCAGACGTCGCGGGTCCACATCCAGATACAGGCTCAGGATCGGGACGTCGGGGCTCTCCAGCGCCGCCAGTTCCCGCAGCGTCTGCTCGGTCAACATGCTGGACCTCCCGCGTTCTCGGTTCGCCCGCGTGCTCAGCGGGGTGGGGCTCTCCGGGGGATCAGCCGGCCGGGCCTGCGCGCCTTTCCTGAGACCTATTTTAACGCCTTTCCGCGCATCCGCTCCTGGAAGCGCAGGGCGTCTTCCCACATCGAAACGTTGTTGAAGAACACGTAGATCTCCTCAAAGGGTTGGCACCAGCCCTCGAGGGCCTCGAGGTCGGCGTCCGTGTAGCGGTAGGCGTAGCCGGTGCGGCCGTGCAAGCGGAAATAGGCCGTCCCCTCGGTGACCGGGGGCTGGGCGAAGGGATCCACGGCGTGGATCAGGCCATGGCGGGCACAGATCCGCCGCACCTCCTCCGCCGGCCAATCCCCCCGCGGCTCCCAGGCGATGCGGAAGGGAGCGGGCCGGGCGCGCTCGAGGAAGGCCTCCAGGTTCCGGACGTGTTCCGGCGTTGGGGTGAAGGAGGCCGGGCACTGCAGGAGGATCACCGTTGCGCCTAGGGCGCGGGCCGCCTCCAGGGTGGCCTCCCACGCCCGCCACACCACCGGAGTGTCTTGGAACCCGCCGGCCTTCGCCCGCTCCTCTGGGCGCAGGGGCCGTCGCAGCCGACGGTAAGTGGGGCTGCTGGCGGGATGGGTGACGACCTGCCACGCCTTGAGGGTGAACACGAAATCCGGCCCCGCCTCCTCCCGCCAGCGCCGCAGGGTCTCCGGCCGGGGCGGGTCGTAGAAGGTCTGTTGGACCTCCACCGCTCGAAAGGCCCGGAAATACACCGAGCGGGCTTTGGGGAACCCGCAACAGCCGATGTGGATTCGCTTCAATCCCCGGCCTCCCCAACGTGGACCACGCGACCCCCGGCGGCGCGGACCAGGCGATCCCGGATGGCCAGGCCCAGCCCCTGAGTCCCAAACTCCCGGGCGAGGATGAGGTCCGGGCCCTGGGCGTCCAGGTCCCGGAGGGCTTGGTAGAGCCGCCGGGCGATGCCCTCCAGGTCGTTCTCGGAGCCCAGAACAGCGAGGATCACCGGCAGGCCGGCGAGGGCCTCCCGGTCCTCCTCCGCGATCAACGCCCCCACGCGGCAGCCCGCCCGCAAGTAGCGTTCCGCCAGGTCCCGAAGCCGGGCGCGCACCGCCGGCCGGGGTCCCAGCAGGACCACCATCTCCGCCCTGGGGGCGTAGTGCTTGGGCAGCATGCCGGGGGCGGGGGCCGGCCCCTCCACCGAACGGTCGAACAGCGCCACCGGGCCCAGGAGCTCCTCCAGGACTTCTCGCGGCAGCCCCCCGGGCCGCAGGATCGTCGGGATCGGCCGGGTGAGGTCCAGGACGGTGGATTCCACCCCGATGGGGGTCGGCCCGGCGTCCAGGATCAGGTCCACGGTGTCTCCCAGGTCCTCCAAGACGTGCTGGGCCGTCGTCGGGCTGGTGCGCCCGAACCGGTTGGCGCTGGGGGCGGCCACCGGGACGCCGGCCGCCCGGAGGAGGGCGAGGGCCACCGGATGGGCCGGCATGCGGATGGCCACCGTTGGCAGCCCCGCTGTGGCCACGTCGGGGACGATCGGTTGTTTGGGCAGCACCAAGGTCAGGGGGCCGGGCCAGAAGCGCCGGGCCAGGGCCCAGGCCGCAGGGGGGACCTCTCGGGCCAGCCGGGGCAGCAGCGCCAGATCGGCGATATGCAGGATCACCGGGTCGGTGGCCGGTCGGCCTTTGGCCTGGAACAGGCGCGCCAGCGCCGCCGGGTTCAGGCCGTCCGCTCCCAGCCCATAGACGGTCTCGGTGGGGAAGGCGACCAGGCCTCCGGCCCGCAGGATCGCCGCCGCCCGGGCGATCACTTCGGGATCCGGTCGCTCCGCATCCACCGGCACCATCTGCGCCATCGCGCGCCTCCTCCAAACGATTGTGCGGGAAGGATGAGGGGCCGACAAGCCCGCCCGGCGTTTCCCTGGATCGCGGTTCGGGACTATCCTTGCCCGTACACCCGACCAGCCTGACCGACAGGAGGCCTGATGCGCATCCGGGCCATCACGGTCTTCGTCCATCCGGATCCGCGAGGAGGGATCCCGACGGTGGCAGGGCGGCTGGCCCAGGCGGCCCGGGAGGCCCTCCAGGAGGACGGCTGGGAGGTGCAGACGCTGCGCGTGGCCCTCACCCCCCCGGATCCCTCGGAGGGGCCGGAGGCGCTCCTGGCCCGGGCCGTGGAGGGGGAGGCCGCCGCTCAGGATCTCGGGTTCGATTACCTCAGCCTGGGCCCGATGGGGCCGCACGCCCCATGGATCCCCCATGTGTTCGCCCGGACCGAGCGGACGTTCGCGGCTTTCTCGTTGGAGGAGCCGGAGGCGGCGGCCCTGGCGGCCCGGATCCTCCGGGAGAACGCCGCCCTGTCTCCCAATGGCTTTGCCAACCTCCGGTTCGCCGTCCTCAGCCGTGTGCCGCCCCTCTGCCCCTTCTTCCCAGCCGCCTTCCACGACGGCGGTCCCCCGGCGCTGGCGGTGGCCACTGAGGCGGCAGACCTGGCCGTCGCGGCGGCCCGCGCCGCCCCGACGCCGGTCGGTGCTCTGGCCATGCTTCAGGCCCAGATCGAGGCGGCCGGCCGGCGGCTGG
>NZ_PSLG01000096.1:0-4718 GCF_040289485.1 Thermoflexus sp.
CCCCGCAGGCGGGCCAGCCGGAGGGCCGCCCAGCGCCGCCAGCGCTCCCGCAAGCGGGCGAGGATCTCCTCGTGCTGCCGCGCCCGCTCGGCCTGGCGCCGGAGGCTGTGCAGCCGCGGCGTCATCTCCGCGAGCAGATCCCGGACACGGCTCAGGTTCTGCTGGGTAGCCTCCAGGCGCCGTAAGGCCTCCTCGCGTTTCAGCCGATAGAGGGCGATCCCCGCCGCCTCCTCAAACAGGGCGCGGCGCTCCTCCGGCCGCAGGCGCAACACCTCATCCACCAGCCCCTGGCCGATCACCGTGTAAGTCCGCCGGGCCAAGGGGGTGGCGCCCAGCAACTCCTGCACATCCCGCAGCCGCACCCGGTTGCCGTTGAGGAGATATTCCCCCTCCCCGTCCCGATACACCCGCCGCGTCAGCGCCACCTCGACGAAGTCGATGGGCAACCAGCCCTCGGCGTTGTCGAAGATCAGGGTGACCTCCGCCATGCCGGCCCGGGGGCGCTGATCACTGCCAGCGAAGATGAGATCCTCCCCCCGCCGGGCCCGCAACGTGGACAGGCTCTGCTCCCCGAGCGCCCATCGGATGGCCTCGGCGATGTTGCTCTTCCCGCTCCCGTTCGGGCCGACGATGGCCGTGATGGGCCCTGGGAACTCCAGCCGGGTGGGATCGGCGAAACTCTTGAACCCGTGCAGCTCGATGGCTTTCAGACGCACTCGGTCTTCCCTCCCCGTCCGAAATGTTCCCCAGGATCTGAAACAAGCCTGATGATCAAGCGGCAGGGGTTGAAATCAGACCCCAGCCAGATGCGATAGGCCGCCTCTGCCCCGGGCTCGGGGGCGGCCTCCACCCGGGTGGCTGGGAGCCGCAGGGCCTGGAGCAGCCGCCGTCGGACAGCTGGGTCCGACGCCGAGGAGAGGGCGAGGACCCGGGTGGGCTGACCATCCGGGGCTACCTCCAGCACGCGGGCGACGCCGAAGCCGGCCTCGCCGAGGATCTCCGCCGCCAGTTCCCCGTCGATGGGATTGCCGGTGGCGTTGATCACCTCCACGCGAACCGCCGGGGCCTGCGGCGGCTCGATCGGGCCGATCAGGAATCGCTGAAGATAGGCATGGGTTTTTTCCGTCGGCACGTAGATGGAAAGCCCCTCCACGGAGGTGGTGGGGGAAACCACAGTGTGCAGCCACCCATGAACGATACGGCTCCGATCCAGACGCAACCCGACGGAGGCCAGCCAGGCGAGTTCTTCCAACCCCAGATCGGTCTGCACCGTTTGGCGAAGGGAGATCCATAGTTGGGGGACGCGGAGCAGCCAGCCCCCTTCCTTCAGCCGCTTCCACATCGCCTCCAGGACCTGCTGTTGACGCCGGGAGCGGCCATAATCCCCACCGATCCGTCGGGAGCGCATATACCAGAGGGCCTCATTGCCGTCCAGACGGTAGCGGCCCGGCCCCGGCAGGGAGAGCGTGTGGGTGATGGTGGGGTCGGCCGGATCGACAAACGTCTCGTTGAAGGGACAGCGAACAGTGACCTCCACACCGCCCAAGGCATCGATGAGCTGCCGCATCCCCAGGAAGTCCACCAAAGCGTAACCGTGGGTCGGCAGCCCGAGATTATAAAACAGGGTGTCCCGCAGCACCCCGTAGCCGCCGCCCGGGTAACGCACCAGCTCCCCATGCACATACGCGGTGTTGACCTTGTGGTAGGTCCATCCCGGGATGTAGACCCAGAGGTCGCGAGGGATGCTCAGCAGCCGAACGGAGGGCTCGCGGGGGTCGATCGAGGCCACGATGATGGTGTCGGTCCGGCCCAGCGCTTGCCCGGCGCGACGATCGCTGCCCAGCAACAGCAAGTTCACCCGGTCCGGGGGGAGCGGGAGCGCGGGATGGGGCGTCGGGACCGGACCGGAGAGGGAGAAGGTGGCGCTCACCCGGGGCACCACCGGCGTGGACCAGCGGGCCGGGAGCGCCGGGGTGGGCGAAGGCGTAGGGACAGGCGTTGGGGAAGGAACAGGGGTCGCGGTCGGGATCGGCGACGGCGAAGGGGTCGGCGACGCGGCGTGGTGCTGCCCGCGCCCCCCGGCGGCACGACGAGGATCGGCGACGCGGGCCCAACGGCCGTCCGCCATCCAGACCAGGCTCTGCACAACCATGATCCATCCGATGAAGAGCAGGGCCCTGCCCAGTCTGTGACCCATGGATCTCCTCCGGTCATCCAAGCCCCAGCAACTCCCGCCTCAGGAAGTCCTGGAGGACGGCCTTCTGCTCCTCCTCCGCCTCGAGGACGTTCACCTGCTCCCACAACCACGCGATCATCGCCCGGTTGTGCCGGGATACCTGCGCCAGCCACTCCCGAACCCGCTCGGCCCGGGACTGATCGGGGTCGTGGAAGAGCTCCAGCACCCGCCGGGCACACGGACCGGGCCCCGGAGGGACCTGATTGTGGAAGAAAGCGGAGAGGGCATAACTGAGCATAAAGTCGACCAGGCCGCGCATCTTCTCCCAGACGGGGTCGCCGGGGATCATCAGGGCGATGAAAGCGTAATAATAAGGCAGCGAACCTGCGTAATCCCGGCGGTTAAACAGTTCTCCCGCCCGCACCGAGCAGTAACTGGCCGCCCGCCAGCGGATTTCATACGGCCCCACGCCCGGGGTCTGGCTCTCCCACAGATCCACGGTCATGCGCAGAGCCATGCGGAAACGGTCGATGGCCAAAGCGAAGTTGCGATCGCGGCGGTAACTCAACCCCTCCTCGAACAGCCCCCGTGCGTTCCCCAGAGAGGGGGTGATCCCAGAGGGATAGACCACTTCCGACAGATCCGCCCGCAACGCCGCGAACACCTTTCCTTCCAGCGGGTTCTCCCGGGGGATCCAGCGGAACCCGGCGTTGTGGGGGCCGAGGAGGCCTTCCCGCACCATCGGATGGAGGATGCTGCCCACCTCCGCCGGGGGGATCCCCAGCAGCAGGGTCAGGGCCTCGAGCTCCAGGGGCCATCCGGCCATCCCCAGGAAGCGGACCAGCCCTCCTTCGGCGGCCTCGATGAACCGCCTAAGCCCCGGCACCTGGATCCCTTGGATGGGCGTGACCACGGAGGGTGGGAGCCCTCCAGCAAAAGCGAGGGCCCGGCTGAGCAGCAGAAGCCAGATCAGTTCCTGCCGCCCGCCCGGCTCCAGTTCAACGCCCTCCCAGTTCGCCTGTTCCATCCAGCGGGCGATGGTGAGGTCCGCGACCCCAGACCGCAGCGCTTCGTACAGACGGGTCAGCCCGAGGCGGCGGGCGGTGGGATCCAAGGGGAGGAAACCCCAGTCCTGCAGGTAACGCCGGTACCGATCCGCCGCCCCCAGGACCTCCGGGGAAGCAGGGGCCTCCGGCGCGGTTCCGGCGGGCAGGGGAGCGGCCGCTGCCGCGCCGGCCTCCTCCGCGATCAACGTATCATAATAGATGAACTCGTCACACACCGCCGGGATGAGATCGCTGGTGGCACCTTGCACCCCTACGCCGATCACGTATTTCCCGTGCTCGCGCAGGCGGGCGATCAGGCTGGAGAAATCGCTGTCCCCGGAGACGATGACGAAGGACTGGATCTCCGGCCGGGTGAACAGAACCTCCATAGCGTCGATGGCCATGCGGACGTCGGCGCGGTTGCGGGCGATCTTGTGGCCATACGAATAAACCTGGATCAGATCCACCCCGTGGCGGAGGAGTTCGTCCCGGTATTTGGTGAAGCGGGACCAGTCTCCATAGGCCCGCTTCAAGATCAGGCGCCCCCGACGCCCGAGCTCGAGAAACAGCCGGTTCAGATCGAGGGTATAGTAGCGGCTCTCCGCCGCCGTGACGATGTTCTCGAAATCGATGAACACCGCCGTGTTGGGCCGTTCCCGACACACCATCGGCTTCCCCACCCGTTGGGAGGTCTGGGGCGGAAGGGGAAAGGCATACGCCCTCTCCTTCCCGGGCCACCGCATCCCAGCGGATCAGCGGCGGGTCCAGCCCCCCGATCGGCTCCTCCGCCGCTTCTCCGCCGACGGAAGGATCCCCCTCTGGGTAAAGATTACAGATCCGTTTATAAGGCGTGTCAAACACAAAACGCCATCGGGAGGGAAGGCCATGGCCGGCCGCATCTCGCCTGACTACTGGATCTTCTTCGACGGTGGCAGTCGGGGCAACCCCGGACCCGGCTATGGCTCGTATGTGATCCGAACGCGCGACGGACGGGAGGATCGACGCCGGCTGACCTTTGCGGAGGCCCTCACCAACAACGAGGCCGAATACCGCACCCTGATCGCCGCCCTCGACGACCTCATCGACCGGATCCAGCGGGCGGGGAAGGATCCCGCCGCGTTCACGGTGGAGATCCGTGGGGACAGCCGCCTGGTCCTGGCCCAACTCAAGGGCGACTTTCGGGTGCGCGCAGCGCATCTGCGCCCGCTTTGGGAGGCTGCCCGCGGGCGTCTGGCCCGATTTCGAGAGGCCCGCCTCGTCTGGCAACCCCGCGCGGCCACCCGCGCCGTGCTGGGCCATTGATCCATCGGGGATCCCTCCGGGGATGAGGGGCCGCTGCACACCCCATGAGGGATCCCCCAATGCCTCAACCGTTCCGTGGCGCATCGTCATCCGTTTCACCTTGCGAGGCGAAACGGATGACCGGCCCCTTCCGGCTTCATCGACCCGTGGCGCGTAGACCGGCCCTTCGCCGTTCCGCCGCCCGAGGGATCTCC
>NZ_PSLG01000097.1:0-4713 GCF_040289485.1 Thermoflexus sp.
TGGCGGACCGGGCGCGGGCGTTGCCAGAGCCCCTGCGGGCCGCTCTGGAGATCCCCCCGGCGGCCGGGGCGCCGCCGGCGGACTTCCCCGAACGATGGCGGGCTCTGCGGATCTGGGCCGCCTTCGGCGTCGCCCCCGAGCCGGGGTGGTTCCGGGGCTGTCAGGAGGCGGGCGCCTTTCGCTTCCACGCCATGGCCGCCCCGGTCTTCCCCCTGCCGTGGCGGGGGATCCAGGACGGGGAGCGCCTGCGCGTGCGCTGGCCGGGGCTCCCGGGCGCCCTGGCCGAGATCGGACCCGAGGGGGGGCGATGGCTGGCCCCGGCGCCGGCCGGCGACCCCCTCGACCGGGTGGGGGATCTGGTGAGGCTTCTCATAGGGGAAGTAGGGGAAGGGAACACGGCCCCCCCTGGCTGGCGCTGGCGTTCCCTCGCCGATCTCCCCCCCTGCCGCCCGGCGGCCCCTCGCCGGGCGGCCCTGCTGTCCCTTCCTCCCGAGGGCTGGTTGGAGCGGCGGGTCCACGAGATGCTGCAGCGGTGGGACGGGCGGTTCGCGGCGAACAGCCCGTCCGCTCTGGTGTATGCGGCCTGGCGCTGGGAGGTCCTCCGGATGGCGCTGGAAGGCCCCCTGGGGGAGGAAGGCCTGGCGTTGCTGGCCCTGCGGCGGTCGCCGGAGGCGATCCTGGAGGCCCTCCTGGCAGCGGAGGTCTCTGCGGAGATCCGCCGTGAGGCCTATCGGCGGGCCCTGGAGACCATCGGTCGGCGCTATGGCGATCTCCACACGATCTGGGAATGGGGGAAAGCCCACGCGGCCCCTTTCCGTCTCCTGGGGTGGGGGATCTCGGGGGAGCTCCCGGTGGGCGGCGACGCCGACGACCCGTGGCCCACGCCGATGGACCCCGCCCGGCCGTATCGGACGGCCTTCTGGCCCGCCATCACCGTCGAAGGGGGCTCTGGGCTGCGCCTGCGCACCGCGCCGGCGCCCCCGGGATGGGGATGGCCGTAGGTTAGCCCGGGGGGCCTGGCGGGGTGCGGCGGGTGAGGAGGGCCAGTTCCCGCTCCAACTCCGCCCGGCGCTGAGCGGCGGCCTGGCGTCCTTCCTCCAGGACCTGGGCCCAACGGGCCCGCAGTTTCTCCCGCAGGGCCGCGCCGGATTGCGGGGCGAACAGCAACGCCAGCCCGGCGCCGATGGCCCCGCCGAGCAGAAAACCACAAGACCAGAGCGCCAGCCGTCGCATCGGCGGCACCTCCCCGGGTATGTCTCTTCTCCATTTTAATGGATCCGCCGTTGACTGCCGCCACCCATGGATGCGCTGTGGAAGGGTCCCCGCTGTGTTAAGATAAGGACGGCCGCCCTTCCGGCGCCGCCCCGCAAGGGGTGGGGAGGGGGGCGTTGGGAGAAGTCAGAGGTGAAAGAGGGGGACGATGGGGATGGCCGTGCCGATGGCCGTCGCGGTCGAGGGGGTCGATCTCGCGGTGGCATGGAACTGGGAATACGACGCGCCTTTTGTGGCGATGCTCCGGGAAGCGTGCGCCGCGCGAGGCCTCACGCTCGGGGAGGTGACGCCGGAGCGCCTCCCGGTGGTCCTCTCGGCGGCGCGGGAGGGTCGCTGGCGATGCCGGGCCTTCCTGGACCGGGCCTCGGATTGGGACGAGGCCTTCGAGGAACTGGTGGACTGGGCGCGCGGGGCGGGGGTCTTCCGCCTGAACCCAACGGAGCGGGCGCGGGCGGCTTGGGACAAGGCAGCGATGCATTGGCGGTTCCAGGCGGCTGGCCTGCCCACCCCGGTGACGGTGATCCTCCCGGCATGGGAGGAGGCGCCAGAGCCCCTTTGGCCGGAGGATCTGGCCGGGGCATCATGGATCGCCAAGCCGGCCTTCGGCGGCGGAGGAGAGGGGGTGCGGCGGATCCACGGGCGGGAGGACCTGACCGCCCTGCGGATGGCCTTCCCGGATCAGCCCTTTCTGGTGCAGCGCTACGTCCGCCCGCGCCGGCTGGCCGGGCGCCCCGCGTGGTTCCGGGTGCTCTACGCGGTGGACACGCCCTTCCCGTGCTGGTGGGATCCCGAGACCCATCGCTATCGGCCCGTGACGGCGGCCGAGGCGGAGGCCTTCGGCCTGCAGCCCCTCTGGGACCTGGGGCGGCGCATCGCGGCGGTCTGTGGCCTGGACCTGTTCTCCACCGAGATCGCCATGGAGGAGGATGGAGGATTCCTGTGCATCGATTACGTCAACGACCCGATCGACACGCGGCCGCAGTCCCTGGCCCCGGAGGGGGTCCCCGATGAGGTCCTGCGCCGCATCGCCGACCGGATCGCCGAGGCCGTGGGCCGGAGGGCCGCATGCCCCTGATCATGGTGACCAACGACGACGGGATCCAGTCCCCGGGCCTGCGGGCCGCGGTGGCGGCCCTCGACGGCCTGGGGGAGGTCGTGGTGGTGGCCCCGCGGGATCAATGGTCGGGCGCCGGGCGGTGCATGCCAGCCACCTCCGAGGGCCGCATCTACCCGGAGGTCCTGGTGGTGAACGGGCGGCCGGTGCGGGCGTATGCGGTGGAAGGGACGCCGGCCCAGGTGGTGGACCACGCCTTCCTGGAGATCCTCCCCCGGCTGCCGGATTTGGTGGTCTCCGGGATCAACTACGGGGAGAACGTGGGCTCCGGGGTGACGATCTCGGGGACCATCGGGGCGGCCCTGGAGGCGGCCAGTTTCGGGGTCCCCGCCCTGGCCGTCTCCCTCCAAACACCCATCGAGCACCATCTGGGTTACTCCGAGGAGATCGACTTCCGCGCCGCCGGCCATTTCACCCGGCGGTTCGCCGAGGCGGTCCTCCGCCGGGCGCTGCCCTTCGATGTCGACGTCCTCAAGATCGACGTCCCGGCCTCGGCGACCCCCGAGACGCCGTGGCGGTGGACCCGCCAGTCGCGGCAGCGGTATTTCGTCCCCGTGCGGCCGATGCGCCGCCGCCCGACGGATCCGGGGCCCCTGGGCTATCGGGTGGAGGTCGATTTCGAGCGCCTGGAGCCGGACTCGGATGTCTACGCGCTGGTGGTCGATCGGGTGGTCTCGGTGACCCCCCTCAGCCTGGACCTCACATCGCGGGTGGGGGAGGAGGTGCTACGGGAATGGTGGGATCGGGCGCAGTGGGGGTGAGCCCGCCCTCCGCGGGGATTGGCCGCGGGGCGTGGGGGACGCTGTGGATGCTGTTCCTGCTGCTGATCATGCAGGGGGCGGCGGCGTGGACGGTGACGGTGGCCGGATGGACGGACGGGCTGGAGATCCTGCCCCCTGTGGCCCTAGGCGGGCTGGCCCTCGGGTGGCTGCTGGCCATCAGCCGGTTCCGCGGACCGGCGGCCCTTTTCCTCAACTTGGCCTACGGGACGGTCTGGGTGGGGCATCTGGCAGCCGGCCTGATCCGGGTGCCCACCTGGTCGCTGAAGTTGCAGTGGCTGGGCTACCGGCTCACGGTGTGGGCGATGGCGGCGCTGCGGGGGGAGCGGGGAAGCGACCCGTTGCCCTTCGTGGTCCTGATGGGGGCGCTGATCTGGCTGTCGGCCAGCGGGAGCGTGTGGTATTCCTTCCGGTCCATCCGGCCGTGGCGGGCGCTGCTGCCGGCCGGGCTGATCGGTTTCATCAACGCCTATTACTATCTAGGCCCGCGGCCCCTGACCCTCTTCCTCATCGCCTATCTCCTGGGCGCGTTGTTGTGGCTGGCCACTGTTCATTATGAGGAACAGCGCCAGCGCTGGCGGCTGGAGCGGGTGTGGTTCATGCCCGAGGTCGGGGTGGATATCCTGCGGGCCGCCGTGACGGTGGCGGTCCTGATCGTGGGCCTGGCGTGGCTGCTGCCGGCGGCCGGGCCCAGCGAGGCGGCGGCCCGGGCGTGGAGCGAGATCAGCCGGCCCCTGCGCCGGGGGCAGGAGACCTTCAATCGGCTGTTCAGCGAACTGCGCGCCCAGCGCCCGGCCTATGTCAGCCCCCTGGGGCGGTCGTTGCCCTTCGGGGGGCCGCGGCGCCTCAGCGACACGGTGGTGATGGAGGTGCGGGCCCAGGGGCCGGCCCGATATTGGCGGGGGATGGTCTACGACGTGTATACCGCCAACGGCTGGCTCTCCAGCGGGGAGGACGAGCGGAGCCTGCGGCCGATGGAGCCGCTGACGGCCCGCCCCCTCTGGGAGGGCCGGACGGTGGTCACCCAGACCTTCACCGTCTATCTGCCTGGGAACACCCTGATCTTCGCGGCGCAGCACCCCGTCGCGGTGAGCCTCCCGGCCGTCGCCGTGGGACGGTTCACCGCCACCGCGCACGACCTGATGGCGGCTCGCGCCCGCCGACCCTTCGGGGCCGAGGAGACCTATGAGGTCATCTCCTTGGTCCCCGTTCCCGACGTGGAGAGCCTGCGACAGGCTGGGACGGCGTATCCGGAGTGGGTGCAGCGGTATCTGCAGTTGCCTCCCAACCTGGACCCTCGGATCTGGCGCTTGGCAGAGCGGATCACGGCGGGCGCGCGGACCCCCTACGACCGGGCGGCGGCGCTGGAGGCGTGGCTGCGCCGGAACATCCGCTACAACGAGAACATCCCGGCACCCCCCCCCGGCCGTGACGGCGTGGTCTATGTGCTGTTCGACATCCGGCAGGGCTATTGCGATTACTACGCCTCGGCCATGGCCGTGATGGCCCGCGCCCTGGGGATCCCGGCGCGGGTGGTCAGCGGATACG
>NZ_PSLG01000098.1:0-3885 GCF_040289485.1 Thermoflexus sp.
CACCCCGGGCGCGGGGTCGCGAGGCCGTAGGCCGATGCGCCCACCCCCCTCACGGACCCGTCGTCGGCGATGACGACCGCCCGTGTCCCCGTGGTGCCCACGTCCAGCCCGGCGAGGAGGGCCATCTCCTAGGACCGCCGGGTTCGGGAGCGGGCGGCCCGATTCGGCTTCGGCGCTCCCGCTCGAAGGCCCGCCTCCCTCAGGATCGCCGCCTCGTCCATCCCCAGGGCCTCGTAGACGACCCGGTAGCCGGCCACGGCGTCCTTCCGACGCCGCGCCTCGGCCAGCGCCGCCCTGTCCACGCGGGAGGCCACCTGCTCGATGAACCTCCACTGGAGAACGCTCTGACGCACGGCCTGGACCTGGTCCTCCGTGTAGGGGAAGAGGTCGAACCCCATTCGCTCCCCCCGGCGCCCGTAGCCCACGTCCGCGAGGACGACGGCCAGCTCGAGGGCCTGCATGAAGAAGCTGGCCCCCGTCATGTTGTCGTCATCGAAGGTGCCCCACCCACTGTTGCTGTGCTGGTGGCCCAGCCGGCCCTCGGCGGCCAGCAGGGCCGCGTACTCGCCCAAATTCTCGCCGTTCATGATGAGGTGCTGCCAGTCCATGTTGACGAGGAGCCTCCGGGTGTCGACGCCCCGCTCGGCGACCTTGCGGATGACGTACAGGGTCATCCCGATGTCCCGCATGAGGATGCGCATGGCGGGCTCGCTGTTCTTGTGCTCCAGGAAGATGGTGACGCCCCGCCGGGCCGCGTGGTCCGTCACCTCGGCGATACCGTCCACCAGCCACTGCCACGCGGACGCGTAGTCGGTCTGGAATAAGTAGTTGTATCCCTCTCCGCCCGGCCAGATGATGAACCGGGCCCCCAGCCGGGCGGCCAGGTCCACGCCCGATTTCGCGATCCTCACCACCTCGGCCCGCCGACGCGGGTCGGGGTGCGTGAACCCTCCCAAGCCGTACCGCGGATTGCTGAAGGTGCCGAGGGCGAGACAGTAGATGTCCATCTCCCCGAGGGCGCGGCGGATGGAGGGCGCCGTCTCCTCGGTGATCTCGGTGGGGTAGTGGTACTCGAAGCCGTCCACGAGGCCCCGGAGCCCTGCTGCAGCCCTCTGGGACCTCTCCACCATCGTCTCGCGGGCTGCCTCCGGGTGGTAGCCTCCCGGCATGAACCGGGTCGCATTGGGACCGAAGGCCCAGATCCCCACGCTCGTCCGTAACGCCGCCATGACGCCTCCTCCTTGCGCCGCACCCTGCGGCCGCGTCCCTCGTACGCTATAATACGCTATAATAGGCGTTGGTGCCCACGAAACTCTGGCGCGCCCGCCCAGCGCATCCATGAGCCCGTCCGGAGAGGGAACCCCGACGGCGAGACCCAGCCTGCCGTCCGTCCTTCGGTGGGGCACGTGGGCCCTGGGGTCCTATGAGGTGGCCATCTACATCGCCCTCCTCGCCGTGGTCACCGGCGTCGCACTCCTCGCCCCGCGCTTCCTCAGCCCCGACAACCTCTTTGAGGTCGCCCGCAACTTCGCCTTCATCGCGGCGGTGGGGGTCGGAGAGTCGCTGGTCATCCTCACGGGGGGCGGAGGGATCGACCTCTCGGTGGGGTCGCTCATGGGCCTCGGGGGCGTGGTCACCACCAAGCTGCTGGGGATCGGTTGGCCGGTGGCTGCCGCCATCGCGGCCGGAGTGGCGGCGGGTCTGGCCTGCGGGACGGTCAACGGGCTCTTAGTGACCCGGGCGCGGATGACTCCCCTCATCCCGACCCTCGGCATGCTCTCCATCGCCCACGGACTGTCCCTGGTGATCACCCAGGGGTACCCCCTCACTGACCTGGGGCCCCAGGGCGCCACCTTCGTGGCCCTGGGAGCGGGGTACGTGGGGCCGGTGCCCAACCCCGTCGTGTACATGGTCCTCGTGGTGCTGGCGGGATGGATCGTCCTCACCTACACGCCCTTCGGCTATGACGTGTACGCGGTCGGCGGCAACGCCGAGGCCGCCCGGCTGAGCGGCATCAACGTGGAGCGGACCCGGCTCGTGGCCTACATGGTGAGTGGCGGGCTAGCGGCCCTCACGGGCATTCTCCTGGCGGCCCGCCTTTCGGTGGGGGACGCCACCACGGGGCAGGGCCAGGAACTCAACGTCATTGCCGCCGCGGTGATCGGCGGCGTGAGCCTGCTCGGCGGCCAGGGATCGGTGCTGGGGCTGTTCGCCGGGGCCGCCCTCATCGGCGTGCTCCTCAACGCCATGGTCCTCATGGGCGTCCCCGCCTTCTGGCAGGAAGTGGTCATCGGCAGCACCATCATCGTGGCGGTGCTCCTGGACCGGGTGCGGGCGCGATTGGCCCGAGAGTGAGGGTGCCTCCCCGCGCGTTCCCTCCTCCGCGGAGGACTCGGTCGAAGGAACCGCCATCACGTCGTGTTGACAGACGATCCAGGGACACCGTATGCTGGTGCCCTACGGAGTCTATCTCATCCTGGGGGAGGGAGAGAGATGCGCACGATCAGAGTGCTCGGCCTCACGACCGTGGGCCTGGCGCTCGTGGCGTCCCTGCTGGGCGCTCCGGCCCAGGGCGCCAAGACCCTGGTCTTCGCCGTCGTCCCGAAGGCCATCAACAACCCCTTCTTCAACGACGTCCGCCGCGGGTGCGAGGCGGAGGCCAAGAAACTCGGCGTCCAGTGCTACTACACCGGCCCCACCGTCACGGAGATCCAGCCCCAGATCCAGGTCCTGGAGAGCCTCATCCAGCGGCACGTGGACGGCATGGCCATCTCCGCCGTGGACGGCAAGGCGGTCGTTCCGGTCATCAAGCGGGCCATGGCCGCCGGCATTCCCGTCGTGACCTTCGACTCCGACGCCGCGCCGGGCTCCGGCCGGCTCGCGTTCATCGGCACCAACAACTACAAGGGCGGCCTCGCTTTGGGGAAGGCCTTCGCCCAGCTCCTGCCCAACGGAGGGAAGTACGCCATCATCACGGGCGGCCTGGGCGCGCAGAACCTCAATGAGCGCATCCGGGGCGTCCACGACGGTCTCAAGGAAGCGGGCGTGGCCAGCAAGTTCCAAGAGGTCTCGGGGTCGCCCTTCCCCTGCAACGACGACATCAACCGGGCCGTCCAGCTGATCGAGCAGGCCCTCACCGCCCACCCCGATCTCGTGGGCATCGTCGCGGTGGGGGGCTGGCCCCTCTTCGCCCCGGAGGCCTACAAGCAGGCCCTCAAGCCCAAGCTGGCGGACATGAAGGCCGGGAAGTTCGCGGTGGTCGCCTTTGATACCCTCAAGCCGGAGCTGGAGCTGCTGAAGGAAGGCTACGTGAATACCCTGGTGGGACAGCGGCCGTACCAGATGGGCGTCCACAGCATCCTCGCCCTGTACAACTACGTCACCAAGAAGATCAAGCCGAAGGACCCCACCGACACCGGACTCGACATCGTCACCCGGGCCAACGTGGCCCAGTTCCTCAAGTAGGATCCTCGGGCGGGGGAGGGACCCCCTTTCCCCCGCCCCTCCCTTCACCTCCACCCCGGGCCTCATGAGCCCGAGCGGTGGTCCGCCTCAGTCTCCCCGTCTCCGGGGGGTGGCGCTGGCGTGGCCGTGGCGCGGGACGACCCGCTTGGGTATGATTCGGAGGGGACGGACGTGGACGCACACCTCGTGGAGATGCGGGGCATCCACAAGCGCTTCGGCGCGGTCCAGGCGCTGCGCGGGGTGGACTTGGTCCTCGACAGCGGTGAGGTGCTCGGGCTGGTGGGGGACAACGCCGCGGGCAAGTCCACGCTGATGAAGGTCCTCTCGGGCGCCCTCCAGCCCGACGCGGGGGAGATCCTGTTCCGGGGGACGCCCGTGCGGTTTGCCTCGCCAGCGGACGCCCGCCGGTTGGGCATCGAG
>NZ_PSLG01000098.1:4041-4693 GCF_040289485.1 Thermoflexus sp.
CCTCCGCATCGACATCCCCTCGGTCACCGTCCCCGTCCGGTCCCTCTCAGGCGGCCGCCGCCAGAGCGTCGCCATCGCCCGGGCGCTCTCCTTCAACCCCGCGGTCCTCATCCTGGACGAGCCCACGGCCAACCTCTCGCCCTCCGCCACGGAGGAGGTGCTCCGGCTCGTGGCCGAGCTCAAGTCCCACGGGGTGGGTGTCGTCTTCATCAGCCATCGCCTGCAGGAGGTCTTCCAGATCGGCGACCGGGTCACCGTGCTCAAGCAGGGGCGGCACGTGGCCACCCGGAGGGTCCACGACGTCACCGAGGACGAGGTGTTGGAGCTGATTGTAGCGGGCGCCCGCGGGGCCCAGGTGTCGTGATCTACCGACGGCTCCTCCGCCCCCTGCTCTTCCGGCTCGACCCGGAGAGGAGCCACGAGGCGGTCCTCACCTGCCTCGGGGCGCTTGAGCCCCTGTGGGCGCGGCGGCCCCTTCCCCCGTCGGACCCCCATCTAGCGGTCTCGGTGTGCGGCCTCCGCTTCCCCAACCCCGTGGGGCTCGCAGCGGGGTTCGACAAGGCGGCTCACGCCCTGTGGGCATGGCCCGCTCTGGGGTTCGGCTTCATGGAGGTGGGAACGGTCACAAGCGTGCCCCAGCCGGGGAACCCTC
>NZ_PSLG01000099.1:0-4672 GCF_040289485.1 Thermoflexus sp.
AAGGGGCCGGTCATCCGTTTCGCCTCGCAAGGTGAAAGGGATGACGATGCGCCACAGAACGGCTTGGGAAAGCGGGTCCCTGCTCAGAGGCGGGGCCGGCGGGTGCATCCCCGGCCCCGCCTCGCGTTTATAATTCCCCGACAGTTCAGGGGGATCGAGATCGAGGTCCGATGCGAAAGGGGAGCGATCTGGGGAGCCTCGTATCTGTTCTTCGTCGTGGGGGTGAGAACCATCCCGCCCCTGACCTTCGTGGCCGGCCGCCTGCTCATCGGAGCAGGGCTTCTCCTGCTGTTCGGGGGTCTGCGCGCCCTTCGGATCCAGGGGGAAGCGGATCCGCCGTGGAGGGCCTTCCTGACGATGGGGATCTTCAACGCCGCGCTCCCGCACACCTTGATCGCATGGGGCGAGCAGACCGTCCCCAGCGGCATCGCCGGGATCCTGATCGCCACCATGCCGCTGTGGGCGGCTGGGTTCTCTGTCTGGATCCTCCGGGAGGAGCGGCCCTCACCACGCCAGTTGGCAGGCCTGCTCCTGGGGTTCGTTGGGATTCTGGTCTTGAGGCGCCGGAGTTGTCGTAGGGATCCCAGGCCGGTATAATTGTTCCTTGCGTGATCGGGCCGCCCGATGGGGCGCCGTCCGCTCCATCTCTCTTGGGGAAAACGGGATGAGCGATCTGATCCTGCAACAACTGGAACGGGAATGGACCGCGGGACGGTCGGTGCCGGCGCTCCGGCCCGGGGACATCGTGCGCGTCCACATCCGGGTTCGCGAGGGCGATAAGGAGCGGGTGCAGGTCTTCCAGGGCACCGTGATCCGCATCCGGGGCAGCGGCACGGGGCGCACCTTCACCGTGCGCCGCATCGCCGCCCATGGCATCGGGGTGGAGCGCACCTTCCCCCTCTACTCCCCCCGCATCGACCGCATCGAGGTGGTGCGCCACTCGCGGGTCCGCCGGGCCCGGCTGTATTACCTCCGGGAGCGCTTCGGGAAGGCGGCCCGCTTGAAGGAGCGCCTGATCGCCGCCCCCGAGGCCGGCGAACTGCCGCCCGAGGAGGTCGAGGAGCCCGAAGGCCCCGAGTCGGCCTGACCGTCGCCTCTTCTTTCCCCCTCTCGCCCCTCCCGCGCTGCCTATCATTTATATGGGAACACGAAGGCGGCGGGAGGGGCCATGCTGGCCCGTCTGTTCAGTTGTGCGCTGATCGGCCTGGACGGGGAGCCGGTGACGGTGGAGGTGGATGTCAGCCGCGGCCCCCCTGGGTTCACCATCGTCGGCCTGCCCGACGCGGCCGTCCAGGAGGCCCGGGAGCGGGTGCGCTCGGCCATCCGCTACGCCGGCTTTTCCTTCCCCCTGGCCCGCATCGTGGTCAACCTGGCCCCGGCGGATCTGCGCAAGGAGGGGCCGGCCTATGATCTGCCGATCGCCCTGGGCGTCCTCCTCGCCTCCGAACAGTTGCCCCGCCACGCCCTGGAGGAGGCGATGGTGGTCGGCGAACTGGGGCTGGATGGGACCGTGCGCCATGTGCCGGGGGCGCTGGTGATGGCGGCCCGGGCCCGGGAGTTGGGGTTCCGCCGCATGTTCGTCCCGGCGGCCGACGCGGCGGAGGCCGCCCTGGTCCCGGACCTCCTCATCTACCCGGTGCCCACCTTGCAGGACCTCCTCGCCCATCTGCTGGAGCAGCGGCCCCTTTCGCCACAACCACCCACGCCGTTGGACCACTGGGCGGATCCGGCGCCGGCGGTGGATTTTGCGGACATCAAGGGCCAGGAGCACGCCAAGCGGGCGCTGGAGGTGGCGGCAGCGGGGAACCACAACGTCCTGATGGTGGGCCCGCCGGGGACGGGGAAGACCCTGCTGGCGCGGGCGCTGCCAGGGATCCTGCCGCGCCTCTCGCTGGAGGAGGCGCTGGAGGTGACCCGCATTTACAGCGTGGCCGATCTCCTTTCCCCGGAGTTCCCGCTGATCCGCCAGCGGCCCTTCCGGGCGCCCCATCACACCATCAGCCACGCCGGCCTGGTGGGCGGGGGGCGGTTCCCCCGGCCGGGGGAGATCTCCCTGGCCCACCGGGGCGTCCTCTTCCTGGACGAGCTGCCGGAGTTCGACCTGCGGGCGCTGGAGGTGTTGCGGCAGCCGTTGGAAGATAAGCGCGTGGTGATCAGCCGGGCGGCGGGGACGCTGGAGTTCCCGGCCGCCTTCCAGTTGGTGGCGGCGATGAACCCATGCCCGTGCGGCTACTACGGGGACCCCCTGAAGCCGTGCACGTGTTCCCCGTCTATGGTGGCCCGTTATCAGAAGCGGCTCAGCGGGCCGCTGCTGGATCGGATCGACATCCAGATCGAGGTACCGCGGGTGGAATACGAGAAACTGACCGACGACCGACGAGGCGAGCCCTCGGCGGCGATCCGGGAGCGGGTGGAGCAGGCCCGGGCCCGACAGCGGGAACGGTTCCACGGGACCGGGATCACGTGCAACGCGGAGATGGGCCCCGGCCACATCCGGGCCTATTGCCGTTTAGAGCCCGAGGTCCAGTCGCTGCTCAAGGCGGCGATGCACCAGTTGCACCTCTCGGCGCGGGCCTATCATCGCATCCTCAAGGTGGCGCGGACCATCGCTGACCTGGAAGGGGCGGACACGCTGGGCGCGCGGCACCTCGCCGAGGCCCTTCAATACCGCCCGCGCTGGCCCCTGGTCGGCTGAGGGCGGCCCACCTCGGGCTTCCCCCCGCCATCCGATTCCCGAAAATCGCCCCCGAACCGCCCCCTCGCCCGCTTCGGGGCACGGTCTCCGAAACGAGAGAGGTGTTCATCCACCCCCTTCGCCCCGGCCTCCAGCGGCCGACGACGAGGCCGACCCCTTGAGGCCGGGGCGACCACCTTCAGGCGCTCGGGGAAGGCACGAGGGAGCCGTTGCCTCCGGCCGGGGGCTGAGCCTGGCGGCGCTGCCGCAATTCCTCCAGCCGCCGCGGGAGCTCCCGGGGCGGCACCGGGCTCAGCCAGCAGGCGTCGGCGCCGGCCTCCGCGCTCTGACGGCGCACCCAAGCGTCCATGTAATAGACGGCGATGGCCACGATGACGTCCCGGTTCTCCGGGTCCGCCTTGATCCGACGGCACAGTTCGAAGGGATCGCCGTCGGGCAGCATGTCGCCGATCAGGACCGCCTCAGGGCGGCCCTCCTGCACCTGCCGCAGGGCCTCGGCCATGGTGCCCGCTTCCAGGACCTCCCACTGGTGGCGCCGCAGGCCGATCCGGTAAAGCAGGCGCATGTCCTCGTTCTCGTCGACGATCAGCACGCGCATTGCGCACCTACGCGAAAGGGGGAGAGGGGTAGCAGACGATGGACGGCGCCACGCGGCGCTCCAGCCAGCGGGCCACCGCGTCGGCGAAGCTGGTGAGGTCCTTCGCCGGCACCTGGAGCAGCCACTCCCGCTCCTCCTCGGTGAGGTTGTAGCGGGCCAGAACCTCCGCCCGCCGGCTGCCCAGCAGATCCGCGCGGACCCGCTCGTCGATCAGCGCCCAGCCGATCAGCTCATCGATCGCCGCCGCGGTCATCGCGTCGTGCCTCCTTACCATGGCGCACCCGCCGGCCCCTCACGAAGGGCTGCCGCCGTCCGCCGGCGGGGTGGCCAGTCGAAAGACGGCCCCGATCAGCGCGAGGGCCCCGAAGGCCAGACGGAGGGCATGGGGGTGGTTCGCCCATCCGATCAGCCAGGCGAGCATCCGGGTCTTCATGGCGCTTCCTCCCTTTGGATCTAACTCCATCATACGAGGGGGTTCTCACGAAACGCTCACGGCGCCGGTGAGGGCTTTCCGACCCCTGCGGCGCTCCCGCGGGCCGGATCGTTCAAGGGTTCTATCCGGGGAGAAGGGGAGGGTAGGGGGAGCCCGCGGGGGCGGGCGTGGAGGGGGGCGGTGGGGCCGTCCTCCTTCCGGCACGGTCGATCCGTCCTCCCCGCCGGGGGAGTCCGATACAACCTGCAGAAAACCCCAGGCTATCCGGCCTGGGACTGGGCGCGGCGGAGGGCCTCGTAGAGGGCCTGGGCCTCCGGGGAGGGCCGCAGGCCGAGTTCCCGCTCCAGGCGGGCGGCATACTGGCGGTAAAGGGCCAGGGCGGCGCCGGGCTGGCCCAGGTCCATGTAGCAGCGGAGGGCGCCCAGGCAGGCGGCCTCCAGGGTGGGCTCGGCGTGGAGGGCCTGGAGGAACCAGGCCAGGGCGGCCTGGGGCTCCCCGGCCTTCCAGGTCCCCTCCGCCAGGGCCATCAGGGCCTCCAGGTAATGGGTCCGCAGTCGCTCCCGCAGGTCCAGGGCCCACTCGGCGTTCCACCCGCTGAGATAGTCGCCCCGGTAGAGGGCGACGGCCGCCCGCAGGTGGAAGAGGGCCTCGGGGGTCCCGGGGGCCCGGCGGGCCAGGCGGAGGTGCTCCTCGAAGGCGGCCACGTCATACCAGTGGGGCTGCCGCCGGTCGAAGGCGTAGCGGCCCTCCTGAAAGACCACCACCTCCCGGCCCAGGGCCCGGTGCAGGCGCCATTTCGCCGAGTGGAACTGGCCGGTCAGCCGAGCCGGGTGGGCATCGGGCCAGAGGGCGGCGCCGATCTCCTCCCGGGTGGCCGAAGGGACGGTCAACAAAAAAAAGAGAAGTTCCCAGGCCTTGCGGGCCTCGGTCCAGGCCACCCGCTGCC
>NZ_PSLG01000100.1:0-4538 GCF_040289485.1 Thermoflexus sp.
GGAGGCCGACCGGCGCCGGGCGGAGCGCCTGGCCCGCCGGGAGGCCCTCACCCCCAGCCGGTGACGGCTCCGCCGGCCGGCGCCGCCCCCCGGAGCGCCTGACGCAACCGCTCCACCTGCGCCCAGTAGGCCGGGGTGTGCCGGAAGGCGGGATCCCCCGCCCCCGGGTTCTCGATGACATCGGGCTGGCGGTGGGGCGGGCAGCCCAGGACCAGGATGCGCTGCCCCATGAAGACCGCCTCTTCCATGTGGTGGGTCACCAGGATCAGGGTTAGGCCCTCCTCCTCCTTCAACCGCCAGGTGAGCTCCTGGAGGTCTTCCCGCGTGGGCGCGTCCAGGGAGGCGAAGGGCTCATCCATCAGGAGGAGGTCCGGCCGAAGCACCAGCGCCCGGGCGATGGCCGTCCGCTGGCGCTGGCCGCCGGAGATCTGGGCCGGGTAGCGGTCTCCCACCTCCCGCAGCCCCAGGCGCTCCAGCCAGGCCTCCACCGGGCCTTCGATCTCCGTCACCGGGGCGTCGGCAGGGGCGTGGCGTCCATCGGGGCCGTAGAAGCGGCGGATGCGCAGGCCCAGGGCGATGTTCTCCCGGACGGTGGCCCAGGGCAGCAGGCCGTAGTCCTGTAGGATGAGGCCGGTGCGGGGGCGCGGCCGCCTCAGACGCTGTCCGTCGACCCGCACCTCCCCCCGCTGGGGCTGGCGCAGGCCGGCCAGCAGGTAGAGCAGCGTGGTCTTCCCACAGCCCGAGGGGCCGATCACCGCCCAGGCCTCCCCCCGCCCGACGGTCCAGGAGAAGCCCTGGAACAGCCACCCACCCCCATATCCAAACCACAGGTCCCGGACCTCGATCACCGTCCTCCCTCCCCGTCGCCGGCTGCGCTCCATGATAGCGCGGAGGGTCGCTCCCGGGGCAGCCTGGATCTGGCCGGCTGGGGGCCGGCGGTGGAAAATGAAAGCCAAAGCGCCCTCGATCCGACGGCGGGGAGGAGGGACGGATGGCTCAGACGGCGATCCGCCCCGGCGGCGCCAGGCCGGCAGCCCTGGAAGAGAAACTGCGGGCCCTGCCGGCGCGGCCGGGGGTGTATCTGTTCAAAAACGCCCACGGGGAGGTCCTTTACGTCGGCAAATCGGCCTCCCTGCGCCAGCGCGTCCGATCCTACTTCCAGGGCGGCGCTGACCTCCCGCCGCGTACCCGGCGGATGGTCCAAGAGGTCGCCGACCTGGACTTCATCGTGACGGACTCGGAACTCGAGGCCCTCATCCTCGAGGCCAACCTGATCAAGCGGCACCGGCCCAAATACAACGTCCGCCTGAAAGACGACAAGCGCTACCCCTACATCAAGATCACCGTGCAGGACCCCTACCCCAAGGTGACCATCACCCGCCGCATTGAGAACGACGGGGCCCGCTACTTCGGCCCCTATACGTCCGTCCACGCCGTCCACCAGATGCTGGACGAGCTGCGGCGCATCTTCCCCTACCTGACCTGCGACCGGACCATCACCGGCCGGGACCGGCGGGCGTGCCTCTACTACGACCTGGGGCGGTGCTTGGGGCCGTGCATCGGGGCGGTGGGCCAGGCCGAATACCGGGCGATGATCGAAGGCCTCGTCCGCTTCCTGGAGGGCCACACCGAGGAGGTGGTGCGGGACCTGGAGGCCAAGATGTGGGCGGCGGCGGAGGCCCTCCAGTTCGAACGGGCCGCCCAGATCCGGGACCGGCTGCAGGCCATCCGTCAGGTGATGGAGCGCCAGCGGGTGGTCTCCACCGTCCGCGCCGACCGGGACGTCATCGCCATCGCCCGGGCCGGCGGCGAGGCGTGCGTCGAGGTCTTCTTCATCCGCCAGGGGAAACTGATCGGCCGCGAGCATTTCATCCTGGAGGGGCTGGAGGACGCCGACCTCCGGGAGGCGCTGGCGGGGTTCCTGAAGCAGTTCTACCAAGCCGCCGCCGACGTGCCGCCGGAGATCCTGCTCCCCGAGCAGGTCGAGGAGGCGGCGGTCATCGAGCAATGGCTCCGCCAGCGACGCGGCGACGCGGTGACCCTGATCGTCCCCCGGGAGGGGGAGGCCGCCGAACTGGTGCGCCTGGCGGCCGAGAACGCGGCGGAGACCCTCCACGCCCTGCGGGCGCGCTGGCAGGCCGACCGCCACCGCCAAGAGGCCGCCCTGCGGGAACTGGCCGAGGCCCTGGGGCTTCCGGCCCCGCCCGCCCGCATCGAGGGTTTCGACATCTCCAACACCATGGGGACCGCGGTGGTCGGCAGCATGGTCGTCTTCATCCACGGCGTTCCCCTGAAGGCCCACTACCGGCGCTTCGTGGTCCGCAGCGTCCAGGGCCGCCCCGACGACTACGCCAGCCTGCGGGAGGTCCTCACCCGCCGCTTCCGCCGCTGGCAGGAGGCCCAGGAGGGGCGACGCCTCCCCGGTCAGAAGCCGGACGAGAGCTTCGCGACGCTGCCCGACCTCTTGCTGGTGGACGGCGGCAAAGGCCAGCTGGGTGTGGCCCTGGAGGTCCTGGAGGCCGAAGGCCTCCAGGATCGGGTCCCGGTGGCGGCCCTGGCCAAGGAGCGGGAGGCCCTGTTCCTCCCCGGCCGGGCCGAGGAACTGGTCCTGCCCCACCACGCGCCGGCCCGCTTTCTGCTCCAGCGGGTCCGGGACGAGGCCCATCGCTTTGCCCTGAGCCATCACCGGGCCCGTCGGGAGCGGCGGTCGCTGGCCTCCGTGCTCGAGGAGATCCCCGGCGTCGGCCCGGCCCGACGCCGGCGGCTGCTGGAGCGGTTTGGCTCCCTGGAAGGGATCCGCCAGGCCTCCGTGGAGGACCTGGTGGCCGCCGGGCTCCCGCGGGCCATCGCCGAACGGGTGAAGGCAGCCCTCGGATGACCACGATCGGCAGCACGGGGATCCCCCTGCCCGTCCTGGCCGAGGGCCGTGGCCCCTGGCCCCCGGCGCCGCCCTCGGAGCCGCTGGCCGTTTACATCCACATCCCCTTCTGCCGCTGGCGGTGCAGTTACTGCGACTTCAACATCTACGCCGGGATGCAGCGTTGGTTCGGCCGCTATATCGCGGCCCTGGCCCGGGAGATCCAGCGCTTCGGGGGGGCCGCCGGCCGGCCCCAGGCCCGCACCCTGTACATCGGCGGGGGGACCCCTTCCCTGCTGCCGCTTCCGCTGCTGGAGCGCCTTTTCGAGGCCTTCCATCAGGCCTTCCGGGCGCCGACGGACATCGAGATCTCCATGGAGGCGAACCCGGGCGGCCTCTCCCTCACCTATCTGGAAGGCGTGCGATCCCTCGGCGTCAACCGCCTCAGCTTGGGGGTGCAGAGCGCCCATCCGGAGGAACTGCGATGGCTGCGCCGGGACCACACCTTCGACGCGGCCCAGGAGGCGGTGGCCATGGCCCGGGCGGCCGGTTTCACCAACGTGAACATCGACCTGATCTACGGGCTGCCGGGGCAACCCCTCGCCCGATGGCAGGCCACCCTGGAGGCGGCCCTGGCCCTGGCGCCCGAACACCTCTCGGCCTATGCGCTGACCGTGGAGGAAGGCACCACCCTCCACCGCTGGGTCCGGGAGGGGCGGCTGCCCCCGCCGGACCCAGACGCAGCCGCCGAGATGTACGAGTGGACCCGGGAGCGGTTGGCGGCGGCCGGGTATATGCATTACGAACTCTCCAACTGGGCCCGGCCGGGCTACGCCTGCGCCCACAACCAGGTTTACTGGCGCTATGAGCCCTATGTGGGCTTCGGGGCGGGGGCGTGGAGCTTCACAGGCGCCACGCGCTGGATGAACATCCGCCATCCCAAAGCCTACATCGCCCGGGTGGAGGCGGGGGAGCCGCCGGTGGCCGAGGTGGAGCCCCTGGATCGACGGACCCAGATGGCGGAGATGGTGATCCTGGGGCTCCGGATGGTGGAGGGCCTGTTGGACGAGCGGTTCCGGTCCCGGTTCGGCCAGGGCCTCATGGAGTGTTACGGCCCCACCATCGCCGAACTGGTCACGTTGGGGCTGGCCGCCTGGGATGGGGAGCGCCTGCGCCTGACCCCGCGGGGCCAGCTGCTGGGCAACGAGGTGTTCTGGCGCTTCCTCTGAGTTTCAATCCGATATGAGCCACGGAACGGAAAACCGGATCATCGCCCATTTTTCCAGAATCTGGACGACTTTGAAAAGGCCCTGCCGCACATATCCCCAGGACACGCACAACACCCCCTCCCGCACTCCCACAACCGGTGCTCCCGCGCCCAGACCGCCGTCGGCGGGGACGTGGTGGGCGGCTGCGGCGCCGGAAGGACGATGTGCGGCGCGCCGCCCCGGGGACTTAACGCGCTTTTAACGATGGGGGGCGTACACTGGAACGCGGAGGCTGATCCCAAAGGGAGGTGAGTGGCCATGCGGATGCGCAGCGTATGGGTCGTCACGGCAGCGGTCCTGGTCCTGGCGCTCGCCGCGTGGGGCGTCCTAAGCGGGGCGGCCGCGGCGGAGCAGCTGGGGGCTGCCCAAGACACGAGCGCGCCTATCCCCACGCCCGCCGTGCTCAAGTGCGA
>NZ_PSLG01000101.1:0-4320 GCF_040289485.1 Thermoflexus sp.
TGGGTGGGCGTGGGCGCCGGTCGGGGGACCAGGGGGCCCGGGCCGACCAGGAGCCAGAGGCCGAGCCCCAGCACCGCCAGGAAGACCGCCCGGGCCAGCCCGCCCAGCACCTCCATCCAGGCCATCTCCCGCTCCACCCGGAAGAAGGCCCGGACGAAGCGCCGGTAGGCCCGCGCGACCTGCCCCAGGGTGATCCCCAGAAGCAGCGCCACCGCCCCATAGAGCACCGGCGCCAGCGGTTCCAGCCATCCGCGCAAGGGATCCATCACGGCCCCAGCCGTCGAAGCACGCCCCGGAGGACAGCCTGCATGCGGGGGACCAGGATGCGGCCGGCCTCCAGGACCTCCTCATGGCGGGGGGGGTGAAAGGCCTCCGGGTTCAGCACGTTGGAGATCCCCGAGAGGCCCAGGACGCGCATGCCGGCGTGCCCGGCCACGATGACCTCCGGGACCGTGGACATCCCCACGGCGTCGGCGCCGATCAGGCGCAGGAAGCGCACCTCGGCCGGCGTCTCGAAACTGGGCCCGCCCAGCATCACATAGACGCCTTCATGGACCGGGACGCCCTCGGCCTCGGCGGCCGCCCGGGCCAGGGCCCGCAGCGTCGGATCATAAACCTGGGAGAGGTCCGGGAAGCGCGGCCCCCAGGCGGCCTCGTTCGGGCCCCGCAGGGGGTTGACCCCGGCCATCCCCAACAGCCCGATGTGGTCACGGATGAGCATGAGATCGCCCGGCCGAAAGGCCGGGTTCAGGCCGCCGGCGGCGTTGGTCACGATCAGGGTCCGGATCCCCAGCAACTGCATCACCCGGATGGGGAAGGTCACCCGCTGGATGGAGTAGCCCTCGTAGAAATGGGCGCGGCCCTGAAGGACCATCACCGGGTGGCCCTCCAGCCGCCCCATAACCACCTGCCCGGGGTGCCCCTCCACGGTGGCCGCGGGGAAGCCGGGGATCTCGGTGAAGGCCATGCGATCGGCCTCCGACACCGCCTCGGCCAGGGCGGCTAGGCCGGAGCCCAGCACGATCCCGATGCGGGGCCGGTGGGCCGTCCGCTCCCGGATCCAGGCGGCCGCCGCCTCGTATTCGGCCCGCGGGATGGCTTCGTGGACCCACATCGTGCGCCTCCGATCGGCCAGCCGATAGAGGGGCGCGGCGGGCTTTCCCCTTAACCGGAATCCTCTTGGCGTTTGCGCAGCGCCCGCCGTTTCTCCTCGAACTCGGCCTCGGTGAGCAGGCCGCTGCGCCGCAGCGCCTCCAGTTGGGCCAGGAGCGCCGTCGTCTCATCCACCGCCGGGGCCTCCAGCCCCAGCCGCTCCCCCAGAGCCGCCTTCTGGTCCAGCATCACCTGCTTAAAGCGCAGCGGGTCCGCGATGCGGTTCAGCCGGTTGACCCCGATCTCGCTCCCCGTGAGGATCTCGATGTCCCCGTAGTTGAACAGCCGGCCGAGGAGGGACTGGCGCAGGACCACGTCGTTGACCTTCTCCAGAGAGGAGTCGATCACGCTCTTGTTGAGGATCCCCCCCACCTGGATCACCCGCCGGTTGGTCACCAGATACACCTCGTTCCACCAGCGGAGGAGGGCGCGGATGAGCAGCGTCAGAGGGACCAGGGTCAGGGCCAGGCCAGCCACCGCCAGCGGCAGGGCGAAGGCGGGCCACAGGATCCCCCCAGCGACGGTGAGGCCGATCAGCAGGCCGGTGGGGATCCCATAGCCCAGGATCGGGCGGAGGAGGACCAAGGGGTGCTGGCGGGTGCGGAAGACGATGCGCTCGTTCTCGCCCAGCAATCGGTCAACGTAGCCCATCGGGGGCCTCCCCGGCGGTCCCAAGCCGGCGGGTCGGGATCGCCTCCATGATCTGGAAAACCAGTTCGTAGCGCCCCATAGGGGGCATCACATACAGGCCCTGGACGAACGTGGCCAGCTCGGCCGCGACCTCCTGGGCGATCCGGAGCCCCTCGAGGCGGGCGCGGGCTTCCCCCGCCCGCCGCAGGCGCTCGCGGACCGCCTCGGGGACCATGATACCGGGGACTTCGTTGTGCAGGAACTCGGCATGGCGGAGGCTGACCAGGGGGAGCACCCCCGCCAGGAGGGGGATGGGGAGCGACCCCTCCGCCTCCTCGTAGCGCCGCAGGAAGTCCCGCAGGACCTGCGGCTCGTAGACCGGCTGGGTCATGAGGAAATCTGCCCCGGCGCGGATCTTGCGCCGCAGGGCTTTGATCTCCCGATCGACATCCGGGGCGTTGAAGTTCAGGGCCACGCCGACGAAGAAGGCCGTCGGCCCCCCGATGGATGCCCCGGCATGGTCCAGGCCGGCGTTGAAGCGTTCCTTGATCAATTTCACCAGTCCGGAGGGGACGATGTCCATGGCATCGGTGGCCTCCGGGTAATCCCCCTGGGCGGGCGGGTCGCCCCTCACCACGAGCAGGTTGCGCACCCCCAGGGCGTGGATGGCCAGCAGGTCCGACTGGATCCGGAGGAGGTTGCGGCCGCGGGTCGGGAAGTGCAGGATGGTCTCTATCCCCACGTGGTTCTGGACCAGGAAGGCCAGCGCCCACGGGCTCATGCGCAGGCGGGCCATCGGGCTGTCGGCGATGTTGAGGACGTCCACGCCGCCGGCTTTCAGCGTGCGGGCGACCTCCAGCAGCGCGCTGGCGTCGTGGCCGCGGGGAGGGTCCACCTCCACGCTGATCACGAAATGGCCCTCCCGCAGGCGGCGGGCCAAGTCCGTGGGCGGCGCCGCCGCCGGGGCCGGCGGCGGGCTGGGGCGGAGGACGGGGATCAACGTCGCCGAGCGGGAGGCCCCGTGGTCCTCCAAGATCGGGCGCATCGCCGCGATGTGCGCGGGCGTGGTCCCACAGCACCCCCCGATCATCCGAACCCCTAGGCTCAGGAAGCGCTGGGCGTATTCGGCGAAGTAGGCAGGCGTGGCCGGATACCGGAGCCGCCCGGCGGCCATCTCCGGCCACCCGGCGTTCGGCATCACCACCAGATACGGCGGGGGCCCTCCGGCCTCGGCCACCACGGCTGCCATCTGGCGGATCACCGGGAGCAACTTGGCCGGGCCGACGGAGCAGTTGGCCCCAAGGACCGGGACGCGGAGGTCCAGCAGGGCACGGGCGACCTCCTCGGGGCTGTGCCCCATCACCGTGTGGCCGTCCTGGGCGAAGGTCATCTCGGCGATCAGCGGCAGGTCCGGGGCGACCTCCTGGGCGGCCCGCACCGCCTCGAGGAGTTCAGGAAGGGAAGAGAAGGTCTCCAGGATCAGGGCGTCCACGCCGGCTTCGACCAGGGCCTGGATCTGTTCCCGGAAGGCCTCGTGGGCCTCCGCCGCCCGAACCCGGCCGAGGGGGGCAAGGGGGACGCCCAGCGGGCCCACGGAGCCGGCGATCCAGACCGGGCGGCCGGCCTCGGCGGCCGCCTGCCGGGCCAGGGCGACGCCGGCCCGGTTCAGGTCCGCCACCCGATCCTCCAGCCCATGCTCGGCCAGGCGGTAGCGGTTCGCGCCGAAGGTATTGGTCTCCAGGAGCGCCGCCCCCGCCTCCAGGTAGGCCCGGTGGATCTCCCGCACCACCTCCGGCGCCTCCACGTTCAGCGCCTCATAACAGCGGTCGAAGGGAAAGCCTCGGGCGTAGAGCATCGTGCCCATCGCGCCGTCGGCAAGCAGCGGCCCCTGCGCCAGCCGCTCCAGCAAGGATGACGGACGCATCTCCCTTCCCTCCGTGGAGGTGGGGCCCCCTCCGGGCTCCCCGCCCTGGGGGACACCGCGATCGGGTGCGAACCGTATTTTAACATCATCCCCCGGTTTGACAGGTCGCCGCGTCCCCCGTATACTGGCATGCCCGGATCGGGCGCGTCGGCTTGACCGTCCTCCTGGGGGGCGGGTATAATTGGGGACGGATGCGCCGACGTAGCTCAACCGGTAGAGCAAGCGCCTTGTAAGCGCGAGGTTGCGGGTTCGAATCCCGCCGTCGGCTTGGCACGGGCGGGTACCCAAGTGGCCAACGGGGCCTGGCTGTAAACCAGGTGGCGGAAGCCTTCGGGGGTTCGAATCCCTCCCCGCCCACTCGGCCCGGCGCAGGGCCCTGCGCCCTTTTCTTGTTTTTGAAAACGGGCCCACGTAGCTCAGGCGGCAGAGCACACCCTTGGTAAGGGTGGGGTCACGGGTTCGAGTCCCGTCGTGGGCTCCTGATCCCCCAACAAAGGGTCTCGTCGTGGGCGCCCCGCCGCGCCCCGAGGTTCTTTCATTATTTTTGAAAACTGCTTTGCAGGAGGGGAGCGATGGGGAAGGCGATGTTTGTGCGGGCGAAGCCGCATGTGAAT
>NZ_PSLG01000102.1:0-4319 GCF_040289485.1 Thermoflexus sp.
CAGCCGTTGGGACCGGCGCCGGCGGGGTCGAAGCGGAGGAGGCCGCCACCGGAAGCGGCCCGGAGGCGGCCGGGAGCCGAGCGGATCGCGCCTGCCGACAGGCTACAGCGGCCTCCACGAAGGCCAGCTCCAGGGCCAGTTGGGGCTGCCAGGCGCTGCGGACGTCGGTCCCAGCCGCCGTGAACAGGCGGATCAGGCGGGGCAGGGCCTCCGGGGGGAGGCTCGCCGCGTGCCGCCGGGCGGCCGCCGCCTGTTCGGCAGGCAGGTCCAAGGCATTTGCGTCCCCCCACTGGGTCCACATCACCGCCCGCAGGTGCTCCACGATCTGACGGGCCAGTTGCTGCGGATGGGCCCCCTCCGCCACCGCCTGGGCCAGGAGGATCAGCCCCCGCGCGATCTGGTCCTCCCCGAGCGCCTCCACGATCTCGACCACCAGCTCCCACCGTCCGGCGCCCAGCGCCCGGCGCACCCGTTCCACGGTGATGGGCTCCCCCTCAGCCGCCAATTGGTCCAGCAACGTCACCGCGTCCCGCAGGCTGCCGGTGGCCTGCCGGGCGATCCAGGTCAGGGCCTCGGGCTCGGCCGAAAGGCCCTCGACGGCCGCGATCTCCTGAAGCCGCCCAGCGATCTCGGCGGTGGAAAGGCGGCGGAAGTCGAAGCGCTGGCAGCGGGAGAGGATGGTGGCCGGGATGCGGTGGGGCTCCGTGGTGGCCAGGACGAAGATCACGTGCGGCGGCGGCTCCTCCAGGGTCTTGAGCAGGGCGTTGAAGGCCTCCGGGGTGAGCATATGGGCCTCGTCGATGACGTAGACCTTGTAGCGGGCCTCGCTGGGGGAGAAACGGGCCCGCTCCCGCAGATCCCGGATCTCGTCGATGCCCCGGTTGGAGGCGGCGTCGACCTCGATCAGGTCGATGAGGCGGCCCTCGTTGACCGCCTGGCAGATCCGGCAGCGATCGCAGGGGCGCTCCTCGACGGCCTCGGCCAGGCAGTTCACCGCCTTGGCCAACAGGCGCGCGGTGGTGGTCTTGCCGGTGCCCCGCGGCCCGGCGAAAAGGTAAGCGTGCGCGATGCGGCCCAGGCGCAGGGCGTTGCGGAGGGTGCGGGTGACGTGCTCCTGGCCGACCACCTCCTCAAACCGTCGGGGACGCCATTTCCGATAGAGGGCGAAGGGCATCGGCGGTTCGCTCCGGAGCGCGCCAGGGTCTGTTTGGATTATACTCAGGCCCGCTGCGGGACCACAAGGCGCGGGGCAGCGGACACGGCCGAGGCGATCACGGGGCCCCTTCCAGCCACCGCAGGAGAGCCTCGGCTTCCCAGGCGAAGGGAGCGGGAGGTCGGGCCTCCAGGAACCGACGGAGCAGCGCCCGGGCCTCCGCTGTTTTCCCCCGGTGGGCCAGCAGGCGCCCGAGCCCATACAGGGCCTCGGGCATGTCCGGCTGGAGGGCGAGGGCCTGCCGCAGATCCGCCTCCGCGCCGTCGAAGTCGCCCTCCAGCATGCGGAGGTTCCCCCGTCCGACGTAGGCAGCCGCCAGATCCGGCTGCCAACGGAGGGCCGCCTCGAAGGCCTGCCGCGCCTCTGCGATCCGACCCTGCTGGAGCCAGGCCGTGCCCAACCCTGCCCATGCCCGGGCGTGGCGGGGGTTCACCGAGAGGACGGCCTGGAAGGCCGCCGCGGCCTCCTCCCAACGCCCACGCCGATCGGCGAGGATGCCCAGGCCCAACAGGGCCCCCTCATGGCGCGGGGCCCGCCGCAGGGCCTCCCGATAGGCTCCCTCCGCTTCCTCCAGGCGGTCGAGGGCAGCATAGGCGGCCCCCAGCAGGGACCAGACTTCCGGATCCCCGGGATGGGCTTCTCGGGCCCCCTCCAGCAGACGCACAGCGGCCGCCGCTTCCCCCCGCCGGAGGGCCTCGATGGCGATCTGCAAACGGGGATCTCGCGTCGGCGTCGGAGGGGGAAGGGGCGCGGGGCGACACGCCGCCATCCCGAGCCCGAGGGCGGCCAGCAGAAGCCCCTGGGCGTGCTGGGACCAACGCCGCCTCATCCTTCTTCCTGGGCCTGCAGATGGAGGACGACCACCTGGGTCTCCTCTGGGAGGTCCGATCGAGAGATCTTCAGGACGTCGAGGGTTGGGGCCTTCTCGCTGCCCATCTCCTTGAGGAACTTCTGAACGGGGTCCAGCCGCAGGCTCAGGCCGGGGACCCGGTAATGCATCGGGATCACCAGGCGGGGCTCCAGCCGGCGGACCACCTCGGCGGCCTGGGCGGCGTTGAGGGCCTCGCCGTCACCCACCGGGATGAGGAGCACATCGACCTCTCCGAGGGCCTCTTCCACCTCGGCCTGGGAGGGGACGTGCTGCAGGTCCCCCAGATGGCAGACCCGCATGTCCTCCAGTTCGAAGACGAAGATCGTGTTCCGCCGGGCCCGATCGCGCTTGCGCTTGCCCTCGGGCCGGATCTCCAGGCCGGTGATGAACACGCCGCCGATCTCATACTCCCCCGGCCCGCTGATCACCCGCGGCTCGCCCCGCACGGCGCGGACAGCGTTGTGGCCGGGGGCATCGTGGCTGACCGTCACGATATCCGCCTTGAGGCGGGGGAGGCTCAGCCCCACGCTCTTATCGTAAGGATCGGTGACGATCGTCGCCGTCCGGCTGCGGATGCGGAAACAACTCAAACCGAACCACGCGATCTCCATCGCTCCGGGTCCTTTTCTCCTGGAAGTTCGGCCCTCCTCGATCCTACCACAGGGAAAAGCGAGGGGACAACGGCTTTCCCGACGGGCTCACCGCCGGTGGGCGAGGCCCCGGATCTCGGCCAGGCATCGGTAGCCGTGGGCGGCCAGCCAGTCCTCCATCTCCGATCGGATGGCCTGGAAGGCCCCCATGCCCCGGTAGGCGACCGCCGAGCCCACGCCGACCGCCGTGGCCCCCGCCATGATCATCTCGATGGCGTCCTCGCCGGTGAGCACCCCCCCGGTCCCGATGATCGGGATGCGCACCGCCCGGGCGATCTCGTAGACGCAGCGGACGGCGATGGGCTTCAGGGCGGGGCCAGAGATCCCACCCTCCCGGTTGGTCAGGACCGGCCGGCCGGCCTCCACATCGATGACCATCCCGGGCATGGTGTTGACCGCCGTGATGCCGTCGGCCCCCGCCTCCTCCGCCGCCCGGGCGATGCGGGCGATGTCCGGGACGTGCGGGGCCAGTTTGGCCAGGACCGGGCAGGGGACAGCGGCCTTGACCGCGGCCACGGCCTCGGCGGTCGCCCTCGGGTTGGCGGCGAAGATCTCCCCGTATTCCGAGGCGACGTTGGGACACGAAAGGTTCAACTCGATCAGGTCCGGCCCCGCCGCCGCCAGCATCCGGGCTACCTCCACGAACTCTTCCACGCTGGCGGCGAAGACGCTGGCGATGAGGGGCACGCCCAGGGGCGCCAGCCCTGCTTTCGCCGCCCGCAGGATCTCCGCCATGCCCTCCGCCCCGGGGTTGGTCAGCCCGACGGCGTTGATCAGGCCGTGGCCCCAGTCGAACAGGATGGGGCTCGGATGGCCGACACGGGGAAGGCGGGTGGCCGATTTGGCGGTGACGGCCCCCGCCCCCAGCCGGGCCACGCGGATCAGCAGCACCGCGCTGGTCCCCAGGATCCCCGAGGCCAGCACCAGGGGGTTGGACAGGCGCACCCCCGCGATCTCACAGGAGAGGTCCAGGCCGCCAATGGGTCCCATCGGTGGGGTCCTCCGGATCAGCCAGGGCCCTCCTCCGGCGCCCCCCACAAGGCGGCCCGGAGGCGATCCCGCGTCGGGGCGTCGAGCAGACCCTCCGCCACCAGGGCCTCCAGCAGGGCCGTCAGCGTGAAGACCGCGTGGACCCGGTAGCCGGCGGCCTCCAGTTCCTCCCGCCCGCCCTGCTCCCGGTCCACCAGCACCACGATGTCGCGGACCCGCAGCCCGGCCGCCTCCAGGACCTGGATGGCCTCCTGCTTGCTGGCCCCGGTGGTCAGCACGTCGTCCAGGACCACCACGGTCTCCCCTGGCCGGAAGTCCCCTTCCAGACGCTGCCCGGTGCCGTAGGCCTTTGCCTCCTTGCGCGGATACAACAGCGGACGCCCGGTGCGCAGGGCGACGGCCGTGCCGATGGGCAGCGCGGCATAGGGGAGGGCGGCCACGCGGTCGAAGGTCAGCCCGGCCAGCCGCTCCGCGTAGAGGCCGGCCACGGTTTCCAGCAGGCTTGGGAAGGAGACCAGCCGGCGCAGGTCCAGGTAGATCGGCGAGCGCCGCCCTGACTTCAGGACGAAGTCTCCGAAGCGGATGCAGCCGGCCT
>NZ_PSLG01000103.1:0-4253 GCF_040289485.1 Thermoflexus sp.
GCCACCGGCCCGCCCATGGCGTCCCGGAGCGCCCGGGCCGCTGCCCCGGGGTCCGGCGCCTCCAGGATCTCCCGGGCCGCCACCAGGAGGGCGGGCGGACCGGCCAGGGCCCGCACCGTCTCCACCGTCCCACCCTGGGGACCGATCCCCGGGACCAGGAACCAGCGCTCCGGCGCCAGCCGGCGCAGGGCGGCCAAGGCATGGGGGACCGTGGCGCCGACCACAAAGCCGATCCGCTCTGAGCCCGGCTCCTCCAGGAAGCGCCGGGCCAGAGCCTGGTAGAGGGGCTCGCCGCCGGCCAGGAGCTCCTGGACCGCCTCCGCGCCCGGGTTCGAGGTCCGCAGGACGAGGAACACCCCCCGGTCCGCCCGTTCCAGGAAGGGACGCAGGGATTCCGGGCCCAGGAAGGGGCTGGCAGTCACCGCGTCCGCCCGCAGGACATCGAAGGCGAAGCGGGCGTAGGCCTCGGCCGTCCATCCGATATCCCCGAACTTGCCATCCAGGATGACCGGGATCTCCGGGGGGATGGCCGATCGGACCGCGCGGAGGGTCTCCAGGCCTTGGGGGCCCAGGGCGAGATAGAAGGCCAGGTTGGGCTTGTAGGCCGCCGCGACCTCCGCGGTGGCCTCGACGACTGCCCGCAGGAAGGTCGCTGCCGGATCCGGGTGCTGCCGCGCCCAAGAAGGCAGCCGCGCCGGCACAGGGTCCAGCCCCACGCACAACCCCCAGCGGGCCTCGCCGGTCCGCCGACCCAGCCGCTCGAAGAAATCCACGGTCCCCTCCCCCTCAGGCCCGTCCCAGCACCGCGGCCAGCAGGGCCATACGGATGTAGAGGCCGTTGGCCACCTGGCGGAAGTAGGCCGCCCGTGGATCCCGATCCACCGCCGGGTCGATCTCGCCCACCCGGGGCAACGGGTGCATTACGATCATCCTCTCCTTGGCCCGGCGCATCAGTTCCGGCGTGATCACGTAGTAGTTCTTCACTTGCTCGTAGGCGTTGAGGTCGGTGAAGCGCTCCTTCTGCACCCGCGTCACATACAGCACGTCCACGTCCTCGATCACATCGGCCACATCGTAGGTCTCGTAGACGGGAATCCCCTTGGCGCGCACCTCGTTCATCAGATCGAGGGGCAGCCGCAGGATCTCCGGCGAGACGAAGGAGAGCCGGACGTCATACATCGTCAGCAGTTTGGTGAGGGAGTGAACGGTGCGCCCGAAGCGGAGATCCCCGACCATGGCGATGTGCAGCCCGTCGATACGGCCCAGTTCCTCCTGGATGGTAAACAGGTCCAGCAGGGCCTGGGTGGGGTGCTCCCCAATGCCGTCGCCGGCGTTGATCACGGGCACCTCGGCCACCTCGGCGGCGATCCGCGCAGCCCCCACCTCGGGGTGGCGCAGCACGATGACGTCGGAATACTGCTCCAGGGTCTTGATGGTGTCCGGCAGGGACTCGCCCTTGGCCACCGAGGAGAACTGGACGCCCTGGGTAATGGGGATGACGGCCCCGCCCAGGCGCTCCATGGCGGCAATGAAGGAGGAACTGGTGCGGGTGCTGGGCTCGTAGAAGACGCAGGCCATCACGTAGCCCTTGAGGAGGTCGCAGGCCCCCATCCGTCGCACCATCTCCCGCATTTCCTCGGCGACGTCGAAAAGATAGGCCAGGTTCTCCCGGTTGAACTGGGAGACGGAGAGGATGTCCTTCATGTAAAAGCCGTTGTTGGGATTGACCGGCTCGCGACGGGCCACGCCGTCGAACTGGAACAGACGGGTTCGGGTGACCATCCTCCACCTCCAGGTATCGGGTGTTTCATAGGCAAGGCGCCCGCGGTTCCCCCAACGGCCGCCTTCGGCTACGCAGCGAAGAGCACACGGCCCGAGCCCGGGGGAGCCAGGACACGGCCGTCCTCGAAGACAACGCGCCCCCAAAGGGTCACGCGACGGACCCGGGCCCGCACCGGCATGCCCTCGAAGGGCGTCCACCCACACTTCGTGAACAGCCCCTCCCGGGAGATCGTCCACGGGCCACCCCACTCAACCTCCACCGCGCTCTCCGGCGGCTCCAGCAGCCCGAAGATGCGCCGGGGGCCGGTGGCGGTCAGGCGGACGACCTCCTCCAGGCGCAGGCGGCCTTCGGCGACGGCGGTGAGCAACAGCGGCAGCATCGTCTCCAGGCCGGGGACCCCAGGCGGCGGGTTGGGCCCCTGTTTCTCCTCGATGGTGTGGGGGGCGTGGTCGGTGGCCACCGCGTCGATGATCGGGAGATGGGCCCACAAGGCCTCCTGATCCGCCCGCGAAGCCAAGGGGGGCCGCATCTGGCCGAAGGGACCCAGCCGGGGCAGGTCGGCCTCGTTCAGGAAGAGATGGTGGGGGGTGACCTCGCAGGTCACCGGCCATCCCTGCTCCTTGGCCCGGCGGATCAGGAGGATCTCCTCCCGACGGCTGACGTGGCAGAAATGGACCGGCTTGCGGAAGAGGGCCGCCAACCCCAGGACCATGGCCACGGTCCTTCCCTCCGCGTGGACAGCGATGGGGCGGGGGCCCGGCCAGGCCTCGAAGTGCCGCAGGAGGGCCAGCAGGCCCTCCAGGCGCAGCGGCCCGTAGGTGGCATCGAGATACAGTTTCAAGCCGGCAGCCTGCCCGGCCAGGGCTGCCGCCGTCTCGGCGTTCCCCGCCGTCCCGCCGAGGAAGAGCCCGACCTCGCAGCGGGCCGCCTGACGGGCCCGCTGGAGGGCCTTGTGGAAGGCAGCGGGCTCCGTCAGAGGCGGGCGGGTGTTGGGCATGGCCAGCACGGTGACCACGCCCCCCGCCAGGGCCGCCGCCGTTCCGGTGGCGAAGTCCTCCTTGTGGGTCTCACCCGGCTCCCGCAGATGCACGTGGATGTCCGCTGCAGGCGGCAACCGAAGGACCATCGCGGCCCTCCCTGGAACCCGGCCGCGCCGGGGCATAAAAAAAGGCACCGGGAGGGATTCCTTCCACCCGGTGCCCGTTCAAAACCACCCGGGCTCCCCCAGGGGAGGCCCCCCAGGGGAACCGGTGCATCCGTTGCGTTGCGTGCAATCCCCGCGTCTCCCGGCCCATGCCGGGACTCTATCATGCCACAACCCATGCGCCCTGTCAACTCACACGCGGGGGATGGTGATCCCCTGTTGCTTTTGATATCGCCCTCCTTTCTCCCGATAGGAGCGCTCGCAGACCTCGTCGGCCTCGAAGAAGAGGACCTGGGCGATCCCCTCGTAGGCGTAGATCTTCGCCGGCAGGGGGGTGGTGTTGCTGATCTCCAGGGTGAGATACCCTTCCCACTCCGGCTCGAGGGGCGTGACGTTGACGATGATCCCGCACCGGGCGTAGGTGGACTTTCCCACACAGACCACCAGGACGTTGCGGGGGATCCGGAAGTACTCCACGCTCCGGGCCAGGGCAAAGGAATTGGGCGGGATAACGCACACCTCCCCCCGCACGTCCACGAAGGACCGCGGGTCAAAGTTCTTGGGATCGACGACGGTGCTGTAGACATCGGTGAACACCTTGAACTCGTCGGCCACCCGGATGTCGTATCCGTAGGAGGAGAGGCCATAGGAGATGACCCCCGGCCGCACCTGGGATTCCTCGAAGGGCTCGATCATACGGTGTCGAAGCGCCATCTCCCGGATCCAGCGGTCGGATTTGAGGCCCATCGCTCTCCCCTCCATTGGAAGGATTCCGCTCAGGTTTATTTTCCGCCGAATGTCCCTCGCCGCCCGCCCCTGGGGATCCCTTTCTCAGGGAAGGGCCATAACGACGGAGGGCGCCAGGTAGGGGAAATCGAAGCGGATTGGATCCCCCGGCCGGCGCCCGGGGATCGGCATCAGGCGGGCGGTGAGAGGCTTGCCCAGGCGGCCGCTGAGGGCGTGGAGATCCCGCAACACCCGGGCCAGGGCTTCCTCAGAGGCCTCGCCCGGCAGGGGGACGGTATCCAGGCCGGTCCCGCAGACGGCCGCGTAGAGGAGCAGGTCGTTGAGCCGGAAGGTCCCCTCGGCCGCCCGTTGGGCCAGGAGGGCGTCTTCCAGCACCGGGAGCATCACGCCGCAGAAACCCGTCTTGGGGAAATCCGCCTGTTGGATGACGGCCGCCAGCCCGGCCACCGCGGCCAGGGTGCCCGGGTGGCCGAAGGGCGCCCCGCTCAGGGCCTCGATGGCCGTCCCGATGCTGCGCTCGGGCTCGGGGAACGGGGCGAGGGAGAAATCGATCCCGGCGAAGCGCACCCTGGCCGATCG
>NZ_PSLG01000018.1:0-34863 GCF_040289485.1 Thermoflexus sp.
GGGGGGTCCGCGGAAGCGTTTTGCGCCATGAGAACGCAGGTAATCTCTTCGCCCGGGGAAACCCAACCCCGGACCAAGATCCCTCCTTTCCCCTCCGAAAAGCCATCCCAGCGGGGGTCAGAACCAGAAACCCTGCCGGGCATGGCCCAGCAGGTAAAGAAAGAACGGACCCCCCAGGAGGGCGGTCAGGATGGTCAGGGGGATCTCTTGGGGCGCCATCAGGGTGCGGCCCAGCAGATCGGCCAGCGCCAGCAGAGCGATCCCGATCAGGACCGCCGCCGGAAGCACCCGCGGATACCGCGGGCCGACCAGCATCCGGGCCAGATGCGGAGCGATCAGGCCCACAAAGCCGATGATGCCGGTGAAGGCCACCGCCCCGGCCGTGGCCAAGGTGGCCGCCCCAATGGCCAGCCGCTTCACCCCCTCCACCGGGACGCCCAACTGCGCCGCCTGTTCCTCCCCGAACTGGAGGGCATCGAGGGGGCGCCCCAGGACCATCAAGATCCCCAGCCCGACGGCGACATAGGGCAACGCCCCCCAGACCGAAGGCCATCCTCCCAGGGCGTAGCCCCCCAGCATCCAGATCCACGCCCGATGGGGAGCCACCCGTCCGATCATCCCCAAAAGCAGGCCCATGCTGATGGCGTTGAGGATCGCCCCGACCGCCACCCCCGCCAGCAGCAACGCGGTCAAGGGCACCCCCCGGCCGACGCGGGCCAGCCGGTAGACCAGCGCCACGGTCAGCACGCCCCCCGTGAAGGCGGCCATGGGCAGGGCCATCCGGCCGGCCAGGGTCACCGGGAGGTTCAGGGCCGTCGCCACCAGCGCCCCCAGGTTCGCCCCCGCCGCCACCCCGATCAGATAGGGATCCGCCAAGGGGTTGCGGAACAACCCTTGGTAGGCCGCGCCGGTCCCCGCCAGCGCGGCCCCGGCCAGCGCCATCAGCACCACCCGGGGCAGCCGCACCTCCCAGACGATGGCCGCCAGGGTGGGATCGCTCACCGCCCCCACCGGGAGCCAGCGGCCCAGGAGGATCCGCACCACCTCCGGGACGGGGATGGGGACCGGACCCAGCAGAAGGCCCAGGATCAGGCCGAGGGCGGCCCACCCCCCCAGAACCGCCCACAACCCCACCCGCAGCGCCCGCGATCGGATCTGCCCCAAGGCCAAGGCCTCGCGCGACATCCCCCACCTCCCGTCCCGGAGATCCCCAACACGCCCACCTCACCGAACCCCGGCGAGGGCCTCGGCCAGCGCCCGCCGGAGCGGCTCCCGGCCGCCCTGGGGGAACAACTCCGGATGCAGGAGGCGGGCCATGGTCTCCAGCCCCTCCACCACCCGCGGCCCCGGCCGCGTGACCAGATCCGCGTTGATGGGATAGATCCGCCCTTCCCGCACCGCCCGCAGGCGGGCCCACCCGGGCCGCTGCCGGACCTTCTCCGGGGTCTCGCCGTAGTTGGCCGTCCCCAGCAGGATCACATCGGGATCCTGACGGATCAGTTCCTCCAGGCTCAGTTGCCCCCACTCGCGGGAGAGGACGGCGCCGACGTTCCGGCCGCCCGCTATGGTGATCAGCCGGTCGATGAAGGAGCCCGGCCCCGCCGTCCACGGCTTGCTGGGGTCGGTGGCGTCCAACTCGTAGAACACCTTGGGTCGGGCGGGCGCGGCCTTCACCTTCTCCTCCACCGCCCGGACCCGGTCCCGCAGCGCCGCCACCACCTGCTCCGCCTGCGCCACGTTCCCGGTCAGCCGGCCGACCGTCAGGATCTGCTGGAAGATCCCCTCCAGATCCGTGGGGGTGCTCTGATGGAAGACCACCAGCCCCAGGCCCTCCAGGGTCTTCACCTGCTCCGGGCTGATCACGCCGGGGGCTAAGATCAGGTCCGGCCGGAGGGCCAGGATGGCCTCGGTGTTGAGGGTCTGGTAGGTGCTTCCGATGCTGGGGACCCGTTGGGCCTCCGGCGGGTAGTCGGAGAGCGCATCGCGCCCCACCAGGCGATCCCCCGCCCCCACGGCGAAGATCATCTCGGTCGCTGAGGGGGCCAGGGTGACGATCCGTTGCGGGCGGGCCCGGAGCACCACCTGGCGCCCGGCCTCATCGGTGAGGACCAGGAAGGGGGTGGGCGTCGGGGTGGGGGCCGGCGTGACGGTCGGGGTAGGGGGAACGGTCGGCGCCGGCGTGGCCGTGGGCGGCGGCGGGGTGGCTCCCGCGCACCCGACGGCCAGCGAGAGCAGCAACAGGAACGAAAGCCACCGCAACCGATTCCGCATGGCATCACCTCCGGTTCGGGATGGGCCCCGCCGAAGGAGCGGAGGCCCCTCCCGACCGGAGGCCAGAACATCACGGCCTCCCTGCCGGGAAGGACAGGGAGGCCGCGGGACAGCCCAAGCACACTCGAAAACAGGCGGGCGGCGCTCCTACCCCTTCCGCGAGGCTCGGAGGAGGCCGAGGCGGGCGACCGGGCTTCCACGGTCTGCGCGGGCAGCCGTGGTTACCGTTGCGGGACAGCGCCGGACTTTCACCGGACTTCGCCTTTCAGCCCTGCCATCCGGGGCGTCGGGCACCTCGGCCGTATTCACTTGTCGCCAGCTAATGATAACCGCATCCCGCCGCCTGTCAAGACCCCCGCGGGCGGGCGCGTTCACCGCGAAGCCTTGCGGCGGCGGGAGCGGGTGTAGAAGGGCAGCAGCAAGCTCATGGCCGTCTGCAGCAACTGCCGGCGGGCCCGCAGGGCCATCACCTTGGCCTGGCGCACCGGCTCCAGCCGGTTGAGGTCCGGGAGGGAGACCGGCAGGCGCACCGGCCAGTTCTCCACGGCGATGGGGCGATCCTCCGGCCGCACCCCATACCGGACCACCGCCCCGGCCCACGTCAGCCCCGCCCCGAAGCCGATCAGCAACAGATGGTCCCCCTCCCGGATCCGCCCCTGCTCCATGGCCTCGGCGAAGGCGATGGGGATGGAGGCCGCCGAGGTGTTCCCATAGCGGTCCAGGTTCATGAACACCTTCTCCATGGGGAAGCCCAGCTCGCGGCAGGCGGCCTCGATAATGCGCTCGTTGGCCTGGTGGGGGATCATCAGGTCGATCTCGTCGGGCGCCAGGCCGCTGCGGGCGATGGCCTCAATGGCCACCTTCCCCAGCACCCGGGTGGCGAACTTGAAGACCTCCCGGCCGTTCATCCGGAGCAGGTGCCCTTTCTGCCGGATGGTCTCCTCCGTGATGACATGGTTGGTGGAGATCCCCGGGACGATGAGGTGCTCCGCCCCCGAGCCGTCGGAGCCCAGCACGAAGGAGAGCAGGCCGGTGGGCAGGTCGCTGGCCTGCAGGACCATCGCCCCCGCCCCGTCCCCGAAGAGCACCGCCGTGTTCCGGTCCGTCCAGTCGATGTTGCGGCTGATGATCTCGGCGCCGATCACCAGGACGTTCTGCATCAGGCCAGCGGCGATGAAGGCGTGAGCCACCGCCATGCCATACATAAAGCCGGTGCACCCGGCCCCCAGGGTGAAGGCCCCGCAGCGGGCGCGCAGCTTCTCCTGAACCATCGATGAGACCGGAGGGATCACATAATCCGGGGTCGAGGTGGCCACGATGATCAGGTCCAGATCCTGGGGGAGGACGCCCGCCCGGGCCATGGCCTCCCGGGCCGCCGCCACCGCGAGGTCCGAGGTGGTCTCCCCGGGCCCGGCGATGCGCCGCTCCCGGATCCCGGTGCGGGTGAGGATCCATTCCTCGGTGGTGTGCAGCATCGACGCCAGCTCCCGGCTGGTGAGCACCCGGCGGGGAACGGCCATCCCCCATCCGGCGATCCGACTGTAGCGACCCATCATCCCCTCCTTTCGTCCGGAGATCCCAGGAACCGTCTCCCGGCCTCACGCGGGGCGGGCCCGGTGGAGGCGCTGATAGGCCAGCAGGCCCAGGGCCATCGTCCCCAGCGCCGCCCCCACCCACCACCAGGACAGAGGCAGCCCGGGACGCGGCGCCGGGCGGCGGGCCTCCCGCATCAGGCGCTCGTAGAGCGAGGCCACCCAGGCGGGGGGCGGCTCCACCGGACGCAGGACCTCGGCCAGGCCCTCGGCCAGCCGGAAGAGCGCGCGCTCCTCCGGGGAGAAGGCCAGCGGGGAGATCGGATACGCGTGGGCGCCGCGCAGGCCCTGCTGCAGACGCATGCTGTGCAGATCCAGCCAATCGACGAGGTCCGGCATCGCCTCAACCTCCCGGACGGGTCTCCCGGCGCAATTCTTTCCGGAGGGCCTCCAGCGTGCGGTGATACAGCACCCGCACCGCCCCCTCGCTCCGCCCCATGATCTGGGCGATCTCTGCGTTGGACATGCCCTCGACGAACTTCAGGATCAGGAGTTGCTGGCGCTCCGGAGGCAAGCGCCGCATGGCGGCCAGCAGGCGCTCCCGATCCTCCTGGCGCTCCAGCACCACCTCGACGCGATCGGACACCGGCTCATGGCCGTTCTCCGAGAGGGGGACCGTCGGCCGCCGGTGGCGGTCCCGATGCCAGTTGGCCACCAGGTTGTGGGCGATCCGGAAAAGCCAGGCGGCGAAGGGCACGCCTCTGTCCTGAAACCGGGACAGGTGCTGCAGGGCCTGGAGGAACACCTGGCTGGTCAGGTCCTCCGCCTCCTCCGGGTCGCCGGTGCGGTAGAAGATGTAGTTGTAAATCGAGCGGACGTAGCGGAGATAGAGTTGACCGAAGGCCTCGGGGTCCTGCCGGGCCCGGTCCACCAATGCCCGCTCCTCCACGCTGGGCTCCGTCCTTGAACGCTGCTGGCTCATGGAAAAGAACACCGCGGCCTCGGATTTGTCACCGATCCTGAGGGTAAGTATACCAGGAAGCGGGAGAGGGGGCGGCCTGGGATCCTTCCCCCGGAGGCCGGCCGATGGACGAGGCTAGGTGAGCGGGGCCCGCCTGCTCCAGGAGCGGCTGGGGCGGAACGGGGAGGCGCTCCTGGAGGCCGTCGAGGGCACCGCTTGCCGGTCCCCGGCGGCGGCCGACGGAAGGCGCTGCCGCGCTCTGCCGAGGCCGGCGTCGGAGATCCCTTGGGGAGGTGTCCGTTGTGGCTGCACGTGCGCCCGGCGACCCGGGCCGACCGCACGGCCATCCTCGGGCTGATCCGCTCCCACCGGCGGTCCCAGATGGCCCTGGATTGGTGGTCGCTGGAGGAGTGGCTGGATTCCCCCCACGCATGGGTGGTGGAGCGGGTGGGCCAGGTGGTCGCCTTCTGGCTGGGGATCCTGGCCGATAGCCCGGTCGCCTGGCTGCGGGGGGCCGCTGTGGCGGACGGCGAGGATGCGTCGGCCCTGTTCCGCCAGATCTGGCCCCATCTGGCCGACGCCCTGGCCGCCCAGGGGGCCGAGGCGGTGGTGGGGATGGCGGATGGGGCGTGGCTGGAGCCGGTCTATGAAGCCCTGGGCTTCACCCTCCGGACCCGGGTGATCACCCTGCGCAAGGAGGATAGGCGTCTCCCGGCCCTCCCGCCCGCCTCCGCCCGGATCCGGCCGGCCTTGTTCTCGGACATCCCGCGCATCGCCGAGGTGGACCGGCAGGCCTTCGAGCCCATGTGGTGGTATGGTCCCACCATCCTGACGCGGGCGTGGCGGCAGGTGCCGCATTTCCTGGTGGCGGAGGAGGCAGGGGGGATCGTGGGCTACACCTTCGCCGACCTCTACGGGATGCACGGCCACATCGTGCGCCTGGCCGTCCACCCGGCCCACCAGGGCCGCGCCATCGGGGCCCATCTGCTGGCGGAGAGCCTGCGCTACCTCATCGATCTGGGCGCCTTCCCCATCACCCTGAACACCCAGATCGAGAACCAGGCCTCCCAGGCCCTCTACCGACGCTTCGGGTTCCGGCCCACCGGCCACGAGGTGGCCATCTGGGGCCGCCCGGTGAAGGACGGGTGAGAGGCTCCGGGTCAGCCTTCCCTTGGCAGACCCTTCTGGAGGGCATAGCGGACCAACGGGGCGCGGGTGCAGAGGCCGAGTTTCTCCATCGAAGCCCATCGCGGCTCCCCGTGGGCTCCCGCCCCGGCCGTCGCCTGGGGTTCTGGTATAATTTTCCCGGCATCCCGGCGGGAGGGAGATCCTATGGGCCCGAAGCGCGAGACCTATACGGTGGAGATCGCCGGCCTGGTCCGGCATCTCCCCCTGTTCGAGATCGCCCCGGGTGTTCGCATCGCCATCTTCAACATGCTGGGGGAAACCGAGGTGGTCCTGGCGGCGGCCAAGGAACTGGCCAAGCGCATCCCCAAGGAGGCCGAGGTCATCGTCACCCCTGAGGCCAAGGCCATCCCCCTGGCTTACCAACTCTCCATCGAGACCGGCCTGCCTTATGTGATCTTGCGCAAGAGCTACAAGCCCTATATGGGGGAGGCCCTGAGCGCAGAGACCCTCTCCATCACCACGGGGCAACCCCAGACCCTGTATCTGGACGAGAAGGACATCGAGTTGGTCCGCGGGCGGAAGGTGGTGCTGGTGGACGATGTGATCTCCACCGGATCGACCCTCCAGGCGATGCGGCTGTTGATGAACAAAGCGGGAGCCATCGTTGTCGCTGAGGCCGCGGTGTTCACGGAGGGGGAACGGGCCAAGTGGCGCCATATCATCGCCCTGGGGCACCTCCCCATCTTCTCCAACTCGGGGAACAACAAGAAGGCGGGCTGACCGGGGCGGACATGTCCAGGTTGATGTCGCTGGCCGAGGCGATCTCCCGCTACGTCCACGACGGGGACCTCATCTACCTGGCGGGGTTCACCCACCTGATTCCCTTCGCCGCCGGACATGAGATCATCCGCCAGCGGAAGCGGGGCCTGACCCTGGCCCGGGCGACGCCGGACCTGATCTACGATCAGATGGTGGCGGCCGGGTGCGCCCGGCGGCTGATCTTCTCGTGGGCGGGGAACCCCGGCGTGGGGATGCTCCACGCCGTCCGCCGGGCGGTGGAGCGAGGGGAGATCGAGATCGAGGAATACACCCACTTCGCCATGGTGGCGCGGCTGATGGCCGGGGCGGCCGGCCTCCCCTTCATGCCCATGCGTCCCTCCGGCCACGATCTGCCGCGGGTCAACCCGAACTACCGGGAGATCGCCTGCCCGTTCACCGGGGAGCGTCTGTGGGCCGTCCCCGCCCTCCATCCGGATGTGGCCATCGTGCACGTCCAGCGGGCCGACGAGGAGGGCAACGCCCAGATCTGGGGGATCGTGGGGGAGCAGAAGGAGGCCGCGCTGGCCGCCCGGCGGGTGATCGTGACGGCGGAGGAGATCGTCCCGCCGGAGGCCATCCGTCGGGATCCCAACCGCACCCTCCTCCCCGGCTTCCTGGTCACAGCCGTCTGCCATGTGCCTTACGGCGCGCACCCCTCCTATGCCCAGGGTTACTACGACCGCGACAACGCGTTCTATGGGGAATGGGATTCCATCTCGCGGGATCCTTCCCGCCTGCAGGCCTGGCTGGAGGAATGGGTCTACGGCGTCCCGGACCGGGCGGCCTACTGGGAGCGGCTGGGCCCCGAGGCCCATCGCCGGCTGGCGGTGGGCCCAGCGTGGAGCGCGCCGGTGAACTACGGAGAGGTCGCGGGGGCGATTCGCTAAACCAGGAGGAAAAAGATGTTCTTCATCCGCTATCGCTATGTGCGCCTCTTCATCGCTCTCCTGGCCCTGGCCTGGCTGGGGGTCTGGATCGGCCTGCGGCCCCAGGGCCCGGCGCTGATCGGCGTGATCCTGGCCCTTATCTGGACGGCCCTCTCCGGGATCCATCCCCCGGGGGTCTACGCCTGGCTGATCACCCCGACTTGCCCCCAATGCGGGGGCCGGCTCCGCTGGTCCATCGTCCAGCCCGACGACCACGATCCTTACGTCGAGGAGGTGCGGGTGGCCTGCCCGCGGTGCGGCTGGGGGCAGGTGGAGTTCCGCAATTTCGTAGGGCCGCTGGCCGCCGGGCCGGCGTATCCGGAGCGATAGGGCACCCCCCGGCCCGCTTTCAGAGGATCTGCTGGCCCAGCAACGAGGCCAGCAACTCTACCGCCAGCTCCGCCGTCCGGTTCCGTTCGTCCAGGATCGGGTTGATCTCCACCACGTCCACTGAGCCCACGCGCCCGCTGTCGGCCAGGAGCTCCATCGCCAGATGGGCCTCGCGATAGGTGAGGCCGCCCGGCACGGGGGTCCCCACCCCCGGCGCCACCTGCGGATCCAGGGCGTCCAGGTCCAGGCTGACATGCAGGCGCGGCCACGCCTTCAGGCGGGTGAGGGCCTGGCGGACCACGGTGGCGATGCCCCACTCGTCGACCTCACGCATGGTAAAGACCAACATCCCGCTCTCCGCCATCGCCTCCCGCTCTCCCGGATCCAGGGATCGCACTCCGATGAGGACCACCTGCTCGGGCCGGAGGGTGGGGCCGGGGTCGCCGATCCCCACCAGGCGGGGATGCCCCCGTCCGACCAGATGGGCCAGCGGCATGCCGTGGATGTTCCCGGAAGGCGAGGTCTCGGGGGTGTTGAAATCCCCGTGGGCATCGATCCAGATCACCCCGACAGGGCCCGCCGCCGCCACCACGCCGGCGATGGTCCCCATGGCGATGGAGTGATCCCCTCCCAGGATGATCGGAAAGCGCCCGACGGCCACGGCCTCCCGCACCGCCGCGAAAACCCGCTCGCAGGCTTCGGCCACCGCCTCCAGATGTCGCATCCCGTTCCGTGGCGCATCGTCGCGAACCTCCTCGGGGACGGGCACGGCGATGTTGCCGCCGTCCTCCACGAGGTAGCCCAGGCGTTCCAGCCGCGCCTGCAGGCCTGCGTAGCGGACGGCGCTGGGTCCCATGTCCACCCCGCGCCGCCCCTGCCCCAGGTCCATCGGGACGCCCAGGATGCGCACCGCCCGCCGCATGCGCCGCCCTCAGTAGAAGCGCTCGATGGGCCAGCCCCGCCGCCGCGCCAGCCGGCGGAGCCGCGGGTCCGGGTTGACGGCGACGGGATGGCCGACCCGCAGGAGCAGGGGGAGATCGGTGTAACTGTCCGAGTAGAAGTAACTTCGGGCGAGATCCACCCCGGTCTCCGCGGCGTAGCGTTCGACCCAATACACTTTGCCGGGGCCGTAGCAAGGGGGCTCCACCACCCGGCCGGTGAGCCGCCCGTCCACGACCTCCAGGCGGGTGCACAGGTGGTCGGGGATGTCCAGGGCCTCCGCCAGGGGACGCACCACATACTCGGTGGCCGCGGAGACCAAGGCCAGGCGATGTCCCTGCTCGCGGTGCCAGGCGATCCGCCGGACGGCCCCGGGGGCGATATAGGGGCGCACCCACTCCTCGAACCAGCGGCGGGTCTCCTCTCGGAAGGCCTCCGCGTCGGCCCCGGCGATCATGGCGGTGAGCCGGGCGTTGGCGCGGGGGAACTCCAACAGCCCCAGGTAATAGCGGAGGGCCAGCCCGATGAAGGTCCACCACACCGGCCAGGTCATCCGGCCGCTCCGGCGCAGATACCGCACCCACTGCTGCCCGGAGCTCACCGAGAGCACGGTGTGGTCGACGTCGAAGAACGCTGCGACGGACCCGGCCGCTGTCATCCGAATCCCCTCCGGGGGCGCAGGCCCGCTCAGCGGCCCTCCCAGCGCCGGAGCACCAGCACGCTGTTATGGCCGCCGAAGCCGAAGGCGTTGGTGATGGCGATGCGGACCGGATGGCGGCGGGCCATGTTCGGCACGTAGTCCAGGTCGCACTCCGGATCGGGATCCTGGAGGTTGATGGTCGGGGGGAGGATCCCCTCCCGGATGGCCATCACGCAGAAGATGGCCTCCAGGGCGCCGGTGGCCCCGATCATGTGGCCGGTCATCGATTTGGTGGCGCTGATCGGGATCTCGTAGGCCCGCTCCCCGAAAACCGTCTTGATGGCCATGGTCTCCGTCTTGTCGTTCAGGGGGGTGCCGGTGCCGTGGGCGTTGATGTAATCCACCTCCTCCGGGCGGACGCCGGCCTTGCGCAAGGCCTTGGCCATCGCCCGGGCCGCCCCCGCCCCGTTCTCGTCGGGGGCGATGGGATGATAGGCGTCGGAGGTGGCCCCATAGCCGATGATCTCGGCCAGGGGCTCGGCCCCCCGGGCCAGGGCGAACTCCAGGTCCTCCAGCACCAGGACGGCCGCCCCCTCCCCCATCACGGTCCCGTCCCGATGGCGGTCGAAGGGCCGACAGGCCCCGGCCGGGTCGTCGTTGCGGCGCGACATCGCCCCGATGCGGTCGAAGGCGGCGATACCGATATAGGTGACGCTGGCCTCGGCGCCACCGGCGATGCAAACCCGGCAGTCACCGCTGCGGATCAGTTCGTAGGCGATGCCGATGGCGTCGGCGCCGGCGGCGCAGGCCGAGACGGTGGCGAAGTTGGGGCCCCGGGCCCCCAGTTCGATGGCGATCTGGGCCGAGGCGCCGTCGGCGATGACCATGGGGATCACGAAGGGATGGAGGAGGCGGGGGCTCTTGTGCAGGGCGATCTCCACCCCGTCGGCGAAGCTCTGGGCCCCGCCGATGGCCGACCCGATGATCACCCCCACCTCATCGGCGATCTCCTCGGTGACGCGCAGGCCCGCCTGGCGCACCGCCTCCTGCGTCGCCGCCACGGCGAACTGCTCGAAGCGGTCGCGCCGTCGCGCCTCCCGTGCGTCCATGTAGTTCAGGGGATCGAAGCCCTTCACCTCGGCGGCGATGCGGACGTTGAGGTTCGAGGCGTCGAACAGGGTGATGGGCCCCACGCCGGAACGCCCGGCGATGGCGTTCGCCCACGTCGTCGGCACATCCAGGCCCAGAGGGGTGACAGCCCCCATCCCGGTGATCACCACGCGTCGCGGTCGCATCGAGGCCTCCCATCGGAGCGGGGATGGGCCCGGGTCGCTCACGCCACCCGGGTGACATACTCACCGGTCCGCGTGTCCACGCGGATGATATCCCCTGCGTTCACGAACAGGGGGACCCGCAGGCGATAGCCGGTCTCCACCACCACCCACTTGTCGGCGCCCGAGGCGGTGTCGCCCTTCACGCCGGGCTCGGCCTCCACCACCCGCAGATCCACGGTCACCGGGAGCTCCACCCCCAGGGGTTCGCCCTCGTATTCCCGCAGGGTCAGGGTGATCCCCTCCTTGAGGAAGTTCACTGCCTCCCCCAGCCGCTCCGCCGGCACCGGGATCTGCTCATACGTCCGGGTGTCCATCATGTAGTAGAGATCGCCGTCCCGATACAGGAACTGGACCTCCCGGTTCTCCACCCGGATGTCCTGAACCCGGTCGCCGGACAGGAAGGTCTTGTCGATGATGACGCCGGTGCGCAGGTTGCGCAGTTTGGTGCGGATGAAGGCGTTCCCCCGGCCCGGCTTGTGATGCTGATACTCCAGGACCTCGTAGATCTGGCCGTCCAGGATGAACGTGGTGCCCTTGCGCAGGTCGTTCACGTCGATCATCGCCGTCCTCCCCCCAGATGGCCGGATCGTCTCCGGGATCCTGCGGATGCTTCCATCGCATTATAAACAGGGGGAAGAGCCGTCGTCAAAGCCCGTCCAAGGAACGCTCGTCGGCGCGGCCGCGCTGGCGCGGGCAGCCCAGATCGGCCAGAATGGAACAGCCAGGGTGGAGGGAGACGCCATGCCAGAGTTCTTCACGGTCCTTCCGCCGGAGGACGCCCTGCGGCGGCTGCGGGGCCATCTCCAGATCCCCCTCCCAGCGGAGGAGGTCCCGCTGGCCGAGGCCCTGGGCCGGGTCCTGGCCGAGCCCCTCCGGGCCCCGGAGCCCCTGCCGGCCTTCCCGCGGAGCACCGTGGACGGCTACGCGGTGCGGGCGGCGGACACCTTCGGGGCCACCGAAGGCCTCCCGGCCTACCTGCGAGTGATTGGAGAGGTCCCCATGGGCCGGCCGCCGGCTTTCCGAGTGGGGCCGGGCGAGGCCGCGTGGATCTCCACAGGGGGCATGCTCCCGGAGGGGGCCGACGCCGTCGTGATGGTGGAGCGGACACAGCGGCTGGACGAGGAGACGCTGGAGGTGTTCCGCCCGGTGGCCCCCGGGGAGAACGTGATCGCTGTGGGGGAGGATGTAGCGGCCGGTGCGGTGGCCTTCCCCGCCGGCCATCGGGTGCGGCCCCAGGACCTGGGCGCCTTGGCGGCCCTGGGGATCGTCCGCGTGCCGGTGGTGCGCCGGCCCCGGGTGGCCCTGGTGGGCAGCGGCGATGAGATCGTCCCGCCCGACCGAACCCCCGGTCCCGGCCAGGTGCGGGATGTGAACACCTTCTCCTTGCTGGGGTTGATCCGCCAGCACGGCGGGGAGCCCCTCCCCTTCGGCATCGCCCCCGACCGCCTGGAGGATCTGGAAGCGATGGCCCGTCGCGCCCTCGCGGCGGCCGACCTCCTGGTCTTCACCGCCGGGAGCTCGGTGGGCACCCGCGACCTGACGGCGACGGTGATCACGCGCCTGGGGTCGCCGGGGATCCTGGCCCACGGCCTGGCCATCAAACCCGGCAAGCCGACCCTGGTGGCCTTCTGCGATGGCAAGCCGGTGCTGGGGCTCCCCGGCAACCCGGTCTCGGCCTTCGTGGTCGCCCGCATGCTCCTGGTCCCCCTGCTCTACGCCATGCAGGGCCTGGAGCCCCCGGCGCCGATCCAACAGCCCGCCCGCCTCACCCACAACATCCCCTCGGCCCCGGGCCGCATCGACTGGGTCCCGGTGCGCCTGGAGCGGCGGGAGGACGGCTGGTGGGCTGAGCCCCTGTTCGGCAAAAGCAACCTGATCTTCACCCTCGCCCGCTCCGACGGCCTGGTGATGGTCCCCCTGGATCTCAATGGCCTGCAGGCGGGCGACCGGGTGGAGGTCTGGCGCTGGGATTGAGTGGGGGACGCAATGCCGCTGGAGATCCATCTGGACGACGTCGTCCAGTTGCGCAAACCCCATCCGTGCGGGGGGACGGAGTGGCAGGTGGTGCGGGTGGGAGCGGATATTGGGATCCGCTGCCTGACCTGCGGCCGCCGGGTCCTGATGCCCCGGCGCGAGTTCGAACGCCGGGTGCGCCGGATCGTGCGCTGCACCCGCCCGTCCCTTCCCCCCATCGAAGGATGAGATCGGCCGTCGGAAATCCTCGGGAAGGAGGGGCCCCATGGGCGTGGGACGCCGATGGATCCGCTGGGCCGGCGCGGGGCTCTTCTTCCTCTTCCTCGCGCTTTTCCTGCTGGCGGCGTTCTGGCCGGTTCCCCCGGACCGGCCGCCCGGCGGGTGGGCGGACGGGATGCCCGGGGCCGCCGGGGCGCTGCGCCGGCCGTTTCCCCCGATGCCGATCCCCCCGGACAACCCGCAAACCCCTGAGAAGGCTGAACTGGGCCGTCTGCTGTTCTACGATCCCATCCTCTCGGGGGACCGCAGCCGCTCGTGTGCCACGTGCCACCATCCCGACCTGGGCTTCGCCGACGGGAAGGGGCGCTCCATCGGCGCCGACGGCCGCCCGATGCGCCGGGGGGCGCCGACCCTGTGGAACGTAGGCTACCTGCGGCGCCTCTTCTGGGACGGGCGGGCATCCTCCCTGGAGGAAGCCGCCCGCCTCTCCCTCACCGATCCCCAGGAGATGGCGGGGCAACCGGAGCGCATGGTCCAGGCCCTCCGGGCGATCCCGGAATACCGGGAGCGGTTCGACCGGGCCTTCGGGGGCCGGGACGGATCGGCGGTGACTTTCGAGAACATCGCCAAGGCCATCGCCGCCTTTGAGCGCACGCTGGTCAGCCGCAACGCGCCTTTCGACCGCTTCGCGGCCGGTGACCCCACCGCCCTCACCCCGGCCCAGCGCCGGGGCCTCAACCTCTTCCGCTCGGGGCGCACCCGCTGCTTCGAGTGCCACACCTTGCCCCTCTTCGGATCCTCGGACTTCCGGGTCATCGGGGTGCCCGACCTCCCGGGAGAGCCGGCGGATCGCGGGCGGGCGGAGGTCACCGGATCGCCCCGCGACGAACGGGCCTTCAAGGTGCCGACCCTGCGCAACATCGCCCTGACCGCCCCCTATATGCACAACGGGGTCTTCGCCACCCTGGAGGAGGTCATCGATTTTTACAAGGACGGGGGCGGCCGCGGGCGGGGGATGGACCTCCCGAACCTGGACGCGAAGATCCAGCCGTTCCGCCTGAGCCCGGAGGAGCGGGCCGACCTGGTCGCCTTCCTCTACGCGCTGACCGACGAGTCGAGCATGCCGCCGGTCCCTGAAGCCGTGCCCTCGGGCCTCCCGGTGGTCCCCCGGCTGGAGAACCCCGGCCGGGCGCGGGCGGCCCGCTTCAACGTCGGCGCCCAGGGCGCCCCCGAGCCGCCCCGCGCGCCCCAGACCTGGGTGGTCCGGCCCGGCGAGTCCATCCAAGCGGTGCTGGATCGGACCGGCCCCGGCGACACGGTCCTGATCGAGCCGGGCGTGTATTTCGAAGCCCTGGTGGTGGAGACGGAGCACCTCACGCTGCGGGGGATCTCCCGGGACGGCCAGCGGCCGGTCCTCGACGGCCGGAACGTGCTCGGGGACGGGATCGTCGCCGCCCGCGACGGCTTCACCGTCGAGAACCTCGTCGTCCGCAACTACACCAACAACGGCATCGTGGTGCCGGGAGCGCGGGGCGTCGTCATCCGAGATGTGGTGGCAGAGAACACGGGGGCCTACGGCGTATATCCGGTGGGCTGCGAGGACATCCTCGTCGAGCGGGTGTTGGCCACCGGGGCGTGGGACACCGGGATCTACATCGGCCAGTCCCGCAACGGGATCATCCGTGACAGCGAGGCTTACGGCAACGTCAGCGGGATCGAGGTGGAGAACTCGGTGGCCATCACCGTGGAGAACAACTACGTGCATGATAACACAGCCGGCGTGCTGGTCTTCGTGTTGCCCAACCTGGAGTCCAAGGTCGGCTTCCGCAACCGCATCGTCGGCAACCGCATCGTCCACAACAACGGGCCCAACTTCGCCAAGCCGGGGGCCATCGTGGGGAACGTGCCCTCGGGGACCGGCATCCTGATCATGGCCGCCGACGAGACCGAGGTGACGGGCAACGAGGTCCGGGACAACGCCTCCTTCGGCATCGCGGTGGTGGGGCTGTACCAGGTCTTCCCCAAGGGCACGGCCTTCGATGTGGGGGCCATCCCGGAGCGAAACTGGATCCACGACAACCATCTGGTCCACAACGGGTTCAACCCGGACCCGAAGGTGCGGGCGGCCGGGCTGCCCGGGGCGGACCTGTTGTGGGACGCCAGCGGATGGGATAATCTGTGGCGGGAGCGGGGAGCCCGGGCCTTCCCGCCGCTCCTCCCGGGCCCGGAGTGGCCCGGGCCGGTGCGGCGGGCCTACTGGCGCCTGCTGAACCTGCTGGTCCGCCTCCTCGGCTGATCCGTCACCGCCCCATCCGTGGGGATCGCCGGAGCGCCCTCCGGGGGTGGAGATGCCTTACCAAGAGGTGGGGACGGAACGCCTGTATTATGCCCAGCATGCCGACCTGGAGGCCCGCCACTTCGTGATCCTGATCCACGGGGCCGGGGAATCCCACCTGATCTGGCCGGAGGCGCTGCGGAACCTGAGCGGGGCCGTCGTCTACGCCTTGGACCTGCCCGGCCACGGCCGCTCCTCCGGCCAGGGCCGGTCCTCCATCGCCGCCTACGCCCAGGTGGTGGTGGACTGGATGTCGGCCGTGGGCCTCCCCCGGGCGGTTTGGGTCGGCCACTCGATGGGCGGCGCCATCGCTCAGTGGGCGGCCCTCCACCATCCGGAACGGGTGGCCGCCCTGGTGCTGATCGCCACCGGGGCACGGCTGCGGGTGAGCCCCGAGATCCTGGAAGGCCTGCGGAAGGACTTTCAGCGGACGGTGGACCGCATCACCGAGTGGGCCTGGGGGGTCTCGCCGCCGGCCCGATGGGTGGAGAACACCCGCCATCTGTTGTTGAGCACCGACCCGGCGCTGGTCGAGGGCGATTACCGCGCCTGCGATGCCTTCGACGTGATGGACCGGCTGGGGGAGATCCGGGTCCCCACGCTGGTCATCGGGGGGACGGCCGATCGGATGACGCCCATCAAATACGCGGAGTATCTGGCAGCCCATATCCCGGGGGCCCGGCTGGTGCGGGTGGAAGGGGCCGGCCATATGGTGATGCTGGAGCAGCCAGAGGTCGTGGCGGCGGCCATCCGGGACTTCCTGGCTGGGTTGGGGTGAGGGAAACCGACGATGGGCACAGTAGCCATCGGGATCGATATCATCGAGATCCGGCGGGTGGAGCGGGCGCTGGCCCGCTTCGGGGAGCGTTTCCTGCAACGGGTGTTCACGCCGGGGGAACGCCAGGCCTGCCGCGGGCGCGTCGGGGAATATGCCGCCCGCTTCGCGGCCAAGGAGGCGGTGGCCAAGGCCCTGGGGGTCGGCTTGCGTCTGATGGCCCGGGAGGGCATCGGGTTCCACGACGTAGAGATCCTGCCCGACCATCGCGGGCAGCCCCACGTCCACCTCCGGGGCTGGGCCGCGGAACGCGCCCGCGTGCTGGGCCTGAGGCAGTGGGCGGTGAGCATGACCCACGACGGCGGCTTCGCCATCGCTGTGGTGGTCTCCACCGGAATGTAGGCGCCCGGATCGGGAGGATGCCCCGGCGATGATGCCCTCCCTGCCCTGGCTGCGCCCCCTCGAGCACTCCCCCGTCCCCCCAGACCCGCGGGACGTGCGGGTGGAGGACTTGCGCACGTCGGATCCCGCCGCTGCCTCCGTGGCCCTGGTCGGCGTCCCCTTCGACACCGCGGTGATCGGCCGGCGGGGGGCGCGGGAGGCCCCAGCGGCCATCCGGCGCGCCCTTTACCGGATGACCGCCTTCGACCTGGAGAGCGGGGTGGACCTCGCGGAGGGCCTGCGCCTGGTGGACCTGGGGGACGTCGCCGTGGTGCACACGGACCCCCGGGAGACCGACCGACGGGTCCGCGAGGTGATCGCCGGCGTCGCCCGCATGGGCCTGCGCCCCCTGATCCTGGGCGGCGATCACAGCCTCTCCTTCGCCACCATCAGCGGCCTCGTCGCGGGATGGGGCGGCCGGCCCGTGGGGGTGATCCAGTTCGACGCCCACCACGACCTGCGGGAGCCGCTGGAGGGGGAGATCACCAGCGGCACGCCCTTCCGGCGCCTCATCGAGGGCGGCATCCTGGAGGGCCGCCATCTGGTCCAGATCGGCCTGGCCGGGGGGCGCAACAGCCGCGCCTACGCCGAGGCGGCGCGGCGGTTCGGCATCCTCACCGTGACGGCTATGCAGGTCCATCGATCGGATCTGGAGGCACTGGCAGAACAGGCGCTGGAGCGGGCCCTGGCGGGGACCGTCGGCTTCTTCCTCAGTTTCGATATGGACGTGTTCGACCCGGCCTACGCACCGGGGGTCTCGGCGCCCACCCCAGGCGGCCTCACGGCGGTCCAGGGCCTGAGGCTGGTCCAGCGCCTGGCCGCCCATCCGGCGTGCCTGGGGATGGATTTGGTGGAAACCGCCCCGCCCCTGGACCCGGACGGGCGGACGGTGGCCCTGGCGGCAGCCGTGGCCTACGCCTTCCTGGTAGGCCAGGCCCAGGCCCACCCGCAAATGCCCTGACGGCCTCCACCAAGGGCCGCAGGGGGAACCTCCCGCCGCGAAGGACGGCGGCTACGGGAGGGCCTCCTCCACCCACTGACGGGGATCTACCGGCACGCCCCGCACCCGGATCTCCCAGTGCAGGTGGGCGCCGGTGGAGAGGCCGGTGTTCCCCACATACCCCAGCAGATCCCCCGCCTGCACCCGCTGGCCCGGCCGCACCGCGATGGCGCTCAGGTGCCAGTAGCCGCTGCACACCCCCCACCCGTGGCGCAGGATCACGGCGTTCCCCCGCACCACCAGGGTTTCCGCCAGGGCCACCTCCCCGGCGGCCGGGGCATACACCGGCGTCCCCACCGTGCCCCGCAGGTCCAGCCCCTCGTGGTAACTGGCATACGGGCCCCCGTTGTAGGAGCGACGGGTGCCGAAGGCCGAGGTGACAACGGGGTTCGCCACCGGATACCGGAAGGGGCCCGACCAGCGGCGCTCCGGCTCGAAGGGGAGGCACGCCCCCAGCACCTTCTCCCGCTCCTCCCGAACCAACCGGGGGTCCAGGAGGTTCTGCCGATCCGGCGGCAAGGAGATGGCCTCCCGCGCATAACCCCCCGCCGCCACCCGGATGGAAAGGGTCGCCCGCGCCGTCTGGCCCGCGGGGGTGCGCGCGGTGAGGACCAGGGGATAGACGCCGGGGGCCTGCATCGCCGGGACGGCCAGTAGCCCCACCGCCCCTTCCGCCGTCGCGGCCAGCGGGAAGGTCACCCCCAGGAAGTCCGCCTGGACCGCCGCCGGATGCTGCAGCCGGACCCGCACCGGGAAGGCCCGGCCTTGGACCGCCGCTCCGGGGCCCACCTGGATCTCGGCGAAGGGGGCCGGCCAGGCCGAGGCTTCCCCGGGGGCCTCTTCCGGGATCCGCAGGACCTGGCCCACGAAGATCCGCTGGGGGTTGGAGAGGCCGTTGAGGGCCATCAGCCGATCCACCGTGGTCCCGTAGCGCACGGCGATGCGAAAGAGGGTCTCCCCGGGCTGCACCACGTGGATCCGACCCGGGCGGGGAGACGGGGCGACGGTGGGGATCATCAGGACCTGGCCCACATAGATGAGATGGGGGTTCACCAGGCCGTTGGCGGCGGCCAGCGCCTCCACCGTCGTTCCGAAGCGGGCGGCGATGCGGGTGAGGGTGTCCCCCGGCTGCACCGTGTAGCGGATCGGCTCCTGGGCCTGGACCCGATGGGCCAGGGCCAGGGCGATCGCCAGGCCCATCAAGATCCTCCAGCCTCCGCGCGCCATGTCCACACCTCCCCCACGCGGGCGTGGGCCAACAGATCCACCGGCCCTTCGATCAGGTAACGGGCCGGGGCGGGAGGGATGTAGATCCGAAAGGGCCGGGCCTCCACCGCGTGCAGGATGCGGCCCGCCCCATCCAGCCAGACGGCGGCGATCGGGAAGAACACGAAAAACATATGGATGGCTGTCCCCAGGCGGCCCGGCCGCGGGAAGACGAAGAGCAACCCGTCGCCCTCGGGCAGGGATCGGCGGAACATCAGCCCCCTTCCCCGGCAGGCGAGGGAACGACAGAGGCGCAGCCGGGCCAGCGGGCGCCCCGCGGCGTCGCACAGCAGCACCCGGGGGGCCTTCACCGGCCCTCGTCGGCGGTCTCGGCCTTCGCCTGTCGCCACAGGTCCTCCATCTCCTCGGGGGAGAGGGTCGCGAGGGAACGGCCCCGGGCGGCGGCGAGGGCCTCCAGCCGCCGGAACCGCCGGGCGAAGCGGGCGTTGGCCTCCCGCAGCGCCGCCTCGGGGTCCATCCCCCAGTGGCGGGCCAGTTGCGCCAGGGTGAAGAGCAGGTCCCCCAACTCGGCAGCGCGGCGAACCGGGTCCTCAGCGGCGGCGATCTCCCGGAGCTCCTCCACGACCTTGTCCAGCACCCCCTTGGCGTCGTCCCAATCGAACTTCAGCCGGGCGGCCCGCTCGCCGTAGGCGACCGCCTGGGCCAGGGCCGGAAGCCCCTTCGGCACCCCATCCAAGGTAGAGGCCCCCTGCCCCCGTTCCGCCTTCTCCCGTTGCTTGATCTGCTCCCAGTTCTCCAGCACCTGGCGGACGCCGCTGACTTTCACCTCGCCGAACACGTGGGGGTGGCGGCGGCGGATCTTCTCGTTCACGTAGGCGATCACCTCGGCCATAGTGAACTCGCCGCTCTCCACGGCGATCTGGCTGTGGAAGACGATCTGGAGCAGCAGATCCCCCAGTTCCTCTTTCAGGCGGGCCACGTCCTCCGCGTCCAGAGCCTCCAGGACCTCGTAGGCTTCCTCCAGGAGGTTGGCCCGCAGGCTCCGGTGGGTCTGCTCCCGATCCCACGGGCATCCTTCCGGGGAGCGCAGATGGGCGATGGTGTCCTGGAAGGTCTCGAAAGCCCCGGGGCGGGCCAGGGGCGGCACATAAAGGGCGGTCAGGGGCGTGAAATCCGAGCGGCGGTCCAGTTGATACAGCGGGAAGGTCTCCTGGCGGGCCTGCGGCAGCCCGGCCGCGTCGAGGAGGGTCACCGGGTGGTCCGGCGGATACTGGTTCAACAGCGTCAGTTTGACGTCGGCCGCCACCGCCCGGCTGTCCAACTGCGCGATGAGGGCGGGACGGTCGGGGTTCAGCGGGGGATGATACCGCTCGGCAAGTTCAAAGGCATCGGCAACCTGGAGGCCGTCCAAGGCATCGAGGCCCAAGCGCTCCAGGGCCACCTCGATGAAACTGAGGCCGTGGACGATGCGGACCGGGAGGCCGGCCTCGGCGGCCAGGGCCCGGATGCGGGCCACCGTGGCCTCTCCGACGAAGGGGGAGCCGGGGACGGCATAGCAGATCCCTTCGGGGCGCCGCCCCAGGTCCACCACCGTCCGCGCGATCCGTTCGTAGACGGCCTCCAGGGTGGCCTCCTCCGCGTAGACCGCGTCGAAATCGTAGATGACCAGGTGGGGCGGCAAGGTCGCCACCGCCGGGTGCCGCCGGGTCCGCACGTAGATCTCCCGGAGCCCGTTCAGCACCTCTACGGCCTCCTGTGTCCAGTAGCGTGGGTCTCCCGGTCCCAGCCCCAACAGGATGATCACCGCTCCCCTCGCCCGTCGGCGTCGGATGCCTGGTTCCGAGGATGAGGATAGCCGATTTCACGATGGAGGGCCAACAGAACCCGGGGGCGCTCCGCCGGAAACCCGCCAGGCCGGGAGGGCTTGCGGACGCCGGCCCGCGGTGGTATACATTGGGCCAAAACGAACCGGGAGGTGCCGATGGCCCAGGCGACCCTGCCCGCCCCGCTCCGGGAGGCGCTCCAGGTCGCCAAGGAGATCTACAGGAGGAACAAGACCCTCACCTTGGTGAGTCAAGGTGAAGGGAGGGTCTGGGCCAACAAGATTTACTTTGCGGAGGAGGATGGCTACCTCTACGGCCTGTTGGAGCGCCCCACGGAGGGCCGGGGCCATCACTATTCCAACATCCTTCGGGATCCCCGCGTGTTCTTCGTCATCGACCGAGGCGTCCCGGACCGTTTCCTGCAGGGGGAGGGGATTATCGAAATCCTGGGGGACGTGGCTGAGCGCCCGGAGCGGCACATCCTCTTCCGCAAGGTCCCCCAGGCGGTCCTCTTCGCCAAGTTCTTTCCCCTCTTTGTCTTCCGCATCCGCCCCACCCGCCTTTACATCTCCGACTACACTGAGGAATGGAAGCCGCGGGTCCAGGTGGAGGTGACGGAGGAAGTCCTGCAAGCCTTCCAGGGCCCTCTGAAGAGCCGCCCCAACCCCTGGCGGATCTACTGGCAAGCGGTCCGCAGCTTCGCCTTCCCGGTGACGATCTCTCCCATCCTCCTCGGGGCCTTCCTCGCCCCTTCCCTCTCTTGGCCCCTCTTGCTGCTTACCTTCGGGGGAGCCCTTTTGGCCCATGCCGCCATCAACGTCCTAAGCGATTACTTTGACTACCGCCGAGGGGCCGACACCTGGTCCACCTTGGGTTCCAGTCGCGTCCTGCTGGACGGTCTGATGGAGCCGGGCCATCTCTTGCGCTTCGGTCGGTTGCTGCTGCTGCTGGCCGCGGGGGTGGGTCTGGCTTTGGCGGCCTGGCGGGGCCTTCCCATTTTGTTTGTGGCTCTGGCCGGGGCTTCCCTGGGGATCTTCTATACTGCCCCGCCCCTGGGCCTCAAATACAGGGCCTTGGGGGATCTGGCTGTCTTTCTCGCCTTCGGCCCTCTGATGACCCTGGGCTCCTACTATGTGCAAACCCAGGCTTTGGCCTGGCCACCACTCCTCCTCTCGGTGCCTCTGGGCCTTCTGACCACCGCCATCCTCCACGGCAACAACATGAGGGATCTGGCAGACGATGCCCGGGCCGGCTTCCGGACGATAGCGGGCGTCCTGGGGCTCCGCGGTTCCAGTCTCTACTATTGCGCTCTGGTGCTGATGGCCTACGGCATCACCGCTGTGGCCGTGGGACGGGGCTGGCTCCCTGTATGGAGCCTCCTCGCCTTCCTCACCGTCCCTCTGGCGTGGCGGAACATCCAGGCCGCTTTCCATCCTCGTCGCGTGGCCTTCACTTTCCTGGACCTCAGGACGGCCCAGTTACACCTCCTCTTCGGCCTCCTGCTGGTCGTGGGCATAGCCCTGGGGCGGTGGCTCGGGTAGGCCCTGAGCCCGCACCCCTTCAGGGGGCGGCTCCGTCCCTCCGGGCGGGGACATACCAACCGACGGTGCGGTTGGTCCGCACCAGGTAGGTGCGGGCAACCCGCTGCACATCCTCGGGGGTGACCTGCGCCAGGCGCTCCAGGTAGGTCTCGAACCATGTGTAGTCGGCGAAGATCTCGCTCCATCCATACCAGAAGCCCTGGTTGGTCACCGACTCGCTGCTGTAGGCGAAATCGGCCCGGGCCTGCTTGAGCGCCTTCTCAAACTCCTCGGGGCGGATGGGCTCCGTCTGCAGGCGCTCGATCTCGGCCTGGATGACGGCCTCCGCCTCCTCCGGGCGGCGGCCCGGCTGGAGGGTGGCCGTCAGGCGATACAGGAAGGGCTCCTGGGTGGGGATGAGGGTCCCCTCCACATCGGCAGCGATCCGGGTGTCCACCAGAGCCCGGTAGAGCCGGGAGGTCTTGTTGGAGGTGCCGCCGCTGAAACTCAGGGAGCCCGAGCCGGTCAGCACCGCGTTCAGGACCACCAGGGCCGTGAAGTCGGGGTGGGTCGCCTCGGGCACGCGATGGGCGATCTCCACGTAGGCGGTGTTCCCCTCCCCTTCGACCACTACCCGCCGCTCGCCCCGCTGCGGGGGCTCGGTCACCTGCAGGCGGGGGATCTGGGGGACGGGCCGGATCCGCCCGAAGGCCCGCTCGATGGCCCGCAGGGCCTCGGGGATGCGGAAATGCCCCACCGCCACGGCGATGGCGTTGTTGGGGGCGTAATAGGTCCGATAATGCCGGTAGAGGTCCTCCCGGGTGATGGTCTGCAGGTCCCCGGGCCACCCGATCACCTCATGGCCATAGGGATGGGCCTGGAAGGCCAGCGCCTGGACCTGCTCGGCGAGCAGGAAGAGGGGGTTGTTCTCGGCGCCGTGGCGCTCCGAGAGGATCACCGTGCGCTCGGCTTCCACCTCCCTCGGGTGGAACAGGGCTTTCGTCATCCGATCGGCCTCGATCTCCGGGGCCAGCGTCCAGCGGTCCGCGGGGAGGGTCTCCAAGTAAGCCGTGAAATCCAGCCAGGTCATCCCGTTCCAGGCGCCGCCCTCCCGCGAGATCAACCGGTCCAGGGTCCCCTTCGGGTAGGTGGGGGTGCCCTTGAAGAGCATGTGCTCGACCCAGTGAGAGATCCCAGTGAGGCCGGTGGGCTCATCGCGGCTGCCCACCCGATACCAGACCCAGAAGGTGACCACGGGGGCGTGATGCTGCTCTTTGAGCACCACGGTGAGGCCGTTGTCCAGGACGGTCTTCAGGAACCCCGGCCGGCGCGCCCGATGGAGGCGCCGTGGGGGATGCACCCGGGCCGACGACATCGGTTTCGCGGCCATGGCTTCCCTCGACGGAGAGATCGAAAGACCCCAACGGGGGGCGCGTGGGCGCGCCCCCTGGGACCCGCTCCTCAACGCAGAAGGTGCGGCAGGAGGAAGGCCAGGGCCACCTGGGCCCCGAGCAGGAGGGCGGCCAGCAGGCCGATGCGGCGCAGGTCCCTCCGGACGGAGGTGTAGTCGAAATGGGCCAGGCTGGAGGCCGGCCGCCGGGGGGCGGTGGGGAGGGTAGCAGGCGGCCCGGCGGTTGGCGCCGGCGCGCCCGGCCGGGGGGGTGGCGCGCTGGTCCGAACCCGTCGCTTCTTGGCCATCGGCATCGCTCCCGAAGGGGTTGGGTTCAGCGGGCGATCTCCACCGCCCGGGTCTCCCGGATGACGGTCACTTTGATCTGGCCGGGATACTGCATCGTCTCCTCGATCTTGCGGGCGATCTCCCGGGACATCCGGATGATGGCCAGGTCATCCACCTCCTCGGGCTTCACGATGATGCGGATCTCCCGGCCGGCCTGGATGGCGTAGCACTCGGCGACGCCCGGATAGGAGCGGGCCAGGTTCTCCAGCTCCTGGATCCGCTTGAGATACATCTCCAGGGTCTCGCGACGGGCGCCCGGCCGTGCCCCCGAGATGGCGTCGGCCGCCTCGACGATCACCGCCTCGATGCACTCCTGGGGGACCTCATGGTGATGGCTGGCGATGCAATTGACCACCTTGGGCGGGGCGCCGTAGCGGCGGGCGAGCTCCGCCCCGATGAGGGCATGGGTCCCCTCCATCTGGTGGTCCACCGCCTTGCCGATGTCATGGAGCAGCCCGCCCATGCGGGCGATGCGGACATCCGCCCCCAGTTCGGCGGCGATCATCCCGGCCAGCCAGGCCACCTCCACCGCGTGCTGCAACTGGTTCTGGCCGTAACTGGTGCGGAACTTCAGCCGCCCCAGCAAGCGGATCAACTCGGGGTGCAAGCCGGTGACCCCGGCGGCGGCGGCGGCCTGTTGCCCCTCCTCCCAGAGGATCTTCTCCACCTCCTCCCGGGCCTCGGCCACCACCTTCTCGATGCGGGCCGGGTGGATGCGCCCGTCCTGGATCAGTTTGGTCAAGGCGATGCGGGCGATCTCCCGGCGGACCGGATCGTGGGAGGAGAGGGTGATGGCCTCCGGGGTGTCGTCTACGATGATCTCCACCCCGGTGACCTTCTCCAGGGCCCGGATGTTGCGGCCGTTCCGCCCGATGATGCGCCCCTTCATCTCGTCGTTGGGCAGGGGCACCACCGAGACGGTCAGTTCAGCGACCTGCTCGCTGGCGATGCGCTGGATGGCCGTGGCGATGATCTCGCGGGCCTTCTCCTCCGCCTGGAGCCGGGCCTCCGCCTCGATCTGGCGGTAGAGGCGCGCCATGTCCTCCCGCGCCTCCTTCTCCACCATCTCCAGGAGGACCTGGCGGGCCTGCTCGGCAGACATGCCGGCGGCCTGCTCCAGGGCCGCCCGGCGCTCCTCCTCCAGGCGGGCCATGGCCGCCTGCAACTGGGCCGCCTGCCGCTCCAGCTCGGCCTGCCGCTCGGTCAGGCGGCGTTCTTGCTTCTCCAGGCGTTCGGCCCGGCGGTCCAGTTCTTCCCGCCGGTGGCGCAGCCGCTCCTCCTCCTTGCGGAGGTCCGACCGCCACTTGCGCAGCTCGGCCTCGGTGGCCTCCCGCAGGCGGAGGGCCTCGTCCTTGGCCTGGAGCAGGAGGGCCGCCGCCTGCTGACGGGCTTCCTCCACCAGCCGCTGGGCCTCCTGTTGGGCCGCCTCGATCTCCCCGCGCAGTTGCTCCCGAAGCCGACGCTGGATCTGTCGCCTGCCGAAAAGCCATCCCAGCGCACCGCCGCCGATCAACCCGACGACGGACAGAGCGATCACCATCCCGAGTTCCATGGCGAGTCCCAATGTGCAAGATCCGCGGTCCGGCGGGCCTCCCGCCCGCCGCCCGCGCTGCCCCACCGAACAGCGATCCGACTTTTTAAAATGTTAACACAAAACGATGCCCCTGTCCCCAGGGGGCTGCGCTCAAAGACCCCCCTCCAAGCCCCTTTCGGCCGCGAGGGCCCGGAGGACCTCCCCCACCAACTCGGGGTCGAACCCGCGGCGGCTGAGGTAACCGGCCAGCCGCCGCCGGAACGTTTGGGGGTCCACCCCCTGCAGCCGGCGGGCCCGCTCGCGGGCCAGACGCAGGGCCATGGCCCGCTCGTCGCCGGAGACTTCCTGGAGGACTTCCTGGATGATGGCGGGAGGGATCCCTTTACGACGGAGCTCCACCTGGAGCGCCCTCCGGCTGCGGGGCCGGAAGGCCATGCGGTTCTCCACCCAGAAACGGGCGAAGGCCCGGTCATCCACCAGGCCGGCGCGGCGCAGCCGCTCGATCTCCGCCGCCACGAGGTCGGGCTCGAACCCCTTCCGCCGCAGGTAATCGGCGACCTCGCGCTCGCTCCGGGGACGATAGCCGAGGAACCGCAGCGCGGCCTCGTGGGCCTGCTCCAGCCGGTCCCGCTGGCAGAGCCGGTCGATCTCCTCATCGGAGAGGATCTGGCCCGGCCGCAACCGCGCCGCCTCGAGGGCGGTGAGCACCAAAGCCCGTCGCCCATCCAGGTAGACGGCAACCCGGCCGCTCCGCAACGCCCGCAGGCGGGTGATCCGGCCACCCATCGATGGCCCCCATGGGATGAAGATGGCCGCGTGGGCCCGGAGCCCGATCCCCGGCCTCACTCCGGCTCGGGCGCCAGCCCGATCTCCTCGGGGGCCTCCGCGCTGACGCCGAGCCGCTTCAGGGATGCCGCCCGGGCGGCGTTCTCCCGGATCTGCCGCTCCAGTTCCTCCAGCAGGTCCGGATGGGCCTTCAGGAACTCCTTAGCGTTCTCCCGCCCCTGGCCCAGTTTGGTGTCGCCGTAGAGGAAGAAGGTCCCCCGCTTCGTGACCAGGCCCAGTTCCGTCGCCAGGTCCAGGATGTCCCCCGCTTTGCTGATCCCCTCGTTGTAGAGGATGTCGAACTCGGCCTCGCGGAAAGGCGGCGCGACCTTGTTCTTGGTGACGCGGACCCGGACGCGGCTGCCGATGACCTCCCCGCCGGCCTTCAGGTTCTGCAGACGGCGGATCTCCAGGCGCACCGAGGCGTAGAACTTGAGGGCCATGCCGCCAGTGGTGGTCTCGGGGTTGCCGAACATGGTCCCAATCTTCATCCGCAACTGGTTGGTGAAGAGCATGGCGGTGTTGGATTGGCGGATAGCCCCGGCGAGTTTGCGCAAGGCCTGGCTCATCAGGCGCGCCTGGAGGCCGACGTGGGCATCCCCCATCTCCCCCTCGATCTCGGCCCGGGGGACCAGGGCCGCCACCGAGTCGACGACCACCACATCCACCGCGCCGCTGCGGATGAGGGTCTCGGCGATCTCTAGGGCCTGTTCCCCGGTATCGGGCTGGGCGATGTAGAGGTTATCGACGTCCACGCCGCACCGCTGGGCGTAATGGGGGTCCAGGGCATGTTCCATATCGATGAAGGCGGCGATCCCACCCCGCTTTTGGGCCTCGGCGATCACGTGGAGACACAGGGTGGTCTTCCCGGAGGCCTCCGGACCGTAGATCTCCGTGATCCGCCCCCGGGGGATCCCCCCCACGCCCAGGGCGAGGTCCAGGGCCAGGGAGCCGGTGGGGATGACCTCCACCGGCTGCTGGGCGGCCTCCCCCAGACGCATGATCGTCCCCTCCCCGAACCGCTTGGTCAGCGTCAACACCGCCGTCTCCAGGGCCTTCCGTCGCGCGTCGTTCCCCATCGCTCACCTCTCTTCGAAATGGCCGCGCCATCCCGGCCAAGCCTCGACGGCCAGCGGCCGGGAAGACGGGTTCCCCTGTATGGATAGTTTACGTGCGGGGGGCGGGCCCGGCAAGCCAGGGAGGGGTTGACAGGGGCCCATCGGTCCAGTGAGGCCAAAAACCGCTCACGGGCCGCCCGGCTGGTTGGGACGGCCGCAGCGCACCCACAGGGCCCACGCCAGGAAGCCGGCCAGGCTGGCCATGGCCGCCCCCGTGCGCACCACGCCGGTCTGGGGATCGATGGATTCGCAGGCCAGCCCCCCGTCCAGCGGCGCCTCCCGGACCTGGTCCAGCACCCCCGGGTCGGAATCCGTCAGCAGGCGGTAGCACAGGTCGAAGACGCCGGGGAATGGGAAATGGGGGGAGCCGGCCCCGCCGAAGGGCCCGGGGAAGAAATACGGATTGTGGGCCGACGTGATCCAGCGGACCGTGTTCTGGTAGACCGGGTCCTCGGGCGGGCAGAAGCCGTAGGCCGCCAGCAGCCGCAGGCTCCCCGGGGGCTCCTCCCGCAACTCGAACCGCCCCGCTCGATCCCGCGCCCAGGCCCACATGGGCCCCCATGGCCCTTCCACGATCCCCCACCGCCGGATGGCCGCCGCCAGTTCCGCGGCCGCCTGCTCCCACCGCTCCGCCCGCTCCGCCTCGCCCATGCGCCGGTAGAGATCGGCCCCGGTGCGGAGGGCCGCCCACACCAGCACGTTGTTCGAGATCACCAGCGGGAAATCCGTGGGGTCGTCGGTGGGGAGCAAGAAGGTCTCATAGAGGCCGGTCCCCGGATCCCGATGGGCCTCCAGGACCTTCCCCAGGGTCTCCAGGGCCTCCCGCAGGGCGGGCGCGTGCAGCACCTCGATATCCCCAGTGGTGGCGACATACTGCCCCAGGGCCAGGAGGGGGGCCGCCGCCTGGTCCAGTTCGAAGCCGGGATACAGCTGGACGCCGTTGAGATAGAGGGCGTGATCGGCGATGTGCGGGAGATAGCGGGGGAGACAGCGCAGCAACAACAGCCGGGCCCGCTCCGGATCGGCCAGCAGGATGGCCGGAAACGACCAGAGGAACGCGTCGCGGCTCCAGAAGGCGCCGCTCACATAATAAAACGGGCTCCGGGAGGTCACCATCACCGGCGCCCCGGTGTCCAGGCAGTCCCCTTGGCTGAAGAAGTAAGCGAAGAAGAGGTTCTCGTTGAGCCGCGCCGTGAGCAGGGGGTCCTCCAGCCGGCGGGACCGCGCCTCCAGCCAGGCGTGGGTCTCCGCCCACAGGGCAGCCCATCCCCGGCGACGGAGATGCAGCGCCCCCGTCCGCGCCCCGTCTCCATCCGGCGCCACGGCCATGTAAAGGGCCACCGTGATCCGCTCCCCGGGCGCCAGCGTCGTGGATAGGGCTCCCCGATAGGCGAAGGGGGGCTCCACCATCGCCAGGGTCAGCGGCGGGTCGGCCTGGAGGCCGAGGGCGAGGATGGGCATCCCCGCCCGGAACTCCGCGAACAGGCTGCGGGTCCAGGGGTCGAAGCCCCCTGTCATGGCCCCCTCCAGCAGCCGCGAGCCGAAGCGGGAGAGGGCGGTCTCCGCCCAATGGCCCTCGAAACCCACCTCCACCGTCCGGGCCGGCCCCGCCTCCACCGCCACCGTGAGGGTGTAGACCATGCCGACCTCCGCCACCGGCGCCCAGATCCGCCCTTCCGCCGACACCCCTTCCCCCACCCCGCGCCAGACCGGCAGCCAGAAGGCCTCGCGGGACCAGTGAAGGGATCCTGCGAAAGAGAGCGGGCGGCCGTCCAACCGGATCACCGGGCGCGCCAGCGGCGCCCCCACAGCCTCCACCAGGCCGTTGAGGTGTTCGTGGAGGACCCCCACCCGGTAAACCCCGCCATCGCGCCGGTCGATCTGTGGGAGGGAGACCCAGAGGTTCCCCGTCGGGAGATACGGGAGGGGGCCCTCGAGGACCGGCGGCTTGGTCATCAAGGGGTGGGCGCTCATCCCTTCATCCCGGTCAGGGCGATGCCCTCGATGATCTGGCGCTGCAGCAAGAAGAAAACCGCCAGCATGGGCAGGGCGGCGATCAGCGCCCCCGCCATCTGCCAATGGATGTTGGTGCCATATTGCTCTGAGAAGAACTGCAGCCCCACGGGGATGGTCCGGCTGGCGTCCGAACTGGTGATGATCAGCGGCCAGAGGAACTCCTCCCACGCCCCCAGGAAAGTGAAGATGGCCAGGGCCGCCAGAGCCGGGCGCACCAAGGGCAGCATGATCGTCCAGAAGATCCGCGCCTCTGAGGCCCCGTCGATCCGCGCCGCGTCGATGAGGTCAGAGGGGATGGTCAGCATGAACTGGCGCATCAAGAAGATCCCGAAGGCGTCGACCAGCCACGGGAACATCACCCCGAGCAACGTGTCCTGCAAGCGCAGCGAGATGGCCACCTGGTAGAGGGCGATCATACGTGTCTGGAAGGGGATCATGAGGCTCGAGAGGATCAGCAGGAAGAGAAAATTCCTGCCTGGGAAGTCGAACTTGGCCAGGGCGTATCCGGCCATGGCGCTGGTGAGCACCACGCTCAAAGTGATCCCTGTCGCCGTGATCAGGCTGTTCAGGAAGTAGCGGCCGAAGGGGAATTGGGCGAAAACCGCCCGGAAGTTCTCCAGGGTCGGCTCCTGGGGGATCCAGGTCGGGGGGATGCGCATCACTTCGTAGAGCGGCTTGAAGGCGGCGGAGGTCATCCAGGCCAGGGGCAGGAGCATGACCACCGAGCCCGCCACCAGGGCCCCGTAAACCAACGCGCGTCCCGCCCAACGCATCCATCGTCCCATCGACCCCTCCTCAATACTCGAACGGGCGCTGCAGGATCCGCAACTGGATGAGGGTGACTGTCATGACCATCAAAAGCAACACCATGGCGTTGGCGGCGCCGTATCCGAAGTCGAACTGCTTCCATGCCAGGTCGTAGATATGCAGGACGAAGACGCGGGTGCTGTTCAGGGGCCCGCCTGGTGTCAGATACGTAAAGCCTCCCGAGGTCATCACGTAGGGGATGCTGAAGACCCGGAAGGCGTTGATGACCAGGATCACGGCGACGAAGACCACGGTGGGGTTCAGCAGCGGCAGGGTCACATGGCGGAAGGCCTGCCACGGTCCCGCCCCGTCGATCTCCGCCGCCTCCCGGAGCTCCCGGGGGATGGTCTGCAGACCGGCCAGGAAGAGGACCATAGCGTAGCCGATCTGTTTCCAGATCCCCGCGATCATCAGGGCGGGCAGGGCCCACGTCGTGCTGGCCAGCCAACCCGGCGGGTCCGAAACCTCCAACTGGCGCAGCATCCAGTTGACCACGCCGAAGGTCGGTTCGAAGAGCCAGCGCCACGCGAAGGCCGAGGCCACGATGGAGGTCATCACCGGGACAAAATAGATGGTCCGGAAGATCCCCCGCCCCAGCAGCCACGGCTGGTTAAGGGCGATGGCCGTCGCCAGGCCCAGGACCATCACGCAGGGCACCACGCCGACGGTCCAGATCAGGGTCACCCGCAGCGACGTCCAGAACAGGGGGTCGTGCACCATCCGCTGGTAGTTGGCCAGCCCCACGAACCGCTTCGGGGCGAACACGCTCCATTGGTAGAGGCTGAGACGGAAGGCCTCCAGAGAGGGATAGAGGACGATGAGCCCGAACAACACCAGGGCCGGGGCCATGAACCCATAGGCCCACACCCAGGCCCGCAGACGACGGCTCCAGCGGATCCCCCGAACACCCTGCACCGGAAGCACCACCCAACGTGCCATCCCCCCGCCCTCCTCCGAAAGGGTCCGGCGGCGGGCCAGCCGCCCGCCGCCGGACGGGCCTTCGAAAGCCGGTTACGGGCAGCCGAGGATCTTCTTGACCACCTGCTCCTCCTTGGCCGCCGCCTCCCGCACCGCCGTCTCCACACCCGCGCCCTGGATCACGATCTTCTCCCACAGTTCGGACTGGATGTTGTCAACCTCGGTCTGGCCGACCTGCTCCACCGGGCGCGAGTAGGTCATGGACTCCAGGGCGATCCGGTATTTCTCATCGGTCACGAGGGAGGGATCGGAGAGCAGCTCCTTCAGCGAAGGCAGATCCCCCGCCTTCCGGAACCACTGGATCTGGGCCTCCTTGCTGGTCAGGAACTGCACCCACCGCCAGGCCCATTCGGGATTCTTGGCGTCCTTGTTGACCACGTAGGCCCAGACGTGAAGCGGCGTCACCGGCTTCTTGCCGGCGGGGACGGGGGGCGGGGCGACGATCCAGTTGATGTTCTTGGCCTCCCGCTCCAGACGGCCCCGGGTGACCGGGTGGTTGATGTAGAAGACCGCCTTCCCCTGCTCGAACTTGCGCTGCCCGGTCAGGAACTTGGGGGAGTCCACCGCCTCAGGGCCGGTCATCAGCTCCGCCACCAGTTTCCAGGCGGCGATCCCCTGTGGGCTGGCGTAGTTGACCTTGCAGGCCGCTGCGTCGACCACCGGGCCGTCGATGAAACTATACATCGCTTGGGTGAAGACCGCCCACCGGTAGCGGGTGTCCAGGCCCGCCTGGACGATGTTCCCCTGGGCGTCGCGCTTGGTGCAGCGGCGGGCCTGCTCCTTCAATTCCTCCCAGGTCGCCGGCGGCTTGTTCGGATCCCCCCCGCATTCCTTCAGCAGATCCACATTGATGAACAGGATGAGGGTCTGCACGTCAGTGGGCAGGCCGTAGTATTTCCCATCCGCCTTGAAGCGCTGCACTGCGGCCGGGATGAAGGCGGCCTCGATCTGCTGCGGTGTCATCACGTTCTCCGGCACGGGGGCCAGGGCGCCCGCGCGGATGAGCTGCTCGGCCATCTCCATGGGGATCTGGAAGACGTCCGGCCCCGTCTTGCTGGCCAAGGCGGTCAACAACTTGTCGAAGTATTGCTCGTAGGGGATGGACTCGAACTTGATGGTGACGTTGGGATGTTTCGCCTGGAACTTCTGGATCAACTCGTCGACGACGGGCTTGCGCGCCTCGTGGTGATGCTGCCAGTGGACGATGGTGATCTGGGGCGGGGCGGTCGGGGTGGCCGGCGCCGCCGGCGCGCACTGCGCCAGGGCCACCATCATCACCGCCAAGACAGGCAGAAGTTTCCACCGCATGGCCCACCTCCTGGATCAGATTTGTGAAGAGGATCCCCCCTCCAGGCCGAGCAGCCGGGCTGCGTTGTCGGCGAAGATCTTCTGAATGTCCTCCTCCCGCAGCCCGATCTCATAGCAGATGCGCAACTGGTCCTCCAGATACCGCACGGCGAAGCCCCGAGGGAACCACTCGGAGTCGCTGCCGAAAAGGATGCGCTCCGGGCCGATGGTTTCCACAAACCTCCGGAAGAGGTCTTTCAGGGTCAGTTCGTAGGGCATCCACCGCACCCACTCGTTGTTCCCCGAGGTGTCCACATAGACGTTGCGGCACGCCCAACACAGATGGAGCAGCTCGCGGGGGTAGCCGCAGCCGAAATGCGGGATGATGAAGGGGACGTCGGGGAAGCCCTTGGCCACATCGTGGAGGACCAGCGGGTTGATGTTCTCATGGTAAGCGATGCCGCCCCCGCCCCCCAGCACCCCGAAGTGGATCAGCACCGGGATGCCCAGGGCCTCACAGGCCTGCCAGACCGGATCCAGGGCCGGGTCGTTGATCGGCCCCCGCAAAGCCGGGGCTAGGATCTTGTAGCCGCGCAGCCCCAGTTCCCGCACCGCCCGGTAGAGCTCCTGCGCGGCATCCGGGCGGAACGGATCGTGGTGGGCGAACCCGATGAAGCGATCGGGATAGCGGCGGACGATGGTCGCCAGCATGTCGTTCCCACCGCCGGTCAGGAACACCACCCGCTCCAGGCCGTATCGGTCCACCTCGGCGGCCCAGCGCGCCGCCTGAACCTCCGGCGGCGCCGGGGGCTCCTCCGGGAAGGGGAAGGCATAGGCCCGCCACCAGCGCTCCTGATACCAGCGGGCATCCCGGCGCAGGCGCTCCAGTTTGTGGGCCCCGAAGCGGGCGGCGTAGCGCGCCTCCCAGTCGGCCAGATAGGGGTCCGGGACCGGGAAATGGGCGTGGAAATCGATCACCCGAAGGCCCCACCGGCTGATGCGGCCCATCACAGCCCCCTACGGATCTGGGCCATGCCCTCGGTCTCGAAAATGGCGTAGGCGACGGCCCCGAGCACGGCGGCCCGGTCGCCCAGCGCCGAGAGGCCGATCTCCGGCATGGCCGGGACCACCGGCTCTAGGCGCCGGCGCAGCCCCTCCACCAGCGGCCCACCGGCCCGGGCCACCCCGCCCCCCAACAGGATCCGCTCTGGATCCACCACCGCGATGATGGCCGCGAGCATGATGGCCAGATAATCCAAAGTCTCCTCCACCACCTGCTGCGCGAGGGGATCTCCTTCCGTCGCCGCCTGAAACACATCGGTGGCCTCCAGGGGCTTCGCGGCGGCGAGGGCATGCAGCCGGCTCTCCGGGAAGGCGGACAGCCGCTCCTGCACCCGGCGCACGATGGCCGGGCCCGCCGCCAGGAGCTCTAAACAGCCGAACATATCGTAGCGCTGATGCAACAACGCCCGCTCCGGGATCACATATCCCACCTCGCCGGCGGAGTAGTGATGGCCCCGGTAGAGCTCCCCGTTCAGGATGAGGCCCGCGCCGATCCCTGTCCCGATGAACACACAAACCAGATGGCGGACGTCCCGGCCGGCCCCGAACCATTTCTCGCCGAAGGCCGCCAGGTTCACATCGTTCTCCACAAACGTCGGGACACCGAACTGGCTTTCCACCAACGCCTTCAGGGGAAGATTCCGCCAGCGGAAGGCCGGCGCCCAGACCACCCGGCCGGCCACCGGATCCGTCACCCCAGGGGCCCCGATGCCGATCCCCCGCACGGTGTAGCCCGCCGCCCGGGCCCGCCGAAGCAGTTCCTCCAGGGCCTCCATCAATTGGGGCAGCGCCTCCTCCGCCTCCCCGTTGGGGCGCGAGGGCCGGCGGATCTCTTCCAGAATGTCTCCCTCCAGATTGGCGATGACGCCCACCAGATGGGTTCCCCCCAGATCCACGCCGATAAGGTGATAGGCCTCCCGGTTCAAATACAGGGCCATCGGGCGGCGCCCCGAGGGCCGCGGGGAAGGGTCTGGGCGCTCGACCACCAGCCCTTCCTCCTTCAAACGGGCCACCAGACGGGTCACCGTGGCCGGGCTGAGCCGAAGCCGCCGCCCCAGTTCCGCCCGGGAGATCCCCGGCTGGGCCCGCAACGCCTGCAAGATCGCCGAACGGTTGATCCGCTCCAGCACCTCCGGCCGCCCGGGTTCCACGAACCGCTCCACCTCGTGTTTTTAATTTCATTTTAAAAGAAATAAAAAGACTTGTCAAGGCTGTTTCGGAACCGTGCGGCGGGTTCTGGCCGAAGGGGCCCTTCAGGGGCGCGCGAAGGCTTCCAACAGATGCTGGAAGACGCGGGCCGCCTG
>NZ_PSLG01000019.1:0-34583 GCF_040289485.1 Thermoflexus sp.
AGAGGGGCTGGCAGGCGCGAGGTTCCCCTTCCACGTCGATGTGGGTGAGGGCCAGACCGGGCCAGCGGACCAGCGGCGGCTTCTCCCAGCGAGGATCTCGATAGGGCCTCTGCGGCGGGCCCATGTCCACCGGATCCAGGCGAGCGTCCAGCCAGACCGTCCCCGCTCTATACACCACCAGGCGCGGGACATACCGGCCTGGCGGGGCGCCGACCTGGGCCTGGACCGTGTAACGGGTGAGCCAGGTGCGGGGCCACGGCCAGCGGGCGGTGTCCCACGTCTCCCCGCCCAGCGCCCCATCCCACTGGCCCCACAGCGTCCCGTCTGCCCATTCCAGCCGCAGGGAGGCCCGCAACCCGGAGGGAAGCGGCCCCACGATCCGCCATCCTGCGATCACCGGCAGCGGCTGGTCGATGGGTCGCTGGCCGCCGGGAAGGCCGTAGCCCAGCCAGACCAGGTGGGATCCAAGGGGCTGGCCGGGGTGCCCGAACAGCGCGGCGGGATCGGAAGGGAGGGGGCGGAAGGCCCCCCAGACGAAATGGCGGACCCGAATCCCGCCGGCGAAGGTCAGCGTCTCGATCTCGTCCCCGATCCAGTCCAGCGCGGCGGCGACCACCTGGGCGGGGTCGTTGATCTCGTCCCCCCACTGGACCAGCCAGGCCCCAGAGCGGCCGGCCAGATGGGCGTTGAGGATCGGCGCCACCGTCTCGTAATCCAGCACGTGCCGGACGTCCACGACCGGGTCGGCCGGCAGCGGCAGCGGCAGGCTGGAGCGGGCATAAACCTGATAGGCCGGGAGGGCGAAGCCGCTGACCAGCACCACAGCCTCCTGGGGGCCCCGGCGGGCCTCGACGGCTGCCACGGCCCCCCGCCAGTCGTCCTTGATCCGCTCGGGCCGGCCCAGGATCCCGGCCAGGGGCGGGCCCACCAGCAGGGCCCAGGCCAGGATCCCCACCACCATGGGGAAGAGGCGTCCCCCTCGAAATCCATCGCCGCCGCCCACGCCCACTGCCAGCCAGATCGGGATTGTCACGCCGATGAAGTAGTGGACGTGGAATTTGGGGTTGAAGTAGAGCAGCCCCAGCCCGATGGCCAGTGGCAGGAGGCCTGTGAGCAGCAACAGGCGCCAGACCTCGGACCGGCGCCCGCCGTAAAGCAGCCCGGCCATCGCCACCAGCGCCCCCGCGATCATGCCCGGGGCCCACGGCAGCCCCTCGGGGAGGAGATACCCGGCCATCGGGGCCTGAAGGCCTTGGGCCTTCCCCAGATCGATGAGGGCGCGGAGAAGATCCAGGCGCCCGGCCCAGAAGGCCCCTTGGGTCCGGCCCACCCACCACGCGTGCAGCGCCCCCGGGATCGCGGCCAGCGCCAATCCCAGCGCCCCGCGCCGCCCGACGGGACCCTGCCGGACCAGAAGGGCCAGCAGGCCGGGGAGCATCCAAAGCATCGCATAATGCGTGTAGACGCCGGCGAGGGCCGCCATGGTCGCTCCGACAGGGCAGCGCCGGACCAGGCCCCACAGGGACAGGGCGGTCCACATCCCCAGGAGCGCATACATCCGGGCCTCCCGGGACTCCCAGATCCAGAAGGGCAGTGTGGCCCCCAGTCCCCATGCGATCCGCCCCGCGGTCCGGGAGCCGCTCAGGCGCGCGGCCATGGCCCCCAGGATGGCAACCGTGAGCGTCCCGGCCATCACCGAGGGGAACCGCACGGCGAAAGCGGTGGAGCCGGCGAGGCCCATCCAGAGCCGGAGGATCAGGTGGAAGAGAGGGGGATGGGCCTCCAGGGGCTGCCAGACAGCCCCGCGGGCCAGGACTACGCTGAAGGCCTCGTCATACCACAGACTGGGCCGGTCCAGGCGCCAGACCCGCAGGGCGAAGGCCGCGCCCAACAGCAGCCAATCAGGGAAGCGCACGGAGCGGGGGATCCTCAACGGGGCCTCCCGCGGCGCAGGGTCTCCACCACCGCCTCGACCTGGGCCGCGATCCGGTCCCAGGTGAAGGCCCGGGCCAGGGCCTGCGCCCCAGCCTCCAGGCGGGCGCGCAACGCGGCGTCCTCCAGGACCTCCCGCAAGGCGGAGGCCAGCGCCTGGGGGTCTTCCGGTGGCACCAGGCGCGCATGCTCCCCGTCCTGGAGCTCCGGGAGGGGCGCCCGGGGGAAGGTGGTGACCACGGCCCGTCCGTGGGCCAGGGCGGCCATCAGCGTCCCCCGGCGGAAGGAGGCCCCGTCCCGGTAGGGCAGGGCGCAAACGTCCACCGCGGCGAAGGCCATGGAGACCTCGGCGGGAGATCGATAGCCGGTCTCCCACACGCGGTCCGCCAAGCCCACCGCGACGATCCGACGGCGACAGGCGTGGGCATAAGCCGCCTGGGAGGGATCGCTGGGAGACACCGCCGCCCCAATGTGCACCAGGCCCACCGACAGCCCCTCGGCAGCCAGGCGGGCCAGCGCCTCCAGCAACACATCGAAGCCTTTCGATGGGTGGAGGAAGCCGAAGAACCCCACCAGCGGGCGGTCGAGGGGGAGCCCCAGGTGGCGGCGAGCTTCCGCAGCCTCCGGGAGCGGATCCGGTGGGGCGATGTTGCTGCCGATGGGGATGCGCCATAGCGGGCGGATCCCGGCGGAGCGGAGGGTGGCTTCGTCCTCGTGGTTGGTAACGATCACACCGTCGGCGCGGCGGGCCAGGAAGCGCACGCTCCACGCCCGCAGGGGGCCGGCTTTGGGGAAAAGGTAAGGCACCCGCAGGTCGTGGAAGGTGACCACCACCGGGGTCGGGCCGAGCCAGAGGCGGGCGACAAGGGGCCACAGGTGGATGGATCCGCCCAGCCCGTAGGCGGCGGCCTGATACTGGAGAAGCACCGCGTCCGGCCGCCAGGGACGTAGGGAGCGGCCGAGATCCCGCCATGCCGACGGATCCCAACGGCGGACCACGCGGTAGACGGGGACTGGTGAATCCGCATCTCCCGCGCTGCGGCGATCGGTCCAGACGGCGACGGTGTGGCCGCGGGCCTGGAGGGCGCGGGCCAGTTCACGGGTGTAGTCCCCCACCCCGCCGGGCAGAGGCGGATATTCGCCGGTGATCAGGGCCAACCGCATCGTGCGCTTCTTCGCTCAGGCCCTCAAAGGGATGCACCGCCCGCCCGGAGGCGTTCCCGGAGCCGGGCCTGCAGGTCGTTCAGGGCCAGGAGAGCCTGCAACGGGGTCATGTTCAGCAGGTCCATCTGGAGCAGCTCCTGAAGCAATCCGCGGACCTCCATCGGCGCAACCGCCTCGGGCGGGACCAGGGGCGGGTCCGGCCGGAGGGCGGGCAGCGGGGAGGGGCTCCCCTGGCCCTCCAGGGTCTCGAGGATCTGGCGGGCCCGCCGGATCACCCGCTCGGGCAGGCCGGCCAGCCGGGCGACATGGATGCCGTAGGATTTGTCCGCTGCCCCCGGCACCACCCGGCGCAAGAACACCACCTGATCGCCCACCTCCCGCACCGCCATGGTCAGGTTGCAGGCCGCCTCCAGGTGCCCGGCCAGGCGGGTCAGTTCATGATAATGGGTGGCGAACAGGGTCCGCGCCTGCACCTCGTCGTGGAGGGCCTCGGCCACCGCCCAGGCCAGGCTCATGCCATCGAAGGTGCTGGTGCCCCGCCCCACCTCGTCCAAGATCACCAGGGAGCGCGGGGTGGCGTGGTGCAGGATGTAGGCGGTCTCCATCATCTCGGCCATGAAGGTGGAGATGCCCGCCGTGATGTCGTCGCTGGCCCCCACCCGGGCGAAGATGCGGTCGGCGATGCCGATGCGGGCCGAGCGGGCGGGGACGAAGGAGCCCATCTGGGCCATCAGGGTGATCAGGGCCACCTGGCGGATGTAGACGGACTTGCCGCTCAGGTTGGGGCCCGTGAGGATGATCAGGCGCCGCGCGGCGCTGAGGTCGGTGTCGTTGGGGACGAAGGCCTCGCCGGGCGGTAGGAACCGCTCAACCATCGGGTGCCGGCCCTCTCGGATCTCGATGACGTCGCTCTCCTCCACTGCCGGCCGCGTGTAGCCGTAGCGCGCGGCGGCCTCCGCCAGGGCCTGGTAGACGTCCAGTTCCGCCAGATGGCGGGCCACCCCTTGCAGCCGCTCGATGTGCTCGGCCACCTTCCCCCGCACCTCCACGAAGAGTTCGTATTCGAGATCCTCGATCCGCTCCTGGGTGGCCAGGATCTCCGTCTCCCGGGCCTTCAGTTCGGGGGTGACGAAGCGCTCGGCGTGGGTGATGGTCGCCCGCCGCTCGTAATCCGGAGGCACCTGGTGGGCCTTCGAGCGCGGCACCTCGATGAAGAAGCCGAAGATCTCATTGTAGCGGATGCGCAGGCTGTCGATGCCGGTGCGGACCCGCTCCCGCTGCTCGAGTTCGGCCAGCCAGCGCCGGCCGGCCTCCTCTGCCTGCCGCAGCCGGTCGAGCCCCTCGTGATAGCCCGGTTTGATCAGCCCGCCCTCCCGCAGGAGGATCGGCGGGTCCTCCACGATGGCCCGGTCGATCAGGGCCACCACCTCCCCGCAGGGATCCAGTTCGTCCCGAAGGGTTTGCAAGCGGGCGGACCGCGCCCAAAGCAGCCGGCTCCGGATCTGGGGGATGCGCTGGAGGGTCCGCTTGAGGGCCACCAGGTCCCGGGCGTTGGCGTTGCCGAAGCCGATGCGGCCCACCAGCCGCTCGACGTCGTAGAGCCCGTCCAGCAGCCGCCGCAGGTCCTGGCGCAGCAGCGCGTCCTGCCTCAGTTCCTCCACCACGTCCAGCCGCGCCTGGATGGCCGCCACGTCCACAAGGGGCTGGAGCAGCCAGCGGCGCAGCAGGCGCGCCCCCATCGCCGTCACCGTGTGGTTGAGGACAGAGAAGAGGCTCCCCCCGCCGTTCCCGCAAGGTCTCGGTCAGCTCGAGGTTGCGGCGGGTGATCGGGTCCAGGCCCATATAGGCCTCCCGGTGGTAGGTGCTCAGGCGGCGGAGATGGCGCAGGTCGGAGATCTGGGAGGCCTTCACGTAGTGGAGGGCGGCGCCGGCGGCGGCGACCGCCCAGGGCAGCCCCTCGCACCCGAAGGGCTGCAGGGAGGCCACCTGAAAGTGCTCCAGGAGGCAGCGGCGGGCCCGCTCCGGATCGAAGGCCGCGTCGGCCACCGGGGAGACGCGGACGGTGCGTTCGCCCTTCAGGCGGGCCACCCACGCCTCGTCCCGGGCGCGGGACTCCGGGAGCACCAGTTCGCTCGGGCTCAGGCGGGCCAGTTCCTCCAGAAGGGCGGCCTCCGCCTCAGGCCCCTCCAGTTGCGTGGTGAAGAACTCGCCGGTGGAGAGGTCCAGGGCCGCCAGCCCGAAGGACCGGCCGTCGGGGGCAGGGGCCACCGTCGCCAGGTAGTTCTCCAGTCGATCCCGCAGCAGGGCCTCCTCCACCACCGTCCCCGGCGTGATCACCCGCACGACGTCCCGTTTCACCAGCCGCCGGACCTTCTTCGGGTCCTCCAGTTGCTCGACGACGGCGACCTTGTAGCCTTTGGCGATCAGTTTGCCGATGTAGGAGGTGACGTGATGGGCGGGCACCCCGGCCATGGGGAGGCGGACGTCCTTGGAGAAGGCGCGGGAGGTGAGGGCCAGTTCCAGTTCGCGGGCGGCGATGCGGGCGTCCTCCTCGAACATCTCGTAGAAATCGCCCAGGCGGAACATCACGATGGCGTCGGGGAAACGCGCCTTGATCCGTCGGTATTGGGCCAGCATCGGTGTCTCCGGAGCCATCCCTCTCCCTCCCTGGGCCTTTCTATAAGCCATTGTGGGCCCATGGGTCCCCCTGTGGCAAATCCGCAGGGGGAAAAGGTAGGGGTCAGCGGCGGGGGGCGCTCGGGGTCCCTATTTGTGGGGTGCCCCTCCGCTGGGCCGCCTGGGCACAGAGGCGGCGGCCGCCGGCCGCCAACCACTCGCGCAGCCGCGCGCTGTCGGCACGCCCCTGGCGGGCGTCCGCGTAGATCCCGACGCCCCAGTAGACATATCGCCGGGTCTCCGCCGACCAGCGATCCGGCCGGCCGATCACCGCGTGCCCGCCGTTGTAACCCGCCAGCGCCTGGGCCACGTCGCCTCCCGCCCGCCGCAAGGCTTCCGCCAGGTAGGCCAGCCCCGCCCGGACGTTGGTCTCCGGATCCAGGGGGTCCTCCCCGGCGCCGAAGTGGAAGGGCATGACCTGGAAAAGGCCCAGGGCGCCGCTGGTCGAGCGGGCCTCGGGATCCCCGCACGATTCGATCTGCATGACCGTGGCCACCAGGTTGGGATCCAGGTCGAAGGCGCGCGCCCAGGCCAAAATCTTCCCCGACCAACGCTGGACCTCCGGGGTGAACAGGGGGGCCAAGGGGGTCTGCGCGCCGGCGGCCGCCGACGGAGGCGGGGCCGGGGCACCCCGACCCCGATCGGCGATCGGCTCAAGGGCCGGCAGGGCGATGGCCACCACCCGGGCCAGCGGGACCAGCACCAGCGCCGCGATCACGAGCACGCCGAAGGGAAGGCCTCGGGTGATCCAGCGCTGGGCGTGAAGGGCCAGCATCGATGTCCTCCGGGCTTACCGCGCGGTCCGGCGGGCCGCCTCCTCCCGGGCCCGCTCCACCTCCTCTGGCGTGATCAGGCGGGGCCGGGCCGGCTCGGAGGCGGCGGGGCCCTTGGCCGCCTCCTCCACCTGGCCCGCCGCCCACGCTCGGACCTGATCGACCATGCGGCCCAGGAAGGGCCGCCACAGGCCCATCAGGGTGCTCACCAGCAGCACCCGCCCGGTCCACACCACGAAGGCCACGGCGGTGGGGATGTAGGGGGTCAGCGCGAGCAGGGGCGCAGCCCGCTGGGCGCCCGCCATGGGGCTGGCCATCAGCGCCCAGGCCACCGCCCACCACTTGAGCAGGGCGTTGGCCCCCGAGGCCAGCAGCCAGGCCACCAGCACATACCAGAACCCGGGCTTTCCCCGCTCGTCCGGGATGGACAGGTACAGCAACCCCGAGAGATCCATCAGCCACAACCCCAGCGCCAGCAGCGTCGCCCACGAGAGCCCGTCGGCCATGAGATTCCCGAAAAGCACAGCCAGGGCATACTGGGAGGCGGCGTAGTTGAACCACTCCAGGGCCAGCCACCCTCCCGCCATCATCAGTCCCACCCCCAGCGCCAGCAGGGACACCGTCCGCTTCGGGGTCCCCCCAAAGTCCAAAGGACTTTGGGGGGTGCCCCTCCGCTGCGCCTCGATCTCCTCGGCCGGCCGCGGTCCCGGCGGGGCCGGGCCCTCCGGCCGGGCCGCGATCCATCCGCGCCAGGCCATGGGGACCTCCTTAGAACAAATGTTCTAATCCGCAGACCCATCTTAACACCGGCGGGGCGGGGCTGTCAAGAACCCGCATCAGGGGTCAGGGCGGAATGGGGGGCACCCCTTCACAGCCCCCTGAGGGCCTCGGCCCAGGGGGCCAACCGGGCGGCCTCCTCGGGGGTGGTCGGCGCCACGCCCTCCAGCCGTTCCGGGGGCCACAGGAGGGGCTGGCCGCAGAACGGGCAGAGGGGGGAGACGCTGCTCTCCACGAACCGTTCGGGGTGCCCCTCCGCGCCGGCGACGATCCAGAAGGCGATCTCCCCCGGGACCGCCGCGCGTTGCACCTGCAGCCCCTCGTGACCCCGGCATGCCCGGTCGTCGCAGAAGAGCACGGCCATCGTTCCCTCGTCCATCACCGCTCCCGAAGCAGGGGCGCAACAGACTGCCCCCACCGTCCAATCTCCCCCCATTGTCGGCCCGGGCCCCGAGCCTGTCCACTTTTCCCCTTCGCCGGAGGTGGGCGTGGCGTGTTAGAATCACAAGAGGCCCGGTGGATCCAGAGGCCGCCAGCGTGGCGAGGGGGCCGGGGATGGAGGTGGAGATCCGACCGTTGCGGACCCTGGAGGAGATCCAGGCCTGCGTGGAGCTCCAGCGCCGGATCTGGGGATCCGACGACCTGGATGTGGTCCCCGCGCACTTGCTGATCACCGCTGCCCACAACGGCGGGGTGCTGTTGGGCGCCTTCGCGGGCGGGCAGTTGGTGGGCTTCGTCTTCGGCTTCCTGGGCACGGACGAGCGGCGGGGGCGGGAGGCCCCGGCCACCGTCAAATTGAAGCATTGCTCCCATCAACTCGGCGTGCTCCCGGAGTGGCAGGACAAGGGGATCGGATACCGGCTGAAACGGGCCCAGCGCGAGGCCGTCCGCAACCAGGGGCTCCGCTTGATCACCTGGACCTATGATCCCCTGGAGAGCCGTAACGCCTATTTCAACATCGCCAAACTGGGGGCGGTCTGCAATACCTACCTGCGCAACGCCTACGGGGAGCTCCACGACGCCCTGAACCGCGGCCTGCCCACCGATCGCTTCCAGGTGGACTGGTATATTGCCAGCCGCCGGGTGGCGACCCGCCTGAGCCAGGGCCATTACGCCCTCTCCCGTGCCCTCTTCGAGCAGGCCGGGGCCGTCCTGGTCAACCCCTGTCGGTTCGACGAGCGCGGCCTGCCGATCCCCCCGGAGGCCTTCGCGACGCCGGACGTGGCCTTCTGGCTGGTGGAGATCCCCCATCGCTTCCAGGAGGTGAAGCGCCAAGATCCCGGCCTGGCCCGGGCCTGGCGGTTCCACACCCGGGAGCTCTTCGAGACCGCCTTCGCCCTGGGCTATCTGGTGGTGGATTTCCTCCGGGATCAGGAGGCGGGGAGCCCGCCCCGCAGTTTCTACGCCCTGGTCCGGGCCCATCTGACGGGGGCCGAGCCCTGGAGCGTCTTCGCCCGGGACCTGGTGGATCTTCAGGACGCGGAGTGAGGGATGCGGCTCCGTCTCTTCCAGAATCCGGCGGCCTTCGACGAACTCGCGGAGCCCTGGCTCGGCCTGTTGAGCCGCTCGGCGGCGGATTCCCCCTTCCTCCGCCCGGCGTGGCTGCGGACCTGGTGGGCGCACCTCGGGGAGGGAGAGCTGTGTCTGATAGCGGTGGAAGCAGAGGGCCGGCTGATCGGGCTGGCCCCTATGCGTCGGATCGCCCAGGACGGCAGGATGCTCCTGGAGACCTTTGGGGAGGCGGTCACCGACTACCTGGACCTGGTGGTGGAGGCCGGTTGGGAGGAGGCGGTGGCCCACGCCCTGCTGGGCTGGCTGTGCTCCGCCCAGGCCCCGCCATGGGACACCCTGGTCCTCTGGAACGTCCGGGCGGACTCTCCGACGTGTTCGCTGTGGCCCCGCCTGGCCCCGGCCTATGGCCTCTCCGTCCAGGTGGAACGGCTGACCGTCTGTCCGCTGTTGCTCCTGCCCCCCACTTGGGAGGCCTACCTCCAGATCCTGGATCGCAAGGACCGCCACGAGTTGCGGCGCAAGCTGCGCCGTATGGAGGCGGTGGAGGGAGCTCGGTGGTATATCCTGCGGGAGCCCGGCCCGGGCGTCGCGGAGGCTGCGGAGGCCTTCCTGGATCTGATGGCCCTCGGCCATGCGGAGAAGGCTGCCTTTCTACGCCCCGCCGTCCGCGGCTTCCTCCGCCGCGTGATCGAGGTTGGCTTCCAGGAGGGCTGGGCTCGCCTCTCCTTCCTGGAGATCGATGGGGAGAAGGCGGCCGCCTATTTGGATTTCGACTACGGGGATCGCATCTGGCTCTATAACTCCGGCCTCAACCCCTATCGTTTCACCGGCCTGAGCCCGGGGCTGGTGCTGCTGGCCTACCTGATCCGCGAGGCCATCGAGCGGGGGAAACGGGCCTTCGATTTCCTGCGGGGGGATGAGCCCTACAAGTTCCGCTTCGGGGCGCGGGAGGTTCCCCTCTACCGGATCCTCCTCCAGCGGGAATCACGCCTCAGCCAGTCCGACCGGGAGGTGCGCCATGGCCGTGGAGATCAAGGTCGTGCGGATCGAGAAGCCTGACGAACTCAACGTGATCCTGGGCCAGAGCCATTTCATCAAGACGGTGGAGGACATCCACGAGGCCCTGGTGAACACGGTGCCCGGCATCAAGTTCGGCCTGGCCTTCTGCGAGTCCTCCGGCCCGGCCTTGGTACGGGCAAGCGGCACCGATCCGGACCTGGTGGAGCTGGCCAAGAAGAACGCCCTGGCCGTCGGCGCGGGCCACTTCTTCATCGTGATCCTGGGCAAAGGCTACTACCCCATCAACGTCCTGAACGCCATCAAGATGGTCCCCGAGGTCTGCCACATCTACGCCGCCTCGGCCAACCCGATGCAGGTGATCCTGGCCGAGACCGAGCAGGGGCGCGCCGTCCTGGGCGTGGTGGACGGCGTGGCCACGCGGGGGGTTGAGACCGAGGCCGACGTGGCCCACCGGCGGGAGTTCCTCCGCAGGATCGGCTACAAGATGTGAGGGGCGCGGGCCCTGGAAGCGGGCCGAATGGGGCCGGTGGTGATGGTCTTCCTGGACGGGGTCGGCCTGGGGGAGGCGGACGCGGCCAACCCCCTGGTCCACCCGGGCTTGCCCCGCCTGGCTGGCCGCCTCGGGCGTCCCATGGCCCGCGGGTGGGCGGGGGAAGGACCAGGGTGGCTCTGCCGCGAACTGGACGCCACCCTAGGCGTCCCGGGCCTTCCCCAGAGTGCCACCGGCCAGACGGCCTTGTTCACCGGGCACAACGCGCCGGCCCTGGTGGGAGGTCATCTGACCGGCGCCCCGACGGCGGCGTTGCGCGCCCTGCTGGAAACGCACAGCCTGTTCGCTCGGGCCCTCGCCCATGGCCGGCGGCCCACCTTCGCCAACGCCTACTCGGCCCTCTATTGGGAACTGGTCGCCCGGCGCCGCCTGCGGCCTTCGGTGACCACATGGATGAACCGCCTGGCAGGGCTGCCCTTCCGGACCTTTGAGGATCTGATGGCCGGGCGGGCGCTGCTCTGGGACATCACCCACACCTTCGCGCCGGCATGGGCCCGCCGCCACGGGCGGCCTTTCCCCGACTTGCCCCCCCGCCTGCCGGAGGCGGCGGCCGCCTGCCTGCTCGGCCTCCTGGAGGAGGCGGACCTCGTCCTGTTCGAGAGTTTCCTGACCGACCTGGTGGGCCACCGCCACCTGCCCCCCGAACCTGTGTTGAAGGTCCTGGATCGTTTTCTCGATGCCCTGCTGGAAGGACGGCCGTCGGGAGCCACGATCCTGGTGGTCAGCGACCATGGCAACATGGAGGACCTGAGCACCCGGCTGCACACCCGGAACCCGGTTCCCCTTCTGGCCGTGGGCCCGGGCGCCCCCGCTTTCCGAGGGGCCCGCTCCCTCCTGGACGTCACCCCTGGGGTCTTGCAGGTGCTGGACCATGGGCAGCGCGCCCCCGCCGTTCATGGAGGTCCGATTTGAGGAGGAATCGGGGCGCGGCGCTGCCGCCCCCGTCTTTGACGGCGGGGAGGCAGCGTGTTAGGATAGAGCGATCCGGAGGTTCGCCATGGGAGAGCGTCGTCAGCGGCGGATCGGAGAGCTCCTGCGGGAGGAGCTGAGCGCCCTGGTTTCCGAGTTGAAGGACCCTCGGGTGGCCGGGGTGACGGTGACCGCGGTGGAGCCCGCCCCGGACCTGACCATCGCCAAGGTCTACGTGACGACGTGGCCTGCGGATCCGGCCCGGCGGGAGGAGGTGCTGGCCGGCCTGGAGCACGCCAAAGGCTACCTCAAACACGAACTAGCCGGCCGGGTCCTCCTGCGCCGCATCCCCGACCTCGTCTTCAAATGGGACGACACCTTCGACCGGGCGGACCGGATCGAGCGGCTGATCTCTCGGCTCCATGAGAACCGGGGACGACCTTCCGATGAGCCGTGAGCAGGCGCGCCGGGTCCTGGAGCAAGCGCAGCGCATCGCCGTGGCCACCCACATCGCCCCCGATGCGGACGCCCTCAGCAGCGCCATCGGCCTGACCCTGATCCTCCGCCGACTGGGGAAGGAGGCCGTGGCGTTCTGCGACGACGATCTCCCGCCCCGGCTGAAGACCCTCCCCCACGCCGACGAGATCGGCCGGACGGCCCATGGATCCTTCGACCTGCGGGTCAGCCTGGACGCCAGCGACCCGTCCCGCCTGGGCCAGGCCTTCCGCGGGCTTGAGAGCCTCCCGCTGCTCAACATCGATCACCACGTCACCAACATCGGCTTCGGGACCATCAACTGGGTGGAGCCCGCGGCGGTGGCCACGGCGGAGATGGTGCTGTGGCTGGCCGACGACCTAGGGGTCGCCTTGGACCCGGAACTGGCCTCGCTCCTGTTGGCCGGCATCGTGGGGGACACCTTGGGGCTGCGCACCCCCAACGTGACGCCCCAGGTGCTGCGCGAGGTGGTCCGCTTGATGGAGGCGGGCGCCTCCCTGGCTGCCCTGGTGGACACCCTGTTCAACCGCCGATCCCTCGCTGCCCTCCGCCTCTTCGGCCAAGCCCTGGCGGGGGTCCAAATGGAAGACGGGGTGGTCTGGACGGTGATCACCCGGGAGATGCGGGCGGCCTCCGGCTTGCACCACGCCAACGACCTCAGCCTCTCCAGTTTCCTCATCGGCACCGAGGAGGCGCGCATCGCGGCGGTCTTCACGGAGCGGGACGATGGGCAGGTGGAGGTGAGCCTGCGGGCCCGGCCGGGCTACGACGTGGCGCGGGTGGCTCTGGCCTTCGGCGGGGGCGGGCATCCCCCTGCCGCCGGCTGCCTGGTGCCCGGCCCGCTGGAGGCCGTCGTCCCCCGCCTCCTGGCCGCTCTCAAAGCGGCCGCCCAGGGGGAGACAGACGGGAAAGCCCCATGAGGCCCATCCGCGTGGGCATCCTCACCGTCAGCGACCGGGCCGCCCAGGGGATTTATCCAGATGAAAGCGGTGCGGCCCTTCGGGAGTGGGTCCAGGCCCAGCCCGGATGGACCGTCGCCCAATACGCGGTGGTCCCGGACGATCCCCAGGCGATCCGCCAGGCCCTTCAGGCGTGGTGCGATGCGGAGGGGCTGGACCTCATCCTGACCACGGGGGGCACCGGGTTCGGGCCCCGGGACCTCACGCCCGAGGCGACCCGACCGCTGTTGGAACGGGAGGCCCCGGGCATCGCCGAGGCGTTGCGCTTCTATAGCCTCCAGCACACGCCCTTCGCCATGCTCTCCAGGGGGGTGGCGGGCATCCGCGGGCGGACCCTGATCATCAACCTGCCGGGAAGCCCCCGGGCCGTCCGGGAATCCATGGCCCTCCTGGCCCCGGTTCTCCCCCACGCCATCGCCCTGCTGCGGGGGGAGTCCGGACCGGCAGCCGAGCATCGGCAGCGGGCCTGAGCCGGGCCCTCACCGTGCCAGCATCAGCACCATGTTGTAATACGCGAGGTTGGCCTCCCGCCTGCGCTGGACCACTTCCTCCAGGGGAAGGGTGACGATGTCACGGCCCTGGAGGGCGGTCATCACCCCCCGCTCGCCGGCCAGCAGGGCCTCCACCGCCTTAACCCCCATCCGGGTGGCCAGCAGCCGGTCGAAGGCCGTGGGGCTGCCGCCCCGCTGGATGTGGCCCAGGATGGTGATCCGGACGTCGAAGCCGATGGGATGGCTCTCCAGGAAACGGGCCACCTCGGTGGTCCGGTAGCGGGCGCCCTCGGCGATGACAATGAGGGCGTGGGTCTTTCCGCGCTCATAGGCGTCCATCACCGCGCGGGCCACCTCCTCCAGGCTGGTCTCCCGCTCGGGGATCAGCACCATCTCCGCGCCGCCGATCACCCCCGCGATCAGCGCCAGATATCCGCAATCCCGGCCCATCGTCTCCACCAAGAAGGCCCGTCCGATGGAGGAGGCCGTGTCCCGCAGGCGGTCGATGGCGTTGATGATGGTGTTGAGGGCGGTGTCGACGCCGATGCTCATGTTGGTGCCCCAGATGTCGTTGTCGATGCTGGCCGGGACGCCGACAACGGGGAAGCCCCGCTGGTGGAGGGCGAGGGCCCCGCGCATCGAGCCGTCACCGCCGATGACCACAAGCCCCTCGATGCCATACTGGTTCAGCCGGCGCAAGGCCTTGCGTTGTCCCTCCTCCGTCATGAACTCTTTGGAGCGGGCCGTCTGCAGGATGGTGCCCCCCCGCTGGATGATGCCGCCCACATCGCGGGGACGCAGCTCGGCGATCTCCCCTTCGATCAGGCCCTGGAACCCGCGGCGGATCCCGAGCACCCGCACCCCGTGGTAAGCGGCGGTGCGCACCACCGCCCGGATGCAGGCGTTCATGCCCGGCGCGTCGCCTCCGCTGGTCATCACTCCGATGCAACGCATCCGCCTCACCTCCCTCGATGGGCAAGCCTTCGCGCTCTATAAAAACGCAATATTATACCCATTTTAGAGGGCCGGGCCGGGGCCGCACAGTTCTCGTGGGGAGCGCAGCGGCGGTGGGGTTGACGGGGCGCCCTGGCCCATCTTACAATGGGAGCCCCATCGTTCGAAGGAGCCGTCGGTGAACGCCCTGCTGCCTCACCCCGAGGCGCGAAAGGTCGGACAGGGCCGGCGGGCCTGGTGGCTGGCCCCGCCCGCCCCGGAGGCCGTGCGGGGGGCTTTGGCCCCGTGGCCCCCCGTCCTCCAGGATCTTCTCTATCACCGTGGGATCGTCTCCGCGCAGCACGCCGCCGCCTTCCTGGCCCGGTCCGGGCCCGTTGGGGACCCCTTCCAACTGAAGGGTATGGAGGAGGCGTTGGAGCGGCTGGAGGGCGACCGGCGCGCCGGCGTGCCGGTCGCCGTCTATGGGGACTACGATGTGGACGGCGTGGCGGCCACCGCCATGCTGGCCCAAGCCCTCCAGGCCCTGGGCCTCTCCGTCCGCTCCTATATCCCCCATCGGGACACGGAGGGCTATGGCCTGAATGGCGAGGCCCTGAGACGGCTGGCCGCGGAGGGGATCCGGGTGGTGATCACCGTGGACTGCGGGGCCCGTGCCGTCGAGGAGGCCGCCCTGGCCCGCTCCCTGGGCCTCACGCTCATCGTCACGGACCATCACCTCCCCGGGGAGCGGCTTCCCGAGGCCATCCTGATCAACCCCAAGCAGCCCGGCTGCCCCTACCCGTTTCAGGAGCTGGCCGGCGTGGGGGTCGCCTATAAACTGATCCAGGCCCTGAAGGCCCTTCACCCCAGCGCGCCCTTCGAGCCGGAGGACTTCTTGGACCTGGTGGCCCTGGGCACGGTGGCGGATGTGGTGCCGTTGCTCGGGGAGAACCGGGCGCTGGTGGCCCAGGGGCTGGAGCGGCTGCGGCGCCCGGCCCGCCCCGGCCTGCAAGCCCTCTCCGCGGTCGCCGGCCTGGAGGCCTCCCGTGTGGATCCCTGGGCCATCGCTTTCATCCTGGCCCCCCGGTTGAACGCCGCCGGGCGCCTGGAACATGCCCTGGCCGCCTATCGCCTGCTGACCACCGCTGACCCCGAGGAGGCGGCACACCTGGCCCAGGAACTGGACCGCCAGAACCGCGAGCGGCAGGCCCTGACCGTGGCCACGGAGGAGGCTGCCCGCGCCCTGGCCCTCCCCGACGAGACGGTCCCGTGGATCCTGTTCGCCGCCTCCGAGGCGTTCCGGCCCGGGGTGGTCGGCTTGGCGGCCGGCCGGCTGGCGGAGGCCTTCTATCGCCCCGCGGTGGTCATCAGCCTGATGGGCGAGGAAGGGCGCGGGTCGGCCCGCAGCATCCCGGAGTTCCACATCACCCAGGCCCTGGACGCCTGCGCGGATCTCTTGGTGCGCCACGGCGGGCACGCCGCCGCCGCCGGGTTCGTGGTGCGCCGGGAGAACGTGGAGGCCCTCCGCCAGCGGCTGATGGATCTTGCCGCCCGCCAACTGGGCGAGCGGGATCTGCAGCCGGTCACGGTGGTGGAGGCGGTGCTGCCGCTGCGGGAGGTCACCTGGCGCCTCTACGAGGCGATCACCACGCTCGAGCCCTTCGGCTACGGCAACCCGGCCCCCCGCTTCCTGAGCCGCCGGGCGCTGGTGCGCGCCGTCCGGCCGGTGGGCGCCGACGGCCAGCACCTGCGCATGGTGCTCACCCTGCCCGAGGGCGGGCCGGTGTGGGACGCCATCGCCTTCCGCCAGGGATCCCGAGCCCGTGAGGTCCGCCCCGGGGCGCTCCTGGATGTGGTCTATGAACTGCGGGCCGAGCCGTGGGACGGCGAGCCTCGCCTGACCCTGCATGTGGAGGACTTCGCCCCGTCAGCGGAGGGCGTCGGGGAGGAGGCGGTCCCCGGATGCTAAAGCAGCCCGGCCCCACCCCCGGGACGTCGGCCGCCACTCGGGATTTCCTCTGGCCCCACCTGAAGGCGGTCCCCGCCTTCCGGGCCCTGCTCCGGGCCGTCGAAGCCCGGTTCTATCAAGGCCTGGACATGCCGGAGCCGGTGCTGGACCTGGGGTGCGGGGACGGCCACTTCGCCACGGTGGCCTTCTCGGGCAAGGCCCTGGTGGGTCTGGATCCCGAGTGGCTGGCCCTGAAGGAGGCGGTGGCCCGCCGGGCCTATCGGTGGGTGGTCCAGGCCGACGGCGCCCGCATGCCCTTCCCGACGGCCTTCTTCGGCACCGTGGTTAGCAATTCCGTCCTGGAGCACATCCCCGCCGTCGAGGCCGTCCTTGAGGAAGTGGCGCGGGTGCTGCGGCCCGGCGGGGTTTTCGTCTTCTGCTCTCCCAGCGACCGCTTCGCCGCCTCCCTTTCTGTCTACCGATTGCTGCGCCGCCTGGGCGCCCGGCGGTGGGCGGAGGCCTACGGCCGGCTGTTCAACCGGATCTCCCGCCACCACCACTGCGATCCCCCGGCGGCCTGGGCGGCCCGCCTGGAGGCAGTCGGCCTGCGGCCGGTCTGCTGGTGGTCCTACTTCTCCCCAGGGGCGATGGCCCTGCTGGAGTGGGGCCATCTGTATGGGTTGCCCGCGCTGTTCTGGAAGAAAGTGACCGGCCGCTGGATCGTGGGGCCGTGGACGTGGAGCCTGTGGCCGGTGGAGCGGATCCTGCGTCCCTTCTACGAGGCCCCGTTGTGCGAGGCCGGCGCCTATTTCTTTATGATCGCCGTGCGGGAGGGGGGATGAGGCCGCGGTGGATGGCCCTGGCGGCCGTCGGGGCTGCCGTCCTGCTGGCCTTCGCGGGGCAGCAGCGGCTGGATGCCAGCCCACGCGAGGCCCCGGACCCGGTGGGGTGGGCGCTTTATGCGGGGGCGTTGGCCCTGCTGGCCTGGGGGCTGCTTCGGGATCCGGCCGTGCTGGAGGCGCCGGTGCCTGTGGCCTCACCCCCACCGTCCGCCCAAGGCGGGCGCTGGGGGGCGTTGGCCCTCAGCCTCGCCTGCACGGTCCTGGCCTTTCTGGCTGCAGGGGGCAACCGCTTCCGCCTGCCCGGGGTGGTCGCGGGGGCCCTGGCGGTGGTCGCGTGGTGGGTTGCCTGGTGGAACGAGCCAGCCCCGCGGAGGCCGAGGGAAGGCCTGCGGCTGCGGGCGTGGCACGGGGTGGCCCTCGCCCTGCTGGTCCTGGGGGTGGGGTTCCGCTACTGGGACCTGTGGAACCTTCCCCTGGACGTCAACAGCGACCACGCCGAGAAACTGTTGGACGTCCGGGACATCTTGAACGGGGAATACCGGATCTTCTTCCCCCGCAACACCGGCCGAGAGGCCTTTCAGTTCTATCTGGCGGCGGCCACCGTCCGCCTCTTTGGGATGCCGTTGCACAAGTTCACCTTGCAGGTGGGCACGGCCCTGATCGGCGTGCTGCTGCTGCCTGCCCTTTACTTGCTGGGCGCGGCCCTCTGGGGGCGGCACGGCGGCCTGTGGACCATGTTCCTGGGTGCCATCGCCAGTTGGGCGGTGATCCCAGCCCGCGTGGGCCTGCGCTATCCATTCCTGCCCACCTTTGCTGCTTGGTCGCTGGCCTTCCTGATCCGGGGGCTGCGCTCGGGGCGGCGGGTCGATTTCCTGTGGATGGGGTTCTTCCTCGGGGTCGGGTGGTATGGGTATTCGCCGTTCCGGGGGATGCTGGCTGCCCTCCCCGCCGCCTTCGGGGTTGTGTGGCTGCTCCGCAAGGGCTGGGCGACCCCCGCAGGCCGCCGCCTCGGGCTCGATTTCGCCATCGGGATGGGGACGGCCGTGCCGGTGCTGGCCCCCATGCTGCGCTTCATCGTGGACTTCCCGGAGGTCTTCTTCTACCGCCTGATGACCCGGATCTCCACATGGGAGCAGCCCATCCCGGGGGATCCCCTCCGGATCCTGATCGACAACGTCCGCCGGGCGTTGCTGATGTTCCACTGGATCGGGGACGAGGTCTACGTGGCGACGATCCCCGGCCGCCCGATGCTGGATCCGCTGATGGGCGGGCTGCTGGTGCTGGGCGGGCTGGGGGCATTGCTGTGGATGCTCCGTCGCCGGGATCCGGTGCCGACCGCGGTGCTGGCCGCCGGCTTCGCGATGCTCTTCCCCTCCGCTTACAACCTCGCTTTCCCCCGCGAGAACCCCAGCGCCGTCCGTGCCGCTGGGGCCCTCCCCGCGGTCCTGGCCCTCATCGCCGTGGTCCCCACCCTGTGGACCGCCCGCTGGGGCGCTCTGGGGCGCGGGCGTTGGGTCGGCTGGGGGATGGCGGCCCTCCTGGCGGGAGCGCTGCTCTGGCTCAACGCGGAGCGGATCTTCCGGACCTACGCCGAAAGTTACTGCCACGCCGTCCTCAACGCCTCGGACGCGGCGGAGATCGTGCGAGGTTTCTACGCCCTCGGGGGGCCGCGGACCAACGCCTTCTACGTGGCCTATCCCTACTGGTTCGACTCACGGCTGATCGGCATGTGGCTGGGAGATCTGGACTGGCCCTACACCGTCTGGCACGAGGACCTCCCGCGGGCGCTGGAGGGCCACCGGCATCTCCCCGGCCCCAAACTCTATCTGGTCCACCCGGACGACGACGCCTCGTTGGCCGCCCTGCAGGCCGCCTATCCGGAGGGCTGGTGGACCCTCCGCCCGCGCTCCCGTTGCGTGGGGCTGGGCATCCGGGTCTTCTTCGCGCCGTCCCTTGTCCGGCCATAGCGCCCCTGCTAAGATACCTCTTTGAGGGAATCCCAGTTCCAGCGCACGGGAGCGATCCGCCGATGAAGGTGGTGCTATTGCGGGATGTGCCGAACCTGGGGCGGGCCGGCGAGGTGAAGGAGGTGGCCGACGGCTACGCCCGGAATTACCTGATCCCGAAGGGCCTGGCCGTGCCGGCCACCGAGGGCCTGATCCGCCACGCGGCCGAAACCCGCCAGGCGGCTGAGCAGCGCCGGGTCCGCCAACTGACCTCGGCCCGGGAGAAGGCTGCCCGTCTCGAAGGAGCCGTGGTGACGGTTCAGGCGCGGGCCGGGCAGGGGGACCGCCTCTACGGCTCGGTCACGGCCCAGCAGATCGCCGAGGCCATCGCCCGGCAATTGGGGGTGGAGGTCGACCGACGACGCATCGAACTGGAGGCCCCCATCCGGACCCTCGGGACACATCCGGTGCGGGTCCGGCTGGGGCCGGAGATCACCGCCCGGGTACAGGTGGTGGTGGAGCGGGAGGCCTGAAGGTGTCCATCGGCGAGCGGCTGCGGGCGGCCCGGGAGGCCCGAGGGCTTTCCCTGGAGGAGGCCGCTGAGCAAACCCGTATCAAGCGGGTCTATCTGGAGGCCCTGGAGAGCGAGGCCTTCGCCGCCTTTCCCAGCCCGGCCCACGCGCGGGGGTTCTTGCGGCGGTATGCCCGGTGGCTGGGGCTGGACGAGGCGGCGTTACTGGCGGAATGGGACGGTCTGTTGGCGGCCGTGCCCCCGCCCCGGCCAGCCCGCATGCCTTCGATGTTCCAGCTCCCCCGGATCCCGACCCGGCCGGCCTTTCCTGGATGGCGCCTGGCCAGCCTGGGCCTCGCCTTCGCTCTGGCCCTCGTTCTCATCGGTCTGGCCTGGGCGCATGGGCTCCCCCGCCTTGGGACCCCACCGCCCGGCCCGACCCTTACCCGGTCTCTTCCGTCCGCCGGGGCGGGGCCGACCCTGTCGCCCGTCGGGCCTGCCCCAGGGCTTCGGCTGGAGGCGGAGGCGCAAGAACATGTTTGGGTTCGGATCCTGGCCGACGGCCAGGTCGTCTATCAGGGCCTGTTGCGGCCAGGCGAGGTTCGGACCTGGGAGGCCCGGGAGATCATCCAACTGGACACCGGGAACGCCGCCGCCCTGCAGGTCTCGGTCAACGGCCTGCCCCAGGGCCCGCTGGGCGGGCGGGGGGAGATCGTTCGGAAAACATGGCGGGCGCCGGCCGCTGCCTCCCCGTGACCGGCCGCGTCCCGGATCCTTATCGGAGTGCACGGATGGCCGTCGAGCGAGGCAAGCGTTATCACTTGATCACACTGGGCTGCGCCAAGAACGCCGTGGATTCCGCCAGCATGGCCCAGTTGCTGGAGGGGGCCGGCTATCGAAGCGTGGACCGGCCGGGCCGGGCCGATGTGTTGATCGTCAACACATGCGGGTTCATCGAGGCCGCCCGTCAGGAATCCCTGCGGGTCCTGCGGGAACTGGCGGCTCGCAAGAAGAAAGGACAGCTCCTGATCGCCGCCGGCTGCCTGGCCCAGCGCTGGGGCGCACGCCTGGTCCAGGAGGTCCCGGGCATCGACGGCGTCATCGGCACCCGACGCTGGATGGACATCCTGGAGTTCCTCGAGCGCCTGCGGGGACGCATGGCCCCCGAGCCCCTTTACCACATCCCGGAGGACGGCCCCATCCGCCGTGAGGAAAAGGGGGTGCTGCGGGCGGCCGTGCAGGGGGCTAGCGCATATCTGAAGATCGCCGACGGCTGCCGCCGGCCCTGCGCCTTCTGCGCCATCCCGCTGATCAAGGGGCCCGCCGTCAGCCGTCCCCCCGAGGTGATCTGGGCAGAGGCCCGTCGCCTGGTGGACCAGGGCGTCCGCGAGCTGATCCTGATCGCCCAGGACACCACCGATTACGGCCACGACCTGGGCCTGCGGGACGGCCTCCCCATGCTGATCGAGGGGCTGGTCCAGCGCGTCCCGGAGGTCCGGTGGATCCGGATCATGTATGCCTATCCCGGCGCCGTCTCCGATCGCCTGATTGAGGTGATGGCCCGCTATCCCCAGGTGGCCCACTACCTGGATCTTCCTCTTCAGCACGGGCACCCGGCGGTGTTGCGCCGCATGCGCCGGCCCTCGAACATCGATTGGGTCTACCGCACGGTGGAGAAACTCCGCCGGGCGATGCCGGACATCGCCCTGCGCACCACCTTCATCGTGGGCTACCCCGGCGAGACGGAGGAGGAGTTCGAGGCGTTGCTTCGCTTCGTCCAGGACCTGGAGTTCGATCGAGTGGGCGCTTTCACCTACTCTTACGAGCTGGGCACCCCCTCGGCGGAGCAGCCAGGTCACCTGCCGGAGCCCGTCAAGCAGGAGCGCTACGAGCGCCTGATGGCCGTCCAGCAGCCGATCTCTCTACGCAAGAACCAGGCCCTGGTCGGCCGGGTGCTGGACGTGCTCATCGAAGGGGTGGGGGATGGCCTGAGCGTGGGGCGGACCTATCGGGACGCCCCGGAGATCGACGGGCTGGTGCTGATCGAAGGGGAATGGCCGGTGGGCCAGTTCCTGCCCGTCCGCATCACCGGCGCGCTGACCTACGACCTCATCGGGGTGGTGGAGCCCAGCGCCGCCCCCCAGCCTCTCCCTCCGGCGCCGATCGCCGCGCAGAGGCCCTGAGGTCGGCTCGATCCTCCCCGCAGCCGGTTGTTGCCGCTTTTTCCCCTTCCGCATTAAACTGAATATCCCCGTCGGGGGAGAACGGCGCGGTGGGAAGGCCATGGGCGGCCGGCGGCTGCGCTATCTCATCTTCGATCTGGACGACACCCTGTATCCCCGCGGCTCAGGGTTGATGGACCGCATCAGCGAGCGGATCGGCCGCTACATGGTCGAACGCCTGGGCTTCTCCCCGGAGGAGGCCGAGGCGCTGCGGCGCCGGTATTACGCCCAGTATGGCACCACCCTGCGGGGCCTGCTGGAGGAGCACGCCATCGACCCCGAGGATTACCTCGCCTACGTCCACGACGTGCCGTTGGAGCCCCACATCGCGCCGAACCCGGCGCTGGACCGGATGCTGGGCCGTCTGCCCCTCATCAAGGTGATCTTCACCAACGCCAGCGAGGAACACGCCCGGCGCGTCCTCGAGCGCCTGGGGGTGGCCCGGCATTTCCCCATCATCCTCGACGTGCGCCGGGTGGACTTCTACAACAAGCCGGACCCCGAGGCGTATCGGCGGATCCTGCGCCACCTGAAGGCCCAGGGCCCGGAGTGCGTCTTCGTGGATGACTCCGCTCGCAACCTCCATCCGGCCCGGGCGCTGGGGATGATCACCATCCAGGTGGATGGGGATCCGGACGACGGGGTGGACTTCCACGTTCCGGACATCCTGAGCGTGGAGCCGGTGATCTGGCGTCTGCTCCGGGAGCGGGATGGCCATCGGCGATCGCCTTGAGGGCCCGCGACCTCTCAGGGCGCTGGGCCCTGGGGGGCACTCCCTGATCCCTCCGCCGCGCGGCGGCGGGCTTCCTCCAGGTGGCGGAGCCAGGCCCGGCCCTGGCGGGTGGCCCCCCAATCCACCAGGCGTGGGAAGGCCTGGTGGATCCAGATGGCCGGGAGATAGCGGGCGGGGACGACGATCTCGGGGACGGGCCGGCGCAGGGCCCGCCAGATGGCGCGGGCCACCGCCTCGGGGGCCAGCCCCCCCGGCACCTTGCCGGGATCCACCTCCAGGCCGCTGGCGGCCCGGCCGAACTCGGTGCGCACCGGCCCCGGGCTGATCACCGTGACGTGGATCCCATACGGGCGCAGCTCCCGGCGCAGCCCCTCGCTGAACCCCACCACGGCGAACTTCGTGGCGGAGTAGACGGTGAGGGGGGGCGTGGCGATGTGGCCAGCTACCGAAGCCACGTTGAGGATGTGGCCGTGCCCCACGGCCTGCATGCGGGGGATGACCAGCCGGGTGAGGTCGATCATGGCCAGCACGTTCACCGTGAACATCCGCTCGATGACCTCCCAGGGGGTCTCGGTCACCAGGCCGTAATAGCCGAAGCCGGCGTTGTTGATCAGGATCTCCACTGGCCCCCACCAGGCCTCCACCGCCTCAACAACCCTCCGGCGCGCCGCCGGATCGGCCAGATCGGCGGGAAGGGCCATGGCCTCGCCGCCGTCCCGGCGGATCTCCTGCTCAAGAGCGGCCAGCCGATCCTGCCGCCGCGCGACCAGGGCCACCCGCATTCCGTGACGGGCCAGCAGGTGGGCCGTGGCCGCCCCGATCCCACTGCTGGCCCCGGTGATCAGCACCACCGATCCCGCACGCATCGGATCGCCCTCCTTCGATCGGTGGATCGGTTTGGAGTATATTGCATAATCCCTGGATCTGGAAGGACCGGCCGGGCGTGCTGATTTTCAAAGCGAATCTCCTGTTCGCTGCGATCCCAGCGGTTCATGACCCCCCTATCCGGACGCGCTGGGTCTACGGAACGCCATCGGATCGCCTCGGGGAGGGAAGCGCTATCCCTTGCCCGGACCGGCGTCCAGCACGGCCGTGGGGAGGTCTTTCCCTGCGGCGGCCAGGGCCTCGAGGTCCGGTGCCTCCAGATAGAGGGGGCGCACCGCCCGCGGGAGCAGCCATGCCTCCCAGATCCGAAGGCGGCTCTCCGGGTCGAAGCGGCCTTCCTGTTCCTGGTACACTGCCATCCAGGGGCGGCCCTGTTGTTCCGCTTGGCGCACGAGGGCTTCAAAGACGCCACGGGCCTTGTCCGCCAGAGTGGCCCAGGCCCAGGCGGCGGCCCACGCCGTGGCCTCCGCCGGCGCCCGGACGCGGACGGCGGGACCTAGCCGGAGCAGCACGCCGTCGGTGCAGCGAAGGGGCTCGGGGCCCAGGAGATACAGTTCCACAGCCTCCAGGTCCAGGTCCCGCACCCAACCGCTCACGGGCCTCCCCTCCGGCGTCTCCCCCTCCCATTCCGCCCGCGGCTCTTCGTAGCCGAAGCGCAGCAGCCAGGGCAGCGCCCATGGCTCCCGCACCCACCGGCCCCGTTCGGTGAGGATCCGGCGGGGGATCACCCGGCGAGGCCCCGTCCATTCGGGGAAGGCGAAGGCCAGCGAACGGTCCGCGGCGGCCAGGATCGGCTCGCCCTGTCGCCGCAGGGTCTCCGCCAGCCCCTCCAGGGAGAAGGGCGGGGTGGCTCCCCACAGCAGGACCCGTCCCGCCCGTCGGCTGACCAGGCCGGAGAGCTCGCCCATCGCCTTAGGCTGGCTGGAGGGCGGCCATGGTGCTGCGGATCAGCTGGACCGACCGCTCGAGCATGGCCCGTTCCTCCTCGGTGAGGGGGAGCTCGATGATCTGCTCCACGCCCTTGCGGCCCAGTTTCACCGGCACACCGAAGCAGATGTCATAGAGGCCATATTCGCCCTGCAGGTAGACCGAGCAGGGGACGATGAGTTTCTGGTCCTTCAGGATGGCCTCCACCATCTGGGCCACCGCCGCGCCGGGGGCGTAGTAGGCGCTGCCGGTCTTGAGGAGGCTGACGATCTCACCGCCGCCCTTGCGTGTGCGCTCCACGATGGCGTCGATCTTCTCCTTGGGCAGGAGCAGCGAGATGGGGATCCCGGCCACCGTGGTGAAGCGGACCATGGGCACCATCTCGTCGCCATGGCCGCCCAGCACCATGGCCTGGACGTTCTCCACGGCCACGTCCAGTTCCATGGCGATGAAGGTGCGCATCCGCGCGCTGTCCAGGACGCCAGCCTGGCCGATGACCCGCTCCCGGGGGAGGCCGGAGAGCTTATAGGCCAGATAGGTCATGGTGTCCAGCGGGTTGGTCACCACGATGTGGATGGCATTGGGCGAGAGGGGCACTGCCTTGTTGATCACGTCGCGGATGATGTTGGCGTTCACGTTGACCAGGTCCTCGCGGCTCATCCCGGGCTTGCGGGGGACCCCGGCGGTGATCACCACCACGTCCGAGTTGGCCGTCGGCTCGTAGTCGGTGGTCCCGATAAGGCGGGTGTTATAACCCACAATGGGGCCGGCCTGCATGAGATCGAGGGCTTTCCCTTTGGGCATGCCTTCCGTTTGCGGGATGTCCACCAGGACGATGTCGCCGATCTCCCGCTCTGCCAGCCAGTGGGCGGTCGTCGCGCCCACGTTCCCCGCCCCCACGATCGTGATCTTCGGGCGCATGGCATGCTCCTTCCGGTCGGGTGGTCAGGTCGCTCACAAACATTATAGCCAGCTCCAAGGGAGACGGGACGCTCTGCGGGGGCGGCGAGCCCCAGTGTTGGGTTTAAAATAACGAAGGCCCGCGCGGGGACATCCAGGCCAGCGACGGAGGGGAAGATGGGCGCCGAGGCGCTGGTGGAAGTGCGCAACGTCTCTAAGATCTACGGGCGGCCGCCGCGACAAGTGGTGGCCGTTGAACGGGTCTCCTTCGAGATCCGTCCGGGGGAGTTCGTGGCCCTCCTGGGCCCCTCCGGCTGCGGCAAATCCACGTTGCTGCGCATGATCACCGGCCTGGCCCAGCCCAGCGAGGGGGAGATCCGGTATCGGGGCCGCCCCCTGCGGGGGATCAACCCCTATGCCACCATTGTCTTCCAGACCTTCGCCCTCTACCCGTGGCTCACCGTCCTGGGGAATGTGGAACTGGCCCTCAAAGCCCGTGGGGTGCCCCCTCCCCGGCGGCGGGAACGGGCCCTGGAACTGATCGACCTGGTGGGCCTGGACGGCTTCGAGCACGCTTATCCCCGTGAGCTCTCCGGCGGGATGCGGCAGAAGGTCGGTTTCGCCCGCGCCCTGGCCGCCGAGCCGGAACTGCTGTGCCTGGACGAGCCCTTCTCGGCCCTGGACGTGCTCTCGGCGGAGGCCCTCCGGGGCGAACTGATGGAACTCTGGCTCTCCAAACGCCTCCCCATCCAGGCCATCCTCATGGTCACCCACAACATCGAGGAGGCCGTCTGGATGGCCGATCGCCTGATCCTCATGGACAAGGACCCCGGCCGCGTCATCGCCGAACTGGAGGTCCGCCTCCCCCACCCCCGCCGCCGCAAGGACCCTTACTTCCAGGCGACGGTGGACCGGGTCTACGCCACCATTGCGGGTCGGACGGAGGAGCAGGTGCCCGGGAAGCGGCCGGGGGAGCCCGGGCGAGCCTATCGGATGCCGGAGGCCCGCATCAACGCAGTGGCCGGTCTGACGGAGAAGCTTCTGGAAGAAGGCGGCTGGGCCGACCTCTACCGGCTGGCCGAGGAGTTGCGCTACGAACTGGACGACCTGTTGACCATCGTGGAGGCGGCGGAACTGCTCGGCTTCGTGAAGGTGGCCGAGGGTGACATCACCCTCACCCCCCTCGGCGAGGCCTTCGCCGAAGCCAACATCCTGGCCCGCAAGGAGATCGTGGCCGGGCGCATCCTGCGCCTGCCCATCATCCGTTGGATCTACGAGACCCTCCACGCCGACGACGACGGCCGGGTCAGCGCCGATTACTTCCGGGAGCAATTGCAGCTGGACTTCACCCCCGAGGAGGCGGAGCGGCAACTGGAGATCGCCATCCACTGGGGCCGCTACGCGGAGTTGTTCGCCTACGACGAGGACGCCGACGAACTGTTCCTGGAGGAGATCCCCGCCCCCGCGGTGGAGTGAGGGCGGCCCCGCCCTCACGATCGGCCCAGCAGACGACGGGCGGCGTCCACCACGCGCTCCACAGTGAACCCCAGGCGGCGGTAGACCTCGGGATAAGGGGCCGAGGCCCCGAAGCGCTCCAGGCCGACGACCGCCTCGGCGTAGCGGAACCAGCCGTCCGGGACGCCGGCCTCCACGGCCAGGCGGGGGATCCCCGGCGGCAACACCGACCGGCGGTAGTCCTCCGGCTGGGCCTCGAAGATCTCCCAGCAGGGCATGCTCACCACCCGGGTGGGGATCCCTTCCGCCTCCAGAACCCGGCGGGCCTCCACGGCCAGGGCCACCTCCGAGCCGGTGGCAATCAGGACCAGGGCTGGGGGCAAGCGCCCGGCCTCGGCGAGGATGTAGGCGCCCCGATGCAGGCCCTCCGCCGGCCCCCACCCCTCCCCCGCCCGGTCTAGCACCGGCACCTTCTGCCGGGTCAGGATCAGGGCCACCGGACCGTCCGTCCGCCGCAGGGCGGCCTTCCAGGCCTCGGCCGTCTCGTTGGCGTCCGCGGGACGGATCACCCAGAGATTCGGGATCGCCCGCAGGGCGGCCAGGTGCTCCACCGGCTGGTGGGTAGGTCCATCTTCCCCCACGGCGATGCTGTCGTGGGTGAAGACGTAGATCACCGGCCGCCGCATCAGGGCCGCCAGGCGGATGGCCGGCCGCATATAGTCGCTGAACACCAAGAAGGTCCCCCCGTAAACCCGCCATGGTCCATAGAGGCTCATCCCGTTCAGGATGGCCCCCATGGCGTGCTCGCGCACCCCGAAGTGGATGTTGCGCCCGGAGAAATCCCCCCGCCGGATGGGTGGGAAGCCGTGCAGGTAGGTTTGGGTGGACTCCATCAGGTCCGCGCTGCCGCCCACCAGATGGGGGATCACCCGGGCCAGGGCGTTGAGGACCTTCCCGGAGGCCGCGCGGGTGGCCATGCCATCGGCTGAGGGTGGGAAGATCGGGACGGCCTCCTCCCACCCCTCGGGGAGTTCGCCGCGCCACCAGCGCTCCCATTCCGCCGCCAGGTCCGGGTGGGCCTCCGTGTAGCGGGCGAAGGTCGCCCGCCACTCGGCCTCCCATCCCGCCCCCAGGTCGACCAGGGCCCGCATGTGGGCGTAGACGGCCTCGGGCACGTGGAAGGGTGGCTCCGTCGGCCAGCCGAGCCGCTCCTTGGTCCGGCGCACCTCTTCGGCGCCGAGGGGCGCGCCGTGGGCTTCCGCCTTGTCTTGTTTGTGGGGGCTGCCGTAGGCGAGGTGGGTGTGGCAGACGATCAGGGTGGGCCGGTCGCCTGCCCGCTGGGCCTCGGCCAGGGCCTGGGCCACGGCCGCCCGATCGTGGCCGTCCACCTCCAACACCTGCCAGCCGTAGGCCCGGAAGCGGGCGGCCACGTCCTCGGTGAAGGCGAGGTCCGTGGGTCCGTCGATGGAGACCTCGTTGTCGTCGTAAAGGACGATGAGGTTGCCCAGCCCCCAGTGGCCGGCTAGGGAGGCGGCCTCGTGGGAGATGCCTTCCATCATGTCGCCGTCGGAGGCGATGACGTAAACGAAATGGTCGACCACGGGGAAGCCCGGGCGGTTGAAGCGCTCGGCCAGCATGCGGGCGGCCAGGGCCATCCCCACCCCGACGCCGAACCCCTGGCCCAGGGGCCCCGTGGTGACCTCCACCCCGCGGTGCGGGTCGTATTCTGGGTGCCCCGGTGTGGCGCTGCCCCACTGACGGAAGCGCCGGATCTCCTCCATGGGCATGTCGTAGCCCGAAAGGTGCAGCAGCGCGTAAAGCAGCATCGAGCCGTGGCCGGCCGAGAGGACGAACCGATCGCGGTTGGGCCACAGGGGGTTGCGGGGGTTGTGGCGCATGAAATAGCGCCACAGCACGTAGGCGGCATCCGCCATCCCCATCGGCATTCCAGGGTGGCCCGAGCGCGCCTGTTCCACCGCGTCCATGGCCAGGGCGCGGATGGCGTTCACACACAGGGCATCCCGTTCGGGGTCCATCGGTGGGACCTCGCCGCGGCGCATCGCACCCATCAATTGCACTCCTCGTGCGCGGTTTTTCAAAGACTTCATCCTACCACAGAAGCGAGCGGCCAGGAGAGGTCGATGTCAACCCAGCCGGCGGGAGGCTGGCGGCCGGGGTGCGGGCGGGAGGCCTGCGGAGAGCCCCAGCAAGGCGCCCAGGGCGATGGCGGCTATAGCCTCCCACAGAGGGAGGGGGAGGCCGGAGACCAGGGAGAAGAGCCAGGCCACGAACAAACCTAGGACTGCCCCGCTGAGGACCAGAAGGGGTCGGGCCCAGCGGGTCCGGAACGTCGCGGGCGGGGGCTCGGGCTGGGCGTCCATGTTTCACCGGATGGAGCGAGGCTTTCCCGTAGCAGAAAAAGGCGGTGTGAGGGTTTCCCCCACACCGACGGGATGGCGCCCCCGGCGCGACTCGAACGCGCAACCACTGGATCCGAAGTCCAGCGCTCTATCCCATTGAGCTACGGGGGCCCGTCCTCCAGGGGAGGGCGACGGGGATCGAACCCGCGGCCTCCTGATCCACAGTCAGGCGCTCTAGCCACTGAGCTACGCCCTCCGTGCGCTTTTTCATTTTACCGTGATCGCGCGCTACTGGCAACCCCGGGCTTCTCCTCAGGCTTCGAAGACCGCCTGGATCTGGTCCAGGGCCCAGTTGAGATCCTCCTGGGCGATGATCAGCGGCGGGGCGAAGCGCAGGATGTGCTCGTGGGTCTCCTTGACCAGGACCCCCCGTTCCTTCAGGGCCTCGGCGAAGCGCCGGGCCCCGCCCGCCTCCGGGCGCAGTTCGATGCCGATGAGCAGCCCCCGCCCGCGCACCTCTTGGATGAAGGGGCTCCGGATGGACCGCAGGCGTCGCAGGGCGTGTTCCCCGAGGGCCGCCGCCCGCTCCGGCAGCCTCTCCTCCACGATCACCCGCAGGGCCTCCCGGGCCACGGCGCAGGCCAGCGGATTGCCCCCGAAGGTGCTCCCGTGATCGCCGGGCCGGAAGACCCCCAGGATCTGCCGAGAGGAGACCACGGCCGAGATGGGCAGCACGCCGCCGCCCAGGGCCTTGCCCAGGATCACCATGTCGGGCCGCACGTCCTCCCACCAGGAGGCCAGGAGCCGCCCGGTGCGCCCCAGGCCGGTTTGGATCTCGTCGGCAATGAAGAGGACGTTGTGGCGGCGGCAGATCTCGGCCGCCTGGGCCAGGTAGCCGGGCGGCGGCACCCGCACACCCCCCTCGCCCTGGATCGGCTCCACCAGGAAGGCCACCGTGTTCGGCGTGATGGCCCGCTCCAGGGCCTCCGCATCTCCATAGGGGATGATCACGAAGCCGGGGGTGTAGGGGCCGAAGTCCTCCCGGTATTGGGGGACGGTGGAGAAGCTGATGATGGTGGTGGTCCGGCCGTGGAAGTTCCCCTCGCAGACGATGATCTCGGCCTTCCCTGGGGGGACGCCTTTCACGCGATAGCCCCACTTGCGCGCCGTCTTGATGGCGGTTTCCACGGCCTCGGCCCCCGTGTTCATGGGCAGGGCCATTTCGTAACCCAGCAACTCGCACAGTTCCTTGAGGAAGGGACCGATCTGGTCGTTCCGGAACGCCCGCGAGGTCAACGTCACCCGCTGGGCCTGCTCCATCAGCGCCCGGATGATCCGCGGGTGCCGGTGCCCCTGGTTCAGGGCAGAATAGCCGCTCAGGGCGTCAAGATAGCGCCGCCCCTCCACGTCGTAGACCCACACCCCTTCCGCCCAGGCGATGACCACGTCGATGGGCTTGTAGTTGGGGGCGCTGTAGGTGTCCTCCATCTCGATGTAGTCAGCGGAGCGCAGGATCGTCGGCGTCGTCATAGGAGCCTCCTGGGAAGATGTCCGCCCTTGCGACGGCGTCCTTCAAGAAGGGCCGGCTAGGCCCCACGCGGGTGCTCGGATCCGTGGGCGTCGGGCAGCAGCACCGACGCCGCCTCGCCCACAGGCACACGCATCGCCTGGTCCAGGGCCTGGCGGACCAGCGCCTCGATCTCCACGCGGGCCTCTATCTCCCGCACCGCCTCCACCGACGGGCGGGTGACCACCTTCGGTGGCATCAGGAACTGACAGCATTCCTCCCCCGGCATGATCGAGAGGTCATAAGTCCCGATGGCCCGGGCCCGCTCGATGATCTCCACCTTGTCCATCCCGATCAGCGGCCGCAGGATCGGCATCGTCGCCGCGTCTTCGATGGCCGCCAGGCTCTCCAGCGTCTGGGAGGCCACCTGGCCCAGGGAGTCGCCGGTCACCAGCGCCAGGCCGCCCTCCCGGCGGGTCAGTTCCTCAGCCACCCGGACCATCAGCCGGCGGTAAAGGATCAGCCGGTAAGGGGCAGGGGCTGCCAGGACGATGGCCCGCTGTGGCTCCCCGATGGGGACGATGTGGAGCCAGGGGGCCATGCCGTAGGGGCGCAGGCGCCGGACGATGGCTGTCGCCTTGGCCTCCGAGGCCGCCCAGTCCCCGAAGGGGCCGCTATGAAAGTGGATGGGGATCACCTCGCAGCCCCGCTTCAGCATGAAATAGCCCGCCACTGGGGAATCGATGCCCCCCGAGAGGAGCAGGCCCACCCGGCCGCTCACCCCCACCGGGAGCCCACCGGGCCCCCGATGCCGGGCGAAGGAAACCAGAGCCGTGTTGTAGGCGATCTCGATGTAAGCCTCCCACGCGGGCTCGGAGAGGTTCACCCGCCATCCGGTCTGGCGCTGGACGGCCGCCCCGATGTGCCGTTCGATCTCCTGGGAGGTGAAGGGGAACGATTTGTCGGCCCGGGAGGCCCGGATGCGGAAGGAAGGGACCGGCTCGGAGGGCAGATGGCGCAGCACGATCTCCGTCAAGGTGGCCAGGTCCTTGGGGGCGGGGATGGTCGGGGCGAAGTAGGCGATGCCGAAGACCGTGCGCAGGCGCTCCACCCACGCGGTCTCCGGGATGGGGCGTGGCAGGCGGACCAGCAACCGCCCCGGGAGGCGCTCCACCGAGGCCGGCCCGACGTCCTGCAGCCGCTCCTGGATCCGCCGGGCCAGGGTCCGCTCGAAGAACCCCCGGTTGTGGCCTTTCAGGCCGATCTCGGCGTAATGCACCACCGCATACCGGCTTTCCATAAATATCCTCCCTCCCGATCCCTTCGGGCGGCCAAAAAGGGGCGCGCTCGCTACCACGCGCCCCCTCCACCGGCAATGGGCGAGGCAGGACTCGAACCTGCGGCCCTCCGCTTGTAAGGCGGATGCTCTCACCCCTGAGCTACTCGCCCGTCTTCCCCGCCGGCCGGATCGCCGGCTGGGCGTTGTGGCGATTCATCGCCGCCTCCAGCCCCTCCTCAATGAAGGTCTGGATCGCCTGAGCGGCCCGGTGGAGGACCCCCTCCAGGATCTCCTCCTCATCGGGCCGGAAATCCTGGAGCACGTAATCGGCAGGGTCCATGGCGCCGGGGGGCCGCCCGATCCCGATGCGCAGCCGGGGGAACTCCGTGGTCCCCAGCGCCTGGACGATGGACTTCATCCCGTTGTGGCCGCCCGGGCTCCCCCGGGGCCGCAGCCGGATCGCCCCCAGGGGGAGGTCCATATCGTCATAGACCACCAGCAGGCGGTGGAGGGGAACCCGGTAGGCAGAGACCAGAGGGCGCACCGCGCGCCCGCTCAGGTTCATAAACGTCTGCGGCTTGGCCAGGATCACCCGCTGGCCCGCCATGCGCCCCTCAGCGAGCAGCGCCTGGTGCTGGATCCGGCGGAAGTGGAATCCATGGGCCTGGGCGAACACGTCCAGGGCCCGAAAACCCGCGTTGTGCCGGTTGCGGGCGTGCTCCGGACCTGGGTTCCCCAGCCCCACGATCAGCACCGGCGGCCCCTCGATCCCCTCCTCCCCCTTCGCCGCCGGCGGGGGCTCCGGGCGCAACGTCCGCAGGATCCGATCGATCCGCTCCAGGGCTTCCTCGTAGTTCAGGGTCACGGCGTCCTCACCCGCTCATTGCGCCCGGACCAGGATGGGTGCCCCTCGCCAGAGGGACTCCAGGTCGTAATAGCGCCGCTGGGGCGGCGCGAAGATGTGGACGATGATGTCCCCGTAATCCATCAGCACCCAGCCCGAGGCCGGATCCCCCTCCACCCGGGCGGGATCCACCCGGTAGCCTCGGGCGGTGGCCTCGGCGATGCCTTCCACGATCGCTTTCAACTGCCGTTCTGAGGTCCCCGTGCAGATGATGAAGTAATCGGCGAAGGTGGCACGGGATCGGATGTCCATCAACACCACATCCATCCCCTTCTTGTCGAGGATGGCGTCCACGATGCGATGGGCCAGGTCCAGCGTGTTCAGGGATCCACCTCCGTGCATCCCAGGTTCCCCGGCGGGCCGTCCGGCCGCCGTTTTCATTCTATCACGCGGCCGGGGATCCTGCAGCCCGGGCCCAGCGGCCCTTGCCTTCCAGGCGGAAGGGATCAAACGAAAGGCGGACGGTGGTGCCCCCGTTTGCACCCCTTGGAGCGCAGGAGGGAGGAAGCCATGGCCGAGACCCTCGCGGGCACGGCGCTCAGTGCGGAGGAGATCATCGACCTCTGTCGGCGCTACACGATCTACGAATGGTCCGCCCAGGGGCGGGTCGATCCCATCCCGGTGGTCCGCGCCCAGGGGGTCTACTTCTGGGACGCCCGGGGCCGGCGGTATCTGGATTTCAACTCCCAGTTGATGAACGTCAACATCGGCCACGGCGATGCGCGGGTCATCCGGGCCATCCAGGAGCAGGCCGCCCGCCTCCCCTATGTGAATCCGTTCATGGCGACGGAGCCCCGGGCCCGCCTGGGCCGGATGCTGGCGGAGATCGCCCCCGGCGACCTCCGGAAGGTGTTCTTCACCCTGGGCGGGGCCGAGGCCAACGAGAACGCCATCCGGATCGCCCGGCTCTACACCGGGCGGCATAAGATCATCGCCCGCTACCGCTCCTACCACGGGGCGACGGCCGGGGCCATCACCCTCACCGGCGATCCCCGCCGTTGGCCTTCGGAGCCGGGCATCCCCAGCGTCATCCACGTCTTCGATCCCTATCGCTACCGCTGCCGCTGGTGTAGGCGCGAGGCGCGCTGCACCCTGGACTGCCTGAACCACGTCGAGGACGTGATCCAGTTCGAGGGGCCCCACACCGTCGCTGCCGTCCTCATCGAGACGGTGACAGGGACCAACGGGGTCATCGTCCCCCCGTATGGGTAGCTCCAGGGCCTGCGGGAGATCTGTGACCGCTACGGGATCCTCCTGATTTGCGATGAGGTGATGAGCGGCTTCGGCCGCACCGGGGAGTGGTTCGCTGTCAACCACTGGGGAGTGGTCCCCGATCTGATGACCGTCGCCAAGGGTCTGACCTCTGGGTATCTCCCGCTGGTGGCGGTCCTCATGTCGGAGCGCATCGCCGCGTTCTTCGAGGAGCGCCCCTTCCCCGGCGGCCTGACCTACAACTCCCACCCGCTGTGCCTGGCCGCCGCCATCGCCACCCTCCAGGTTTACCAGGAGGACCGCCTGATCGAGAACGCGCAGCGGATGGGGGAGATCCTGGCGCGGGAACTGGCCCGCCTGAAGGAGCGGCATCCCAGCGTAGGGGATGTGCGGAGCATCGGCCTTTTCGGGATCGTGGAACTGGTGAAGGATCGGGAGACCCGCGAGCCTCTCGTCCCCTGCAACGCCCGGCCTGAGGAGATGGGGGTGATGAACCGGCTGCGGGAGTTCTTCCTTCAGAACGGCCTTTACACGTTCATCCGGTGGAACACTTTCTTCACCAACCCGCCCCTCTGTATCACCGAGGCGGAGCTGCGGGAGGGGCTGGAGATCATCGACCGGGGCCTGGAGATCACCGACCGGGCGGTGCGCTGATCCCACCGCGTGCCGGAGGGTTGACAACAGCTGACATTTTTATTATCAGCCGTTTCAGCCACGAAGCTTTCCGACGGGGCACGCCCGCACGGAATCCACCCCCTCAC
>NZ_PSLG01000104.1:0-235 GCF_040289485.1 Thermoflexus sp.
CCCTCCAGCCTCTGGGTCTGGGAACGTTGCTCCACGTGCCGGTGGCGACGTGGATCGCCCTCGCCCTCACCGCGGTCTTCGTCTACCTGACCTCCGCGCGCCCCCTCGGCCGCCACATTTACGCCGTGGGGGGGAACGCTGAGGCTGCCCGGCTGGCGGGCCTCGACCTCACGCGGATCACCCTCGTGGTGTACACGGTGACGGGTGCACTGGTGGGGGTCGCCGCCCTCATCTA
>NZ_PSLG01000104.1:363-1199 GCF_040289485.1 Thermoflexus sp.
TGGCGCGCTCTTGGTGGCCGAGATGAAGAACGGTCTCATCCTGCTCAATATCCCCGGTCTGGCGGAGGGCATGGTGACCGGGGCTTTGATCCTCCTGGCGGTGGGGGCCGACCTCCTCCGCCGGCACGCTCGGCCGTAGCATGGCCCGCGTCGCCCGGGTCCTCCAGCGCATGGCGGCCGACCGGCCGCGGTTCCTCCTGGGGGTCCTTCTCCTTGCGGGGGCGGTGTTCGCGGCCACGACGCCTGACTTCGCGACCCTCTACAACCTCTTCAACATGACCCAGTATGGTGTCGAGATCGGGCTCTTGGCGCTGGGCGAGACGCTAGTGATCCTCTCGGGCGGGGGATCCATCGACCTCTCGGTGGGGTCCATCCTCAGCCTGAGCGGGGTCGTCCTGGGCCTCCTGACCATGCGGGCCCACGTGAACGTGTGGGTTTCGGCGCTGCTCGGCGTCCTGGCTGGGGGCGCCCTGGGCGGGCTCAACGCTGTCCTGATCACGTGGGTGGGGATCCCAGCGCTCATCGTGACCCTCGGGACCCTCTACGCTTATGCCTCGGCGGCGCTCGTCCTCACCAACACCGTGCCCATTTCCGGGCTCCCCAGCAGTTTCTTCCTCCTCGGCCAGCGGGACGTTTTGGGAATCCCACTCCAAGTGGTCGTGGTCTTTTTGCCCGTCGCCGCCCTCCTGCACTACCTCCTCCGGTTCACGGTGTTCGGCCGTGCCCTGTACAGCGTGGGGACCAACGAGGTGGCCGCCCGCTTCGCTACCATCAACGTCCGCGCGGTCCGGTTCTGGGTGTTCACCCTCTCGGGTCTGCTGGCGGGACTCGCGGCA
>NZ_PSLG01000104.1:1210-1718 GCF_040289485.1 Thermoflexus sp.
CGTGATGACGTCCCGCGTGGCCAGCGCGCGGCCCGATGCGGGAATGGGCTATGAGCTCCAGGCCATCACGGTGGCTGTCCTCGGGGGAACCCACATTACAGGGGGGGAGGGAACGGTCCTGGGGACGATTCTGGGGGTCCTCGTCATCACGGTCCTGAGTAATGGGTTGCAGCTCGCGGGAGTCCACCCCATCTGGCAGCTGGGGACTGTCGGGGTGGTGCTCGTCCTCACGGTGCTGGTCAACCAGTGGCTCGTGCGGCGGGAGGCGGGAGCGCTGTAGGCCATCGGCCCGGAAGACAAGAGCCACGCGCTGGATCGGGAAGAAAGTAGTGTCTTTGGGTCCCCTCCTGCGGAGGGGAGGAGTGCTCACGTCCCAGGGGGAGTGATCTCGGCGTCAAGTGACCGCTGGCTGGCGGACACCAATCTTGCGGGTGGCAGACCCGAGCGGGCTGCACACCGCCCGGGAGCCCGCACGGCTGGGGCTTGTGTGACTGGTACTGTGGTCTCA
>NZ_PSLG01000104.1:1753-3652 GCF_040289485.1 Thermoflexus sp.
GGCCCGACGGCTGCGGAGCACCCCCGCCGGGCTGACTGAGGACGGGCGCGAGCGGACGCGAATCCATGACGAGGTGGGAGATGAGCCGAATGCGGGTCCTGGTCGGCACGCGCAAGGGCGCGTTCATCCTGGCCTCAGACGGATCGCGGAAGCGGTGGAACATCAGCGGTCCGTACTTCGGCGGCTGGGAGGTGTACCACATGAAGGGCTCTCCAGCGGATCCCGACCGCCTCTACGCCTCGCAGTCGAATGCGTGGTTCGGCCAAGTCATCCAGCGCTCCAGCGACGGGGGAAAGATGTGGGAGGCACCCGCGGGAAGCATCCCTGGGGAGCCCGGAAGCCTTCGTCGGGGGCCCAGTCCCACGTTCGTCTACGAGACGACTCCCGGCGCCGGTGCCCCCCTCTCCACGCACCAGTGGTACGACGGGACGCAACACCCCTGGGAGTTCGTGCGTGTCTGGCACCTCGAACCGTCCGGGGACGATCCGGAGACCGTGTACGCGGGCGTCGAGGACGCTGCCTTGTTCCGCTCGACGGACGGAGGACGTACGTGGCAGGAACTCCTCTCCGGCCTGCGCGGCCACAGCTCCGGCCCCTCGTGGGCGCCGGGCGCCGGCGGGCTCTGCCTCCATACGACCCTGCTGGACCCCATTGATCCCGGGCGCATGTTCGTGGCCATCTCGGCCGCGGGGACCTTCCGGACTGACGGCGGGGGCCGGACCTGGCGGCCGGTGAACCGCGGCCTGCACTCCGCCTACATCCCCGACCCCTCGGCGGAAGTCGGCCACTGCGTCCACCGCATCGCCATGCACCGGTCGCGCCCAGGCGTGTTGTTCATGCAGAAACACTGGGACGTCATGCGCAGCGACGACGCGGGCGAGTCCTGGTACGAGATCAGCGGGAACCTGCTGACCGACTTCGGATTCGTGATCGACGTGCACGCGCACGATCCCGACACGGTCTACGTCGTTCCCATCACGAGCGAGTCGGAACACTTCCCCCCCCGAGGGGAAGCTGCGCGTCTACGGACGCGCCGCTGCCGCAGCGGGTGGCGGAGGGGGCGGAGCCCCTGCTCATCGTGGGGGCGATCGCGGGAGGCTAGCGCCGCTCCACCGGGCGGTGACAGGGGGACGACCTTTCCGCACCTCCATCCCACTGCGGTATGCCGGGAGACTCCCCTCGCCGCACCGACCACCTGCAAGGCACAGCGCCCCGCCGCACGCGGAAACGGGGATCCCGCACTGCGTCTACCGGCTGCGGTCCTCGACGTCCGCAGATCACCGGAAGGGAAGGCCCCGATCCAAACCGGAAGAGGACCTGGGAGGGACCCGCACCCGGAGGAGGGAAGCCATGATCCGGGAGGGGTTCCACACTGTCCCTTTTGATCCTCAACGAGGGGAGGAAGAAGGGATGACCTACGATGCCGCCTACGCCCTGCTGGACCGGCGGCTCCGCGACCGGGGCGTCGACGTCGAGGCTGTGCGAGCATCGCTTCGGAGCCAGCGTCTCGAGACCCCTTCGTGGGTCTACGGAAATTCGGGCACGCGCTTCGCGGTGTTCCCGTGGCCGGGGGCGGCCCGGACCATCTGGGAAAAGCTGGAGGACGCGGCCCTCGTCCACCGGCTCACGGGCATCTGCCCCACAGTGGCCCTTCACATCCCATGGGACCAGGTGGACGACTACAGCCAGCTGAGGGCTCGCGCGGCGGAGCTGGGGCTTGCCATCGGGGCCGTGAACCCCAACCTCTTTCAGGACGACGACTACCGCCTGGGGAGCCTCTGTCACCCCGATCCCCGCATTCGGCGGAAGGCCACCGACCACATCCTCCACTGCATCCAGGTGGCGCAGGCCGCCGGATCCGCGTGCCTCAGCCTGTGGCTGGCCGACGGCACCAACTAC
>NZ_PSLG01000104.1:3754-3986 GCF_040289485.1 Thermoflexus sp.
CGCGAGCGTCCTGCCTGCGGGTATGCGGCTCCTCCTCGAGTACAAGTTCTTCGAGCCCGCCTTCTACCACACCGACCTCCCTGACTGGGGGCTGGCCTTCCTGCTGGCCGTCCGACTGGGCCCCCAGGCCCAGGTGCTCGTGGACACCGGCCACCACCCTCAGGGGACCAACATCGAGCACATCGTGGCGGTCCTGCTGGACGAGGGGCGTCTCGGGGGCTTCCACTTCAAC
>NZ_PSLG01000105.1:0-829 GCF_040289485.1 Thermoflexus sp.
GCCAAGGTCTACGCGGGGGCGCGGTACGAAGACGGCATCGAGGTCACGGAGAAGGAGGTCGCCGCCTGAGCATTTACACGCTCATGCACGGGAGGTGGTCATGAAGATGCCCAAACACCGCTTCCTGGGAGCCGCGCTGGCGCTCGTCGCGGCCGTTGCCGTGGTGGCCTGGCTGGCCTGGGTCCGCTCGACTTCGCAGGGTGCCCCGACGCCGGTGCCGGAACAAGCGACCATCTGGCTGGAGCAGGCAGCGAACACCTCCTTGAAGGTGCGGCATGTAATCCGGCTCCGTAACCCCTCACCTGGTCAGAGGGCCAGGGGCGAGATCCGCCTCACCCTGCCCTCGCCCGTGGGCCTGGAAGCCTACCTGGACGGCCTGCGCGTCGACGCGCAGGTCGCGGCTGCCGCTGGGCAGGGGCACGTAGCCCTGCCCGTGTCATTTCGTGAAGAAAAGGTCCTCCTAGAGATCGCATACCTCGTGCCGCCCGAGCACCGCATCCTCTCCTGGCAGATCCCCTGGCCCCTGAGCCGCTTGGATGTGATGATCCCGCAAGGCGCCGGCTTGTCGCTGCGCGCGGTCCGCCTGGACGGCAGGCCGCTCCAGGCCACCGCGCCCGGGAAGTACACCGCGGAGTCCGTGCCGGCAGGCGCCGGGCTGGAGGTGGAGCTGGGCCCGGCGGCGGAAGGGTCCCGGGCGCCCGGCCTCCCCCAGCTCGTCGATGCCTGGCACACCGCGATCGGCTTCCGGGTTTCCCGCTCCAGCGAGGAGGCGATCGGGCTGGAGCACGTGGGGGGCGCGCTGCAATCCCATTGCCCACGGCTCGACGGC
>NZ_PSLG01000105.1:860-1573 GCF_040289485.1 Thermoflexus sp.
CCTCGTGCTGGCCGCCAGCGGCTCGCCGGAGCGGCGCTCGACCGACGAGGGGCGGGCCTCCTTCCGGTCCTACGTCGCGATCCTGTTCGCCCGGACCAACCCCGCCTAACCCCGGAGGGACGCGCCCGGGCCCTGCAGGGGCTTGGGCGGGACGGCAGCGCGGCCGCGGTGGCGGAAAGCCATGCGACCAACCGCGTGTCCCCGGCGCGCTACCGGGAGGGGGATCCGGGGGTGGCGGCTGCGCCGAGGCGCTTGCGCCAGTAGCGCAGATAGCCGGCCACGATGTTCTCATAGCTTGCCGCCACATCGTAAAACGCCGGGTCTGCCCCGGCCGCCTGGAGCTCCCGGTCGGCTTGTTGGCGCAGGCGCGCTGTGATCTCCGCCTCATCTAGGTTTTCTTCCATCATCGCCCGGACCCAGCGGCCCCAGGCCCACAGCCGCTCCTCCAGCTCTGCCCAGTGGGCGTCCAAGTCCTCGTGGAAGACCCCAAAGTGGGTGAGGCCCAGGGCCGTCGGCCGCAGGGCCCGCAGCCGCGCGATGCTGGCCGACCACGCCTCCAGGTCCAGCTCGGGGGGCGGCGTGGGTGGGCGGACGTAGCGGACCCCCGGCAGGCGGACCCCGGCGATGTCCCCGGCGAAGAGCAGCCCGGTGGCCTCGTCGAGGAAGGCATGGTGATGGCGGGCGTGGCCGGGGGTGTCGAGGGCGAGCAACCG
>NZ_PSLG01000105.1:1621-3949 GCF_040289485.1 Thermoflexus sp.
TCCTGGACCACCACCACCCGATCGGCGGGGACGGGGATCACCGGGCCCCAGAGGGCCTCGAGCATGTCCCCATAGAGGCGGGCGGCGCTGGCGATCAATCGAGAGGGATCGATCAAATGCGGGGCGCCGACCGGGTGCACATAGACGCGGACCCCGGGCAGGCGGGCGGCCAGCAGGCCGGAGGCGCCGGCGTGGTCCAGGTGGATATGGGTGACGATCAGGTGGCGCAGGGCCTCCAGCGGCACCCCGGCGGCCTGGAGGCCCTCCAGCAACGTCTCCGCGGTGGAAGCCGGCCCGGTCTCCACCAGGGCGGCCTCGCGGCCGTCGTAGAGCAGGTAGGCGGCGATGACCTGGCGGCGGCCATGGAACTGCAGGTCGATCAGCGTGATCCCGTCGGCGATGGGCTCCAGGACAGGGGGCATCGGCGATCCCTCCTACGGTCACGGGTCCTGCCGGATCTCCAGGATGGCGTCCTCGAAGGCGACCTCTTCTTTGCCTTGAAGCCGCTCGATCACCTTATCCAGGATTAATTGTAAGTGGCGGCGGTGCCGGACGAAGTCCAGGTGGTCGGCGGGCACTTTGAGCACCGGGCACAGGTCGAACCGCTCGATCCAAGCTTCGTAGAGGTCGTTGAGCCGGCCCAGGTAGTCCGGAGAGATGGCCTGTTCGAAGGGCCGCCCCCGCATGGCGATGCGGCGCTGCAGCGTGGGGACAGAGGCCCGCAGGTAGATCACCAGGTCCGGCGGCGGGAGGAACAGCAACAGGGTCTCGTAGAGCTCCCGATACACCCGCCAGTCCCGCTCGCTCAGATCCCCCCGCTCGTAAAGGTTGCGGGCGAAGACCTCCGCGTCCTCGTAGATCGTTCGGTCCTGGATCACCGAGTTCGGCCGTCTCAGCAGCATCACGTGGTGTCGAAGCCGCCGGCCCAGGAAGAAGATCTGGGAGTGGAACCCCCAGCGGGCCATGTCCGTGTAGAAATCGGCCAGGTAGGGGTTGTCGTCCACGGCCTCAAAGAAGGGCTCCCAGCCCAGTTCGCGGGCCAGCCGCTCCGTCAGGGCGGACTTCCCCACACCGATGTTGCCCGCCACGGCGACGAACTTTTTCCCGGGGATCCGATGATCGGTCATGGGCGCGGCGCCTCCCCTGGCGGTCCGGGCGCCTCCAGCCGCTCCCGATGATACATCCAGACGAAACGATGGCCCACCGCCCGGAAGCGCCCCCAGCCCTTCCAGGGGCCGTTGAGGGCCTCCAGGCGCCGGGCGACCTCCGGCAGGTCCGCGGGCCGGATCCAACGGAACCCGCTGATGGCCTCGCCAGCGTCGGCCGGGCGGGGATCCCCTTCGGTCCGCACGTGGAAAACGAAGGAGACAAAGGGCAGCGCCAGGGTGGGATCCGCACGCTCGCGGGCCTCCTCGGTGGGATACAGGGTGTAGGTGATCAAGCCCCACCAAGCGGCCGACCGGATGGGCAGGCCGGTTTCCTCGGCCATCTCGCGGTGGAGGGCGGCCCAGGCGGTCTCCGCCCAGCCCACCCCGCCGCTGAGCAGCCGGTAGGTCCCTGGCGGGTAGAACCGTTTGGTGTGCACCAGCACCTCGCCGCCAGGACGCTGGACGACGAGGAGGACTTCCCCCCGGCGATGGGCCAGGCTGCGGCGGACTTCCTCCCACCAGCCCTCTCCGGCCAGGGCCACATGGTGGTGGGGCTGGGGGCCGAATTCGGCCGTCAGGGCCTCCAGTTCGGAGGGCGCCATCAGCGGGCGGTTCATCGAAGGACCTCCTGGACGGCTTGCTCCAGGTCGCGGCGATCCCGCAAGCGCAGCGCCCCCAGGCGCAGGACCCCCCGCAGCCCTCCGAAGACCGGCCGCCAGGTGGCGTGGGGCCCACGGAGCGGCAGGAGGAGGGTGTCGGCCCGAGGGAAGAAACAGGTCGTGTGGATCTGGACCGGCGGGTCGTAGTGCACCCAAAGGGCCAGCGCTTCTGATCCCTGTCGGTATTCGGAGAGGGTCGCCTCGGAGAGCCCGACGGCCGGCTCACAACCCTCGATGTTGAAGGCGGAGAGGGAGCGGTTCAGGGCATCGTTGAGGCGGGCGTATTCTGGGCTTCCCGGGAGGAAGCGGCGCGCTTGCCCGCTCCCGGTGATCCGGATCTCGACGGGCCGGCCATGGAACCAGGGCCAGAACCACCAGGGGTCCCGGTTGGTCATGGCGTTGACCCCCCATACGAGCCCTAGGGTCAACGCCGCCAGCACGATCAAGGGTTCCCGCAGCCGGGGAGGACGCTCTCCCTCCATCGCGCATCGGAGCCGCAGTGAGGCCTGGGGCCGGCCTAG
>NZ_PSLG01000106.1:0-3847 GCF_040289485.1 Thermoflexus sp.
TCCGTGCGGGCGTGCCCCGTCGGAAAGCTTCATGGCCGAAATGGCTGATAATAAAAATGTCAGCTGTTGTCAACCCTCACACCGGCTTGAAGGCCTCAAAGGGCTGCTGGCACGCCTGGCAGTAAAACAGGGCTCGACACGAGGTCGGCCCGAACAGGTTCTCCATGCGGGTTTGGGTGGAGCCACAGAAAGGGCAGGGCACCAGCTCCAGGGCGGCCGGTTCGGGGGCCAGGGGGAGCGCAGCCTGTGGTGCCCCTTCCACCGGGGCCGCCGGCGGCGGGGCGATGCCCAATTCCCGCAGGGCCGCCCGCGCCCGCTCGTTCATACGGTCCGGCGTCCACGGCGGCCGGTAGATCCGCCGCACCCGCACCGACCGAACCCCCAGGGCCTGCACCCGCTCCACAATCTCCCGTTCCATCGCCACCAGGGCGGGGCATCCCACGAAGGTCGGCGCGAAGTCGACTTCCACCGCCTCGCCCTCCACCCGGACCGCATAGATCAGGCCCAGGTCCACCACCGAGACGGTAGGGATCTCCGGATCCTTGACCGCCTCCAGGGCGGCCAGGATCTCCTCCGGGGTCAGTGCCATCCCTCCCTCCGCTCGATGGCTCACCAGGTCTCCCCCAGGCCAGAGCGGGCCACCTTCTGAAAATCCGCCAGCAGGTCGCTCAAATGCGCCGTGTGCCGGCCGACGCGTCCGCCGTAGACCGGCGCGCCCGTGGGGACGCGCAGCGTCGCCGCTTCCAGAACGGGCCGGACCTCCGCCTCCCATCGGGACTGCAACTCGGCCTCCGGGGGCTTCACCCCGGCTTCCACCAGCAAGGCCTGCTGGGGCAGGGGCTCGAACAGCCCCAGGGCGTGGGGCCAGGCCAGGTCCAGCGCCGCCTGCATCCGGCGATGGCTCTCCTCCGTCGCATCCCCCAGCCGCAGCACCCAGGCCCGGCTGTGCATCAAATGATAGGTCTCCTCCCGCCGGACCTTGGTCGCCGCCTCGGCCAGCGGCGGATAGGCGCTGGCCATGAGGGCTTCCAAGCGGACCTTCTCGGCGTAGTCGAACAGGAACTGACGGACCACCGTGAAGGCCCAATCCCCCCGGGGCAGCTCCACCAGGGTGGCGTTGCGGAACTCCGGCGGATCCCGGAAGTAAGCCATGCGGTCCGGATCCGGCCACCCCAGTTCCTGGAGCAGGGTATACCAGAGCACGGCGTGGCCGATCTCGTCCTGGGCGATGCTGGCCATGGCGATGTCCGCCTCCAGGATCGGCGCGTGGCCCACCCACTCGCTGTCCCGGTGGCCCAGCAACACCTCATCATCGGCCAGCGCTGTCAGGAACGCCCCCAGCGCCTCCCGCAAGGGATCTGGGAGGGCCTCGCGCGCTTCAGACTTCCGGGAGGGATTGGCCATGGCTCTCCATCCACCTCCGCACCCGCTCGGCCACGCGGAAGCCCTTGGGCTCCCGGTAGTCCTTCTCCAAGGCCGAGGCGAAGAGGGCCTCCGCCTCCTCGGCCCGGGTGCTGTGGATGGCCTCCGCCGGGACCACCCACAGGCTCACGCAGCGGCCGCGGCGGGCGAACTGCTCCTTGGCCAAAAGGAGGGCCATCTCGGGGTCCGGGGCGTGGACCGCCCCCACGTGCACATGGGGATCCCCCCGCTTCTCCTGCAGGAACACCTCATAGACCGGCCATTGGGTGTCGGCCATTGCCGTTCCCCTCCGTGGCGCGGGCGGCCTTCGCCGCCAGGGCCTCGCGGACCCAACGCCCCTCCTCGTGGGCGCGGCGCCGGGCGGCCAGGCGCTCGACGTTGCATGGGCCGTCGCCCCGGATCACCCGCCAGAACTCCTCCCAATCCGGCTCGCTGAACCGCCAGTGGCCGGTCTCAGGGTCGTAGCGCAGGTTCGGATCGGGGATCGTCAGGCCCAGGCGCAGGACCATGGGTGCGTATTGGTCCACGAACTCCTGGCGCAACTCGTCGTTGGTCTTGGTCTTGATGCGCCAGCGCAGCAGCGTCGGCGTGTGCACCGAGTCGCGATCCGGCGGGCCGAAGAGCATCAGGGCCGGATACCACCAGCGGTTGACAGCCTCCTGGATCATCTGGCGCTGGGCGGGGGTCCCTGTGGCCAGGGCGACGAAGGCGTCGTAACCCTGCTTGATGTGGAAGGACTCCTCGTAGCAGATCCGCCTCATCGCCCGGGCGTAGGGGCCGTAGGAGCCCTGGGCCAGCATCAACTGATTCACCACGGCGGCCCCGTCGATCAGCAGGCCGATGGCCGCCACATCGGCCCAGGTCACGGCAGGGTAGTTGAAGACCACGGAGTATTTGGCCCGGCCGGCGAGCAAGGCCTCGATCATCTCCTCCCGGCTCGGCCCGAGGGTCTCCGCCGCCCGGTAGAGCAACTGGCCGTGACCCCCCTCGTCTTGGACCTTGGCGATGAGGATCAGCTTGCGGCGCAGGGAGGGCGCGTGGGGGATCCAGCCGCCCTCGGGGAGCATGCCAACGATCTCGCTGTGGGCGTGCTGGGAGATCATGCGGATCAACTGGCGGCGGTATTCCTCAGGCATCCAGTCGGTCGGCTCGATCTTCTCCCCCCGGGCGATGCGGGCTTCGAACTCCGCCAGGCGGGCCTCGTAGTCCGGGCCCTCCTGCGGCGGGGGGGCCTGTTCGGGGACCGGGATGGCTTGGCCGCGGATCTGATAAACCGGCATAGGCCCCTCCTTCCGCCAGGGATCCAAGGCGCTCACTCCTTCGGGTCGGCCAGGAGGCCGCGCGCGGCCCAGTCGACGAAGGCCGCGGCGATCTGCTCCGGCGAGAGCGGACCCTTCGGGCGATACCAGACAGCCACGCCGTTCAGGGCGGTCAGGATGAAACGGGTGACGAGGGGCACGTCCAGATCCGCCCGGAACACGCCGGCCCGCTGGCCCTCCGCCAGGATCTCCCGGAACAGCCCCTCGTAAGCATCCCGCAGGGCCAGGACGGCCTGGCGGCGCTTCGGGCTCAGGGCCCGCCATTCATGGTTGAAGACCACCGCCGCATCCTGACGCTCAGTGACCACCCGCAGATGGGCGGCGACCGCCTGGCGGAGCTTCTCCAGGGGCGGCTGCTCGGAGCGGACAATCGGCTCCAGCCCCGAGAGGAAGGCCTGAGCCGCCTCGCCCACGATCTCCCAGAGGAGCTCCTCCTTGGCGGCGATGTGGGCATAGAGGCTGCCTCCCTGCAGGCGGAGAGCCGTGGCGATGTCCCGGATGGACGTGCCGTAATAGCCCCGGCGGCTGAACAGCCGCCCCGCCACCCGAAGGATCTCCTGTCGCCGGTCACCGCTGCTCTGTCGCCCCATGTTTTTTTACTAACGAACGTTCGCTTAAATTATAAGGGCATGCAGGTGTCCTGTCAAGAGGCTGGACCCGGAAGGATCCGGGCGTCGGGCAGGAGGGCGGCGGCCAAAGGCAAGCCTTGCTGGGCGGCCGAGGCGGGGGTCTTCCCAGAAGGGAATCCCGGCGGTGGTTCGCGGGCCCAGGGGATCCCGGCCGCGCCGGGGCGGATCCCGCGCAGAACCTGCCCTCGGCGCGGCCGGGCGCGAGGGGCTACTTGATCTCCACGACGGCGCCCACCGCCTCCAGTTTGGCCTTGGCGTCCTGGGCCACCTCCTTGCTGACCCCTTCCAGGACCGCCTTGGGGGCGGCCTCGACGAGGTCCTTGGCCTCCTTGAGACCCAGGTTGGTCAACTGGCGCACCACCTTGATGACCTCGATCTTTTTCGGCCCAACCTCCTTGAGGATGACGTCGAACTCGGTCTTCTCCTCAACGGCCGGGGCGGCGGCGGGGGCGCCGGGGGCCGCCGCGGGGACGGCCA
>NZ_PSLG01000107.1:0-3798 GCF_040289485.1 Thermoflexus sp.
GACCGGCGGGGGAGGCGCCGTGGGATGGGGCCTGGGGGCCCTGGGGGTGCTGCTGGTGGCCTGGCTCGCCCGGCGCCTCCGGCTGGGGGCGAAGGTTTCCTGAGCCGGCTCAGCGGCGCCGGTTCAATTCGTAGAGGAAGCGGAGGCCGTGGAGGGTGAGGTGCGGATCCACCACCTGGATAGACCGGACCTCCTGGGCGATGGTGTCGGCCAGACCCCCGGTGGCGATCACCCGGGCCGGCTCCTCCAGTTCCGCCTGGAGGCGCTGGATCATCCCCTCCACCATGCTGGCGAACCCGAGGATCAGGCCGGATTGCATGGCCTGGATGGTGTTGCGGCCGATGGCCCGCGGCGGCCGGATCAACTCCACCTGATACAGTTGGGCGGCGGCGGTGACCAGGGCCTCGGCCGCCACTATGATCCCCGGGGCGATGGCGCCGCCCAGGTATTCCCCCTCGCGGGAGATCACGTCGAAGACCGTGGCGGTCCCGAAGGCGATGGCGATGGCCGGCCCCCCATAGCGCCGGAACGTGGCCACGGCGTTGGCCACCCGGTCCGCCCCCACCTCCCGGGGGTTCTCCACGGCCAGGCGGATCCCCGTTTTGATGCCCGGCCCGACGATGAGGGGGTTCACCCCCAGATAGCGCTGGATCATCTCCTCGAACACGACGCGGAGCGGGGGGACCACACAGGCCACCGCGCAGCCGCGGATGTCCCGCAGACGGATGCCGTTGAGGGCGAAGAGGTTCAGGAACAGGGCCGCGTATTCGTCGGCCAGGCGGTGGCGCTGGGTGGAGAAGCGCCAGTGGGCGATCAGTTCCTCCCCCTCGAAGATCCCCGCTTTGATGTTGGTGTTCCCGATGTCCAGGCAAAGCAACATAGAGGGCCCTCCGGATCCCCAGAGCCGGCGGGCAGCCGGCGCGCCCGTTACGGGAGCAGGAGGTTGTCGATGAGACGGGTGTTGCCGATATAGACGGCCAGGGAGAGGAGGGCCGGCCCCTCCACACGCGAGAGCTCCTCCAAGGTCTCGGGGTCGGCCACGCTGACGTAATCCACGCGGGCCAGGGGCTCTCCCCGCAGGACCTCCCGCATGGCCTCCCGCAGGCGCTCGCCGTCCCGCTCCCCGGCCTCGTAGCGGGCTTTGGCGGCTTGAAGGGCCCGGAACAGGATCGTCGCCGCCTGCCGCTCCTGCGGGCTCAGGTAGGTGTTGCGGCTGCTCATCGCCAGCCCGTCCGGCTCCCGGACGGTCGGGCAGACCACGATCTCCACCGGGAAGTTGAGATCCCGGACCATGCGCCGGATCACAACCGCTTGCTGGGCGTCCTTCTGGCCGAAGTATGCGCGATCCGGCTGGACGATGTTGAACAGTTTGGCCACCACGGTGGCCACACCTCGGAAGTGGCCCGGCCGCGAGGCCCCCTCCAGCGGCCGGCTGAGTTCCTCCACGATCACCCACGTCTGGAACCCCGGCGGATACATCTCCTCCACCGAGGGGACGAAGACGAGGTCCACCTGCAGCGGCTCCAGCAGGCGCAGGTCGCGCTCCAGATCCCGAGGATACCGGTTGTAATCTTCGTGGGACCCGAACTGGGTGGGGTTCACGAAGATGCTCACCGCCACATGGTCGTTCTCCGCCCGGGCCCGGCGGATCAGCGAGAGATGGCCTTCGTGCAGATAACCCATCGTGGGGACGAACCCCCACGTCCCGGGGGTCCCCCGACGGATGGTGCGAACCTCCTGAACGGTGAACACCACGCGCATGGCGCACCTCACGGGATAGGATGGAGGGTTGGTGGGCTCGCAGCGCGGAGCCGGCGTTGTTCGGCCGCCTTCACCTGCCGCCACAGCCCTTCGTTCAAAGGCGTCGGGACGTTCAGACGGCGGCCCACACGGACGACCGCCCCGTTCAGGGCGTCGATCTCAGTCGGACGGCCCCGCTGCAGGTCCTGCCGCATCGACGAGGAGTTGGCGGCGGTCTGTCGGCAGACCTCCGCCACGAAGGCGACGGGGTCGGCGAAGGGAAGGGAGATCCCCTGGGCGCGGGCCACCGCCGCCGTCTCGCAGGCGACCCCCTCGGCCACCCGCCATACGGCCGGGCGCTCCAGCAGGGCGCCGTTGGGGATGTCGAGGAGGGCGGTCAGCGGGTTGATGGCGGTGTTGGCCACCAGTTTCCCCCACACGATGCTCCGGAGGTCGGGATGGAAGACCACCTCGAACCCGGCCGCCCGAAGCAGCCCTGCGATCTCCCTTGTCGCCCCATCGTCTCCACGAGGGGCCTCCAGCCAGATAGGGCCCTCGCCCCCCAGCCGGGCGTGCCCCGGCCCCAACACCGTGGCCCCGGCAGTCGTGACGCCCTGTCGGACCCGCTCCGGCCCGAGGGCCTGTTGCAAGATCTCCAGCGGCCCCAGGCCGTTCTGCAGGGTGAGGGCCACGCCCCCCGGGCGCAGGACCTGGCGGGCCCATCGGGCGGCCCGCGCGGTCTGGTAGGCCTTCACCAGGATAAGGGCGAGGTCGCACGGCGGCGCGGCGGCCGGATCCCCCACAGCCGGGAGGACGGCGGTCTCGTCGCCCGGAGGAGTGCTCAGGCGCAGGCCGCGCGTCCGTGCCGCCTCCAGCGCCTCGGCCCACGTGCCCAGCATCCAGACCTCCGCCACGCGGGCGAGGCGGACCCCGAACAGCGTCCCCATGGCGCCGGTGCCCAGGAGCGCGATGCGCATCAGGGCCTCCCTTTCGTATCCGTCGTGGGGAGCGGGGTGGCCTCCAGCATCGCCCGGAAGGCCGCCCACTCCTCCGGATCCATCGGGAAGGTGTGCTCCGGGCCCGGGAAGCGGCGGTGGCGCACGTCGTCGCAGTAAGCCTGGACAGCCCGGACGATCTCCCCGTGGAGGTCGGCGTATTTCTTCACGAAGCGCGGGGTGAAGCGATCGAACAAGCCGATGAGGTCGTGAAGGACCAGCACCTGTCCATTGCAGCCGGGGCCGGCCCCGATGCCGATGGTGGGGATGCGCAACCGCTCGGTGATGACGGCGGCCACCGGCTCGGGCACCATCTCGAGGACGATGGCGAAGCAGCCGGCGGCCTCGAGGGCCAGGGCGTCCTCCAGGAGCCGTCGGGCGTCGGCGGCGGTGCGCCCCTGCAGCCGATAGCCGCCGAGTTTGTGCACCGACTGGGGGGTCAGGCCGATGTGACCCATCACCGGGATGCCGGCCCGGACGATGGCCGCCACAGTGGGCACCATCTCCCGCCCGCCTTCCAGTTTGACAGCGTCCATGCCAGCTTCCTTGAGGAAGCGGCCGGCGTTGCGAACGGCCTCGGCGACGTCGGCCTGATAGGCCATGAAGGGGAGGTCGCCCACCAGCAGTGCAGCGGGGTTGGCGCGGGCCACCGCCTTGGCGTGGTGGAGCATCTCCTCCATCGTGACGGGCAGGGTGTTGGGATAGCCCAGGACGACCATGCCCAGGGAGTCGCCGACCAGGATCACATCGACGCCGGCCCGGTCCACGGCCAGGGCGGTGGGGTAATCATAGGCGGTGATCATGGTGATGGGTTCGCCCGCGGCCTTCTTGGCCTGGAGCGCCTGGACGGTCACCTTTTTGCGCGCCATGGTTCCCTCCCGAGGATGGCGGATGGGCCTTGGGCGGACGGCCGCCAGACCGCACATCGGGAAGGAGACGCCAAGGGGAAAGGGCAGGGGGAGGACCGATGGATCCGAGCGGTTCCTCCACCGTCCCGGTCGCTTCGGGGCGATCCAGGCGGTCGTCGGCAGCCCATGGGTTGGATGGTTCCGGAACGGCTCGC
>NZ_PSLG01000020.1:0-33029 GCF_040289485.1 Thermoflexus sp.
GGCTGACCGTCGGCGCCGGCGTCGTCACCAAAATCCTAGACTAAACCCCCTGGACCGCCCAGGGGCTGCGGTGAGGTCCCCGAGTTCGATGACAGGTGGAGGGGGATGGCCAAGCAACGGTTGCGCATCCGTTTGAAGGCCTACGATCATCGGATCCTGGACGAGTCGGCCCGCCGCATCGTGGAGGTGGCGGAGCGCACCGGCGCCCGGGTGATCGGCCCCATCCCGCTTCCCACCAAGCGGGAGCGGTTCACCGTCATCCGCTCGCCGTTCATCGATAAGGACTCCCAGGAGCACTTCGAGATCCGGACCCACAAGCGGTTGATCGACGTGCTGGATCCGGATCCGAAGACCATCGACCAATTGATGCGTCTGAACCTCCCGGCGGGCGTGGACATCGAGATCAAGATCTGAGGCCGTCTCCAACGCCGGCGGCCCGGAGCGATCTTTTTCGCAACGAGGGGATGATGGGCCTGTTGGGGCGACCAGTCCCCGGGGAGGGAGATCCATGAAGGGGTTGATTGCCCGCAAAATCGGAATGACGCAGATGTTCAACGAGCAGGGCGAGGTGGTCCCGGTGACCGTCCTGCGGGCCGGTCCGTGCTATGTGACGCAACTGCGGACCCCCGAGCGGGATGGCTATGCGGCTATCCAGTTGGGGTTTGAGGAGACCCGGCCGCGGCGGCTGACCCAGGGGGAGTTGGGGCATTTGGTCAAGCGCCATCTGCCCCCCCTGCGCGTCTTGCGGGAGATCCGCCTGCCCGGCCCGGAGGCCCTCGCCCAATACCACGAGGGCCAGGTCCTGACCGTCTCGATCTTCTCCCCCGGGGAGCGGGTGGATGTGATCGGCCGCTCGAAGGGGCGCGGCTTTGCGGGGGTTATCAAGCGCCACGGCTTCTCCGGGCAGCCCAAGACCCACGGCCAGTCCGACCGGTGGCGGGCCCCCGGCTCCATCGGCACCAATACGGATCCGGGCCGGGTGGTCAAGGGGAAGCGGATGGCCGGCCATTACGGGAACGAGCGGGTCACCGTCCGCAACCTTCAGGTGGTGTGGGTGGATCCGGAGCGGCATCTGATCGCCTTGAAAGGCGCTGTGCCCGGCCCCCGGGGCGGGCTGGTGATCATCCGACAGGCCAAGCGGCCCTACTGAGCGGGCTGGGGTGGAGGAGGACGACGATGCGGGTTCCAGTCTGGAACATGGAAGGCCAGCAGGTGGGCGAGGTGGAGTTGCGTCCGGAGGTCTTCGAGGCGCCCATCCACATCCCGTTGATGCATCAGGCGCTGGTCCGGCAGCTGGCCAATGCCCGGTTGGGCACCCACAAGACCAAGACGCGGGGGGAGGTGCATTACAGCGGCCGCAAGATGTGGCCTCAGAAGCACACCGGACGGGCCCGTCAGGGCGACCGGGGAGCCCCTCATTGGTATCACGGCGGGGTGGTCTTCGGGCCGCGGCCGCGCAGTTACGAGCAGAAGATGCCCAAGAAGATGCGTCGCGCGGCCCTGCGCTCGGCCCTCTCGGCCAAGTCCCGTGAGGGGCAGATCCTGGTCCTGGACCGGCTGGAGCTGCCGGAGCCGCGCACCCGTCTGATGAAGGAGGTTTTGGAGCGGCTGCCGGTGGGCAAGAGCGCCCTGATCCTGCTGGCTGGTCCCAACGAGAACGTGAAGCGGGCGGTGCGCAACCTGCCCAACGTGGCCTATCTGCACGCCATGTGTCTGAACATCCGCGATCTTTTCAAATACGAGACCCTGATCATCCCGAGGGATGCCCTCGCGGTGATCGAGGATTGGCTGACGCGACCGGTCGTTCGCAAGAAGTTCGCCCTGCCGCCGGCCGAGGCGGCGTCGGCGGCCTGAGGCCTGGAGCCTGGAGCGGGGGAGCCGGCCATGGACCTGTATGAGGTGATCAAGCGGCCCATCATCACCGAAAAGACAACGATGCTCAAGGAGATGGGCCAATACGTCTTCGAGGTCGATCCGCGGGCCAACCGCCAGCAGGTCAAGCGGGCGGTGGAGGCCATCTTCAACGTCCGCGTGGTGGACGTGCGGATCATCAACGTCCCGGCCAAACGCCGGCGGGATTGGCGGGCGCGGATCCTGAGCAGCAAGCCCAAGCAGGTGGTGCGCCGCCCGGGCTGGAAGAAGGCCATCGTCCGGCTCGCCCCCGGCCAGCGCATCGACCTCTTCGAGGTCTGACAACGGGTCGGGCCGGAGGGCGAGGGGCGGGATCTCTCAGGCAGGTGGAGGAGGACGATGGGGATCAAGGTCTACAAGCCGACGACACCCGGCCGCCGCAACGCGACCGGTTACACCTTCGAGGAGATCACCAAGGACGAGCCGGAGAAGTCCCTGGTCGTCCCTTTGAAAAAGCACGCGGGGCGGAACTTCCAGGGGCGCATCACCGTGCGCCACCGGGGCGGCGGCCACAAGCGCCTTTACCGGATCATCGATTTCAAGCGCCGGGATAAGGAGGGGATCCCGGCGAGGGTGATCAGCATCGAGTACGATCCCAACCGCACGGCCCGGATCGCCTTGCTGCAATATGCGGACGGGGAGAAGCGCTACATCTTGGCCCCCCTGGGCCTGCAGGTGGGAGACATCGTCATGAGCGGGCCGCAGGCGGAGATCAAGGTGGGCAACGCCCTGCCCCTGGCCAACATCCCGGTGGGGACGCTGGTGCACAACGTGGAACTGTATCCCGGGCATGGGGGGCAACTGGCCCGGGCGGCGGGCGCGGCGGCCCAGTTGCTGGGCAAGGAGGAGGGCTATGCCATCCTGCGCCTGCCCTCGGGGGAGATCCGCAAGGTCCGCCTGGAGTGCTATGCCACCATCGGCCAGGTGGGCAACCTGGAGCACGCCAACATCAAACTGGGCAAGGCCGGGCGCAAGCGCTGGCTGGGGATCCGACCCACCGTCCGCGGCTCGGCGATGTCGCCCCGGGATCATCCGCATGGCGGCGGCGAGGGCCGCACGCCCATCGGCCTGCCCTATCCGAAGACCCCATGGGGCAAGCACGCCCTGGGCAAGAAGACCCGCCGCAACAAGGCGACCGATAAATACATCATCCAGCGACGCCAGAAGAAGGCCTGAGGGGAGGTGATCGGCGATGTCCCGTTCCCTGAAGAAGGGACCCTATTGCGACCCGAAGCTCTTGAAGAAGATCGAGGAGCTGAACCGCCGGGGCGAGAAGCGGGTCATCCGGACCTGGTCTCGCGCCTCGGTGATCTTCCCGCAGATGGTCGGCCACACCATCGCCGTCCACGACGGGCGCCGCCATGTGCCCATCTACATCACCGAGCAGATGGTCGGCCATCGCCTGGGGGAGTTCGCGCCGACGCGGACCTACCGGGGCCACACGGTGAAGGAGAAGAAGACCGGGGTGCGCTGAGCCCTGGCCCGCCCGGTGGCGGGGATCGAAACGGTTTGCACAGTGCGTGGGGGGATTGCGATGGCCAACCGGGTTCGAGCCGTAGCCCGTTACATCCGGATCTCGCCGTATAAGGCACGCCTGGTCTGCAACCTGGTCAAGGGGATGCGGGCGGAGGAGGCGTTGAGCGTCCTTCGGTTCACGCCCAAAAAGGCCGCCCGTTATGTCGAGAAACTGATCCGCTCGGCGATGGCCAACGCCGAGAACAACTTCGGCCTCTCGCCCGCGGATCTGTATGTGGCGGACATCCGGGCCGATGACGGCCCGCGATACAAACGGGTCCGCTTCGCTGCCCGTGGCCGTGTCCGTCCCATCCTCAAGCGGACCACCCATCTCACCGTGGTCCTGGAGGAGCGGGCTCGGTGAGGGTCTCGGGAGGCTGATGGCCGAGGGGGCAACCCGCCGAGGAGGAGGTCATCTTGGGCCGCAAAGTGCATCCGATCGGCTTCCGTTTGGGTATCACGAAGAACTGGCTGGCCCGCTGGTATGCCGAGGGCCGCGAGTATGTGGAGTTGCTCCATGAGGACCTGCGGATCCGCCAGTTTGTCAAGGAGCAACTGAAGGAGGCCGGGATCGCCCGCATCGAGATCGAGCGGTTCCCCAAGCAGATCAACCTGTACATCCACGCGGCGCGCCCGGGCATCGTGATCGGCCGCCGGGGCCTGGGGATCAAGCAACTGCGCCAGGCCATTGAGGAGATGACCGGCAAAAAGGCCCGGGTGGAGATCGTCGAGGTCCCCCGGCCCGAACTGGAGGCGGCCATCGTCGCCGAGAGCATCGCCCAGCAGATCGAGAAGCGGGTCAGCCACGCCCGGGCGATGAAGCGGGCCATCCAGCAGGCCATGCGGGCGGGGGCCAAGGGGATCCGCATCACGGTCTCCGGCCGGCTGGGGGGGGCCGAGATGGCCCGCACCGAGACCCTGATGGAAGGGCGCGTGCCCCGCAACACCCTGCGGGCGGACATCGATTACGCCCTGGCAGAGGCCATCACCAAGTGGGGCAAGATCGGGGTGAAGGTGTGGATCTACCGGGGGGATACGGAGCCGGGCGCCTACGTCCAGCAGACGGCGGAGATGGTCGCCCGGGTGACCTCGGCCCAGCGAGGAGGCTGAGCGATGTTGATGCCCAAGCGCGTCAAATACCGGAAGCAGATGCGGGGGCGTATGAAGGGCAAGGAGACCCGGGGCGTCGAACTGGCCTTCGGGGAATACGGGCTGCAGGCCCTGGAGCCCTGCTGGCTCACCGCCCGCCAGATCGAGGCCGCCCGGCGCACCATCGTCCGCTTCCTGCGCCAGCGTGGCAAATATTGGATCCGGGTGTTCCCGGACAAGCCGGTGACCCGGAAGCCGGCCGAGACCCGCATGGGCAAGGGGAAGGGGAACGTCGATCACTGGGTGGCGGTGGTGCGGCCCGGCCGCATCCTGTTCGAGATCGGCGGCGTGAGCCCGGAGGTCGCCCACGAGGCGCTCCGACAGGCCTCTTACAAACTGCCCATCCGCACCCAGATCGTCACCGCGGAGGAGATGGGAGCGTAGCCGGACGGGGCCCCTGAGCCCCGGCCCATGGACGCTGTTCTCAACGCCAGGAGGAAGCCGTGGCCCTTCGTCCTGAGGAGATACGGAACTGGTCCGATGAGGAGATCCGGAGCCGCCTGGAGCAGGCCCGGCGGGAGCTGTTTCACTTACGCATCCAGTGGGTGATGGGCCAGCTCAAGAACCCCAACCGCATCCGTGCCTTGCGCAAGGACATCGCGCGGATGCTGACCATCCTGCGGGAGCGCGAACTGGCCCGGGGAGGTGGGCGATGAAGGACCAGCGGAAGCGGTTCATCGGGCGCGTGACCAGCGACAAGATGGACAAGACGGTGGTGGTGACGGTGGAGGAGCTGGTGCGCCACCCGCTCTACGGCAAGGTGATCCGGCGCCGCCGCAAGTTCATGGCCCACAACGAGGGCAACCTGGCCCGCATGGGCGACCTGGTGCAGATCGTCGAGTCCCGCCCCCTCAGCCGGCGCAAGCGCTGGATCGTCGAGGCGATCCTGGAGCGGGCCCAGAGGCCCCTGGAACCGGTCCCGGAGCGGCTGCCCGGTGAGGAGATCCTGGCCGAATAGGGGAAACGAAGGAGGCGCGACCCATGATCCAACAGGAGACCCGTCTCAAAGTGGCCGACAACACCGGGGCGCGGGAGATCCTGGTCATCCGCGTGCTGGGGGGATCCTATCGTCGTTACGGATACGTGGGCGATGTGGTGGTGGCCACCGTCAAGGAGGCCATCCCCACCGCCACCGTGAAGAAGGGCGAGATCGTCCGCGCCGTCATCGTGCGCACGGCCAAGGAATATCGCCGTTCCGATGGCTCCACCATCCGCTTCGACGACAACGCCGCGGTGATCCTGGACGAGTTCGGCAACCCGAAAGGGACGCGGATCTTCGGCCCGGTGGCCCGGGAGCTGCGGGAGAAGGGCTTCACCAAGATCATCTCCCTGGCCCCGGAGGTGCTGTGAGCGGGGGTCGGGGCAGCGGCGGAGGGCTGGATCGAGGCGGTTGAATCCCGCGTCAGCCGAGGGAGGTGGCCTCTGTATGGCGGCGAAGATCAAGAAAGGGGACAAGGTTCTGGTGATCGCCGGGGACGACCGGGGCGCCCAGGGAGAGGTGCTGCGGGTGCTTCCGAAGGAGGGGCGTGTGGTGGTCTCCGGGGTCAACATCGTCAAAAAGCATCAGCGCCCACGGCCCACCGGCCGGAGCCAGGTGGGGGGGATCATCGCGTTTGAGGCCCCCATCCACATTTCCAACGTCATGTTGATCTGCCCGAAATGCAACCGCCCCACCCGCGTCGGCTTCACCGTCGAGCCGAGCGGGCGGAAGGTCCGGCAGTGCAAAAAGTGCCAGGCGACCTTCATCTGAGGGGGAGGCTGGGGATGGCGGAGACAGCCGCGAAGGTGGTCCCACGCCTGAAACAACGTTACCTGGAGGAGGTGCGGCCGATCCTGATGCGGGAGTTCGGCTACCGAAACATCATGGAGGTCCCCCGCGTCTGGAAGGTGGTGGTGAACGTGGGGGTGGGGGAGGCGGTCACCAACCCCAAGGCCCTGGATTACGCCGTCCAGAACATCGCCACCATCACCGGCCAGAAGCCCTTGGTGACCAAGGCCCGCAAATCCATCGCCGCCTTCAAGCTGCGGGCGGGTCGCCCCATCGGGGTGAAGGTCACTTTGCGAGGGGACCGGATGTGGGCCTTCCTGGACCGGCTGTTCAACGTGGCGCTCCCACGCATCCGGGATTTCCGCGGCGTCTCCCCGAACTCTTTTGACGGGCGGGGCAATTACACCCTGGGGCTCCGGGAGCAGCTGGTCTGGCCGGAGATCGATTACAGCCAGATCGACAAGGTGCGGGGGATGGAGATCACCATCGTCACCACGGCCAAGACCGATGCCGAGGCGCGGCGGCTGCTGGAACTGCTGGGCATGCCGTTCCGCAAGGGCTGATGGATCGTCGGACCATCGATCCGGACGGGAGGACGCTGTGGCGCGCAAGTGTATGATCTACCGGGAGATGCGGCGCAAATATAAGGTGCGGGTGCGGAACCGGTGCCGGCGGTGCGGTCGGCCCCGCGCCTTCATCCGACGGTTCGCGCTGTGCCGCATCTGCTTCCGGGAGCTCGCCCTCCAGGGGTTGATCCCGGGCGTCCGCAAGGCCAGTTGGTGAGGGCCCGGAGGCGGCGCCCTGTGGCCCGGGGCGGGACCCGCGGGGAGGTCGGTTCGCCGTCGCCCGAGCGGGTTCATCTTCCCGGCGACGCCGGGGGAAAGGGTGTTGAACCTCGATGGTGAAGATCTGGACAGGAGCGAAGACGATGAGCGCGGTGACGGATCCGATCGCCGACATGCTCACCCGCATCCGAAACGCCTCCATGGTGGGGCACAGCCGGGTGGCCATCCCGAGCTCTAAGATCAAGGTGGCCATCGCGCGGGTCCTCAAGGAGGAGGGTTACATTGAGGATTACGAGGTGACCGGCGATCGGCCCCAGCCGAAGCTGGTCATCAAACTGAAATACATCGGGGAGCGTCGTTTCCGCAAGCCGGCCATCTCCGGGCTGAAGCGGGTGAGCAAGCCGGGCCGACGGATATACGTCGGGAAGGAGGACATCCCCCTGGTGATGAGCGGGATGGGGATCGCCATCCTGTCCACACCCAAGGGCATCATGACCGACAAGCAAGCCCGTCGCCTGGGCGTCGGCGGCGAGGTGATCTGTTACGTCTGGTGAACAGGGCGAGGAGCGGAGGAGGGAACCGTGTCGCGCGTAGGGAAAAAGCCCATCCCGATCCCCCCCGGGGTGCAGGTGCGCATCGAGGGGTCCACGGTGACGGTCACCGGGCCGAAGGGGACGCTTTCCCGGACGTTCCATCCCTCGATGCAGATCTCCCTGGAGGACGGCCATCTGGTGGTGCGCCGGCCCTCGGATGACCGTATGCACAAGGCCCTCCATGGGCTGACCCGGGCCTTGTTGGCGAACATGGTCGTGGGGGTCACCCAGGGCTTCCAGCAGCATCTCCGCATCGAGGGCGTGGGCTACCGGGCGGAGCCCATGGGGAAGGCCATCGTCCTTTACCTGGGCTACTCCCATCCCATCATCGTGGAGCCCCCGGAGGGGATCACCTTCGAGGTAAACACCCGCGATCGGATCATCACGGTGTCGGGCATCGATAAGGAGCAGGTGGGCCAGGTGGCAGCCAAGATCCGCGCCCTGCGCCCGCCGGAGCCCTACAAGGGCAAGGGGATCCGTTACACCTACTGGAAGGGCGATCATTGGGAGGACGAGCCGATCCGCCGCAAGGCCGGGAAGGCCGGCAAGGCGAAATGAACTTCTGAGGCCAGGGATATAATCCTGGCCCCCCAGGAGGCGCTTTCCGATGAGTTGGGAGCACCCGCGAGACGAAGGGCGTCGACGTCGGCATCTGCGCGTCCGCAAGAAGGTCTTCGGGACGCCGGAGCGGCCGAGGCTTTCGGTCTTCCGAAGCCTGAAGCATATCTACGCGCAGATCATCGACGACACCAAGGGGATCACCTTGGCGGCCGCCTCCACCCTGGATCCGGCGCTGCGCGGGCAGTTGGATGGGCTGACCAAGACGGAGAAGGCCCGTCGGGTGGGGCAGTTGATCGCCCAACGGGCCCTGGCCAAGGGGATCCGCAAGGTGGTCTTCGACCGGGGCGGCTATAAATACCATGGCCGGGTGAAGGCCCTAGCCGAGGCCGCCCGCGAGGCCGGTCTGGAGTTCTAGGCCCGCCGGTCCCCTCGGATCCGATCCCGAACGCCAGCGAGGTGACGATGGCTGAGTTCCAAGAAATCCCTGTAGGGATGGAATATGAAGAGCGCATCGTGGACATCGCCCGGGTGGCGAAGGTCCACAAAGGCGGGCGCTCGTTCTCCTTCCGGGTGGTCGCTGTGGTCGGCGATCGCCACGGCCGGGTGGGGGTCGGCATCGGGAAGGCCCGGGCGGTCCCCGAGGCCATGCGCAAGGCCACCGAGCGAGCCCGCCGCAACATGAAAAAGATCCCCCTCCTGGGCACCACCATTCCCCATCCGGTGGTGGTGAAGTTCGGGGCCACCCGGCTGGTTCTCAAGCCGGCTTCCCCCGGGACCGGCGTGATCGCCGCCGGCGGCGTGCGGGCCGTCCTGGAGGCGGCCGGGATCCGGGACGTGCTGACCAAGATCCTGGGGAGCACCAACCCGGTCAACGTGGTTTACGCCACAATGAAGGGGCTGGAGATGCTGCGCTCCCCGGAGGAGATCGCCCAGATCCGGGGCAAGCCTGTCGCGGAAGTCATGCCGCCATGGAGCCGGAAGCGCCATGAAGCCACATGAGGGCATGCGAAGGCTGCGGATCACACTGGTGCGTAGCCCCATCGGTTACTCCCAGCGGCAGCGGCGGACGCTGCGCACCCTGGGACTGCGCTATGTGAACGATGTAGTGGAATGGCCGGACACGCCGGTGGTGCGAGGGATGCTGGATAAGGTCAGCCACCTGGTTCGGGTGGAGGAGGTGGAGCGTGAAGCTGCATGAACTCAAGCCGGCGCCGGGATCGAAGAAGGAGCGAAAGCGGGTGGGCCGGGGCCTGGGATCCGGCCACGGGACCTACGCCGGCCGGGGCCGGAAAGGCCAGAAGTCCCGCTCCGGGGACCGTAAGATGCCCCCGTACTTTGAGGGCGGGCGAACCCCTCTGGTCCGCCGCCTACCCAAGGCCCGAGGGGAAGGTTTCACCCTGGTGGAGAAGGTGGTTTACCAGCCGGTGAACGTGGGGCAACTCACCCGCTTCCCCCCGCACAGCGAGGTGACCCCGCTGACCCTGGCCCAGGCCGGGCTGTTGCGGGACCCGGAGGAGCCGGTGGTGATCCTGGGGGATGGGGAGCTCGACCGCCCGCTGATCGTCAAGGCCCATCGGTTCTCCGCCTCAGCGCGGGCCAAGATTGAGGCCGCCGGCGGGCAGGCCATCGTTCTCGCCCGGGCCTGAGAGGCAGCGAAGCCGCCCGGGACGCCGGGCCGGTGTGTGCTGACCTCCGGGCCAGTGTCTTTGGGGATTTTCTGAGGAGGGCCCATGCTGGACGCGTTGCGGAACGCCTGGCATCTGCCGGATCTCCGGCGCAAGATCTTATATACTTTGCTCATCTTGGCCATCTACCGCCTGGCGGCCCACATCCCGGTGCCTGGGGTGGATCGGATGGCGTTGCAGCAACTCCTCCAGGGCACCACGGCCGCCGGCCAGCTCTACATTATCCTGGATCTGCTCTCGGGGGGCGCCATCGCCAACTTCTCGATCATGGCGATGGGGGTTTACCCATATGTCACGGCCTCCATCATCCTCCAGTTGCTGGTGCCGGTGATCCCGCAACTGGAACGGCTGGCCAAAGAGGGGGGCACGGAGGGCCGCCGCAAGATCGAGCAATACACTTATTTTCTGACCGTCCCCTTGGCGGCCCTTTACGCCATCGGCCAGGCCAACCTGCTCAGCGCGCCGGGCCGTGCGGTGCTGCCCAATTTCGGCTTCGCCCCTCACCAATTGCTCCCCACCTTCACGGTGATCTTGACCATGACGGCGGGGACCATGTTCGCCATCTGGCTGGGCCAGTTGATCACCGAGCAGGGGATCGGCAACGGGTTGTCCCTGATCATTTTCGGGGGGATCGTGGCCCGGGCGCCTTACAACCTGGCTCAGATCTGGACCAGCAACGGCACCCTGGGCATCCTGGCGTTCCTGGCCCTGACGGTGATCACGGTGGCCACCATCGTGTTCATCCAGGAAGGCCAGCGGCGCATCCCGGTTCAGTATGGACGCCGGGTGCGGGGCCACCGCATCTACGGGGGCGGCAGCACGTACATCCCGTTGCGGGTCAACATGGCGGGGATGATCCCCCTTATCCTGGCCCAGTCCGTCCTGGCCTTCCCGGCCATCATCGCCCAGTTCTTCCAATATTCGAGCAATCCGATCGTCGCCGGGGTGGCCAACACCATCGTCAGCGTCTTCTCAGGCTTCCACGACATCTACTGGCCGATGTATTTCATCACCGTGGTGGCTTTCACTTACTTTTACACCGACGTGATGCTGCAGCAGATGAACCTGGCAGACACCCTCCAGAAGCAAGGCGGGTTCATCCCGGGGATCCGGCCCGGGAAGGCCACGGAGCAATACATCACCCGGATCTCCCGCCGCATCACGTTCGTGGGGGCGCTGTTCCTGGGCGTCCTGGCCATCCTGCCGTGGCCGGTCCGGGCCGTGTTGCAGACCAACGTGCTGCTCTTCAGCAGCGCGGCCCTCCTCATCGTCGTCGGCGTGGTCCTGGACACGATGCGGCAACTGGAGGCCCAGTTGGTGATGCGCCACTACGAAGGCTTCATCCGCTGAGGGACGGCCGGCCCATGCCCATCGATCTGGTGCTGTTGGGCCCTCCGGGAGCGGGGAAGGGGACCCAGGCGAAGATCCTCAGCCAGCGCCTGGGCATCCCGCATGTGGCCAGCGGCGATCTCTTCCGGGACCACCTGCATCGTCAGACGCCGCTGGGACAACTGGCCCGGCAGTACATGGACCGCGGGGAGCTGGTTCCGGACGATGTGACCATCGGCATGATCCGCGAGCGTCTGGAGCAGCCCGATTGTCGGGAGGGGGTGATCCTGGACGGGTTCCCCCGTACCCCGGCGCAGGCCCGTGCCTTGGATGACCTTCTGACGTCGATGGGGCGCTCGTTGACCGCGGTCCTCTACATCCGGGTGCGGGAGGATCTTCTGCTCCGGCGGCTGGCCGGCCGTTGGACCTGTCGGACGTGCGGGGCGGTTTATCATGTCGAGTTCAACCCGCCCCGCCTGCCGGGCCGTTGTGACCTGGACCGCGGCCCGCTGTACCAGCGGGAGGATGACACCGAGGAGGTCCAGCGCCGGCGGATCCAAGTCTACCAGGAGCAGACGGCGCCGCTGGTCTCGTTTTATCGGGAACGGGGCTTGCTGGTGGAGATCGACGGGGAGCGGCCGATCCCCGAGGTGACCGAAGCCCTGATGCAGGCCATCGCGGTGCGGAGGGCGGTGGACGGATGAGCGCACGGGTGGTGTCCCGGGCGGGCCGTCCCGTGGCCGGGATCCGGCTTAAGACGAAAGAGGAGCTGCGGCTGATGCGGGAGGCCGGCCGCATCGTGGCCGAGGTCCTCTCGGCCATGCGGACCATGGTCCAGCCCGGCGTCTCCACGGCGGAACTCGACCGCTGGGCCGAGGATTACATCCGCCGTCGGGGCGGGATCCCTGCCTTCAAGGGCTATCCCAGCATGAGGGATGAAGGAGGGCCACCGTATCCGGCCACCCTCTGCACGTCGGTCAATCACGTTCTGGTCCACGGGATCCCGGGCCCTTACCGCCTGAGGGAGGGCGACCTGATCAGCATCGACGTGGGGGTGAACTTCCGGGGCTATTACGCTGATGCCGCCATCACCCTGCCCGTCGGTCGGGTCTCGCCGGAGGCCCGGCGCTTGCTGGAGGTGACCGAGGCCGCGCTGTGGGCGGCCATCGCCCAGGCCCGGGCCGGGCGGCGCCTGGGCGACATCCAGTGGGCGATCCAGCACACCGTGGAGTCCCAGGGCTTCCAGGTGGCCCGCGAGTTCACCAGCCACGGTATCGGCCGGTCCCTCCACGAGCCCCCGTCCTTCATCAACCGGGGCCAGCCCGGTCGGGGCCTGGTGCTACGGCCTGGGATGACCTTGGCCATTGAGCCGATGGTGACGATGGGGGACTGGCGGACGCGCATCCTGGAGGACGGATGGACGGTGGTGACGCTGGACGGCAGCCTGACCGCCCACTTTGAGCACACCATCGCCATCACCGAAGGGGACCCCATCATCTTGACCGCCGTGGAGGATGACCCGCGCCTGGGAGGCTAGGCGGGGGTCGTCCCGGAAGTGGAGGAATGGCGGTCATCCTGGTAAAATAAAGGCCTGTGCGATCCCATGGAGGACCAACGGGGGGAAGGATGAAGGTGACGCCCTCGGTGCGCAAGCGGTGCCCGAAGTGCAAGATCGTGCGGCGCAAGGGGATCGTCCGGGTGATCTGCGAGAACCCTAAGCACAAGCAGCGGCAGGGGTAGGTCGCCCCGGCGCCGCCGCGTTATGCAGTTCTGATCCAAGCCTCGGCCTCGGGGGGAGCGCAGGATGGCACGGATCGCTGGTGTGGAGCTGCCCCGCGACAAGCGGGTCGAGATCGCCCTCACCTATATCTTCGGCATCGGGCGCTCGCTCGCCAAGAGGATCCTTCAGCAGACGGGTGTGAACCCGGACAAGCGGGTGAAGGACCTCACGGAGAGCGAGGTCAACCTGTTGCGGGAGACCATCGAGCGGAACTACAAGGTGGAGGGCGATCTGCGGCGGGAGATCGCCATGAACATCAAACGCCTGATCGACATCGGGTGCTACCGCGGCCTCCGCCACAAGATGAATCTGCCGGTGCGGGGGCAGCGCACGCGCACCAACGCCCGCACCCGCAAGGGGCCGCGGAAGACGGTGCCCGGCCGCGGCCGCAAGCGCGGCGCCAAGAAGAAGTGATCGCGAACGCCCCGCCCCCGCGCGGGCCTGGGGGCGCGCCGGGGGCGGGACCATCCGGATCGGACGACGAGGAGGGGGAAGACCGATGGCGCGAGGATCCAAGGGAGGCCGCAAGGTCCGCAGGAACGTGACCCGGGCCCACGTCTACATCCACGCCACCTTCAACAACACCATCGTCACGGTGACCGATCCGAACGGGGACACGCTGACGTGGGCCAGCGGTGGGACCATTGGATACAAAGGGTCCAAGAAGAGCACGCCCTACGCGGCCCGCCTGGCGGCCGAGCAGGTGGCCCGCAAGGCGATGGACATGGGGGTGCGGGAGATCGACGTCTTCATCAACGGCCCGGGGCCTGGCCGCGAGGCGGCCCTGCGGGCGCTGCACGCTATGGGTTTGAAGATCCGCTCGATCACCGACGTGACGCCGATCCCCCACAACGGGTGCAAGCCGCCCTCCAAGCGCCGCGTGTGAGGGTGGGGAGGGGCTTCCCGCAAGGCTTGCGAGAGGTTTGAAGAGATACCTAGTGAGGAGGAACGATGGCTCGCTATATCGGACCGGTTTGCCGGTTGTGCCGTCGAGAAGGGGAGAAGCTCTATCTGAAAGGGGAGCGCTGTTTCTCGCCCAAGTGCGCCATCGAGCGGCGCAACTATCCCCCGGGCCAGCACGGCCGGGAGTTGCAGTTCCGCCGGAGCCGCCCGTCGGATTACGGGCTGCAGTTGCGGGAGAAGCAGAAACTGCGGCGGATCTATGGGGTCCTGGAGCGCCAGTTCCGGCGCTACTTTGCCATCGCCCAGCGGGCCCGGGGGATGACCGGCGCCCTGTTGTTGATCCTGCTGGAGCGCCGCCTGGACAACGTGGTCTATCGGCTGGGGTTCGCTTCCTCGCGGGCCCAGGCCCGGCAACTGGTCCGCCACGGCCATTTCGAGGTGAACGGGCGCAAGGTCGATATCCCGTCCTATTTGGTCAAGCCCGGGGACGTCATCCGGGTTCGGGACAGCAGCCGGGAGAAGGACTATTTCAAGGAGATCGCGGAGCGCCTGGAGGGGCACCGCCCGCCGCCGTGGCTGCAGCTGAACCCCCAGGACCTCTCCGGCCAGGTCTTGCGCCTGCCGGTGCGGGAGGAGATCGATACGCGGGTGCAGGAGCATCTGATCGTTGAGTTCTATTCGCGCTGATCCTGACGGAGGGATCGACCACGGGGCCCGCCGGTTTCGGGGGCCCGGAGGGGATCCGCAAAGGAGGCCTTTGTGGCGGGTGTGACGCTGGTTTTCCCGAAAGTCGAGGCCGAGATCCTGACCCAATCCTACGGCCGGTTCGTCATCAGTCCCCTGGAGCAGGGCTATGGGGTTACCATCGGGAACGCCCTGCGACGGGTGCTGCTGAGTTCGCTGCCCGGCGCGGCGGTCACCAGCATCCGGATCACCGATGTGCATCACGAGTTCTCCACCATCCCGGGCGTCCGGGAGGATGTGGTCCAGATCATCTTGAACATCAAGCAGCTCCGGATGAAGCTCTACGGGGACGGCCCGGTGCGCCTGCGGCTGGAGGTGGCCGGCGAGGGGGTGGTGACGGCCGCCGACATCCAGTGCCCTCCGGAGGTGGAGATCGTCAACCCCGATCTCTACCTGTTCACCGTGGACGATGACCGGACGCGGCTGGAGATCGAGATGATGGTGGAGCGGGGGCGTGGCTACTCCCCTGCCGAGGAGCGCGGCCGGCTGCCCATCGGGGAGATCCCCGTCGATGCCATCTTCAGCCCGATCCGCCGGTGCACCTTCGAGGTCGATCGGGCCCGGGTGGGGCAGCGGACCAACTACGACCGGCTGGTGCTGGAGATCGGGACCGATGGGACCATCGGGCCCAAGGAGGCCCTGATCGAGGCGGCGCGCCTCCTCGTCCAGCACTTCTCCCTGATCTCGGAGTTCGTGGGCCCGGAGGAAGTGGAGGCGCCGCCGGCGGCGCCTCGGGCGATGATCCCGCCCCACGCCTACGAGACGTCCCTCGAAAGCCTGGAGCTCAGCGCCCGGGTCTTGAACCCGTTGCGTCGGGCGGGCATCACCAACGTGGGCCAGGTGTTGGAGCTCTTCCATCGGGGCGAGGAGGCCTTGCTCTCCATCCGCAATTTCGGCGCCAAGTCCCTGGAGGAGTTGCGGGAGCGGCTGATCGAGCGGGGCTTCCTGCGGCCTGAGGATCTGCAGCCGGCCGAGGAAATGGAGGAGGCCTGACGATGCGTCATCGCGTGGCGGGGAAGACCCTCAGCCGGGACAAGGATCATCGGGAGGCCCTGGCCCGCAACCTGGCCACCCAGTTGTTCCTGCACGGGGCCATCGAGACCACCGAGGCCAAGGCGGAGTTCGTCCAGGCCTATGCAGAGAAACTGATCACCTTGGCCAAGCGCGCCCTGGAGGATCCGAACCCGGCCCGCCAGGTGGCTGCCCGACGGCTGGCGGCCGCCCGCCTGTATGGTCGCCAAGTGGTCAAGAAGCTGTTCGACGAGATCGCCCCCCGCTATAAGGATCGGAACGGGGGCTATACCCGGATCTACAAACTGGGGTTCCGTCGCGGGGACGCGGCGCCCATGGCCCGTCTGGAGTTGGTCCAGGACTGACCGGAGGGCCATGGGGGCGCCGGCCAGTGACGGTTCGTGTCGGATCAGCCCCATGCGGGTCTGGGCGGCGATCGCCTATCAGGGCACGGCCTACCGGGGCTTCCAGCGCCTGGCCTCCCCCGAGGAGCCCACGATCCAGGGCGTCCTCGAGGGGGCGCTGAGTCGCCTGGCCGGCCAGCCGGTCCGGGTGCGCGGGGCTGGGCGAACGGACGCCGGCGTCCATGCCCTGGGACAGGTGATCGCCTTCGATTGCTCCTGGCGGCACACCCTGGCGGACCTGCAGCGGGCCCTGAACGCCGTCCTGCCGCCGGATATCGTGGTCTGGGCCTTGGGGGAGGCACCGCCCGATTTCCATCCCCGCTTCGAGGCCCGATCCCGGATCTACCGGTATCTGATCTACAACGCTGCCTGGCGGGATCCCTTCGGGCGACATCTGGCCTGGCATGTGCCGCGTCCCCTGGATGTGGACGCGATGCGCCGGGCCGCCCTGGGCTGGATCGGCCGACACGATTTCGGCGCCTTCGGGCGTCCGCCCCGCGGGCAGAACACGGTGCGGGAGGTGCGGCGGGCAGAGGTCCATGCCCACGGGCCTTGGGTGATCTTTGAGATCGAGGCGGATGCTTTCCTTTACCATATGGTTCGTATCATGACGGCCCTGCTGGTGGCCATCGGGTTGGGCGAGGGCCCGCCGGAGGCGACCGTCGCCTATCTGGGGCGTCCGGAGGCCTTCCCGGCGCGGGCCCCGGCCCCGGCCCACGGCCTGTATTTCGTGGGGGCGCGCTATGAACGCATCGCCCTGCCGGACCCGTCCCTCTTCCTGCCGGTGACGCCGGCCTTTCCAAAAGCCATCCTGGAAACCGTCCCTGATGGAGGGAGGCAGTGAAAACCTACGTCACCAAACCGGCCGATATCCAGGCGGAGTGGTGGATCGTGGACGCGACCGGCCAGAACCTGGGGCGGCTGGCCAGCCGGATCGCCCAGATCCTGCGGGGCAAGCACAAGCCCTACTTCGATCCCTCGCAGGATTGTGGGGATTACGTGATCGTCATCAACGCTGAGAAGATGGCCGTCCACCCCCGCCATCTGGACCAGAAGATCTACTACCGCCATAGCGGATATCCGGGGGGGCTGAAGGAGATCCCGTTGCGGCGGATGCTCCAGACCCACCCGGAACGGGTGATCCAGAAGGCGGTGTGGGGGATGTTGCCCAAGAACCGGCTGGGACGGCGGCTCCTGAAGAAACTGAAGGTTTACGCCGGGCCGAACCACCCCCACCAGGCCCAGCAGCCCAAGCCGCTGACGTTCTAAGGGCCCGGGCGCTGGCGGGGGACCATGGGGAAGGCTGTGCGGATGCCATCCTGAGGGCAAAGGAGCAACGATGGTGGAGGTTGCCAAGGGGATCACTTTCGAGGCCTTCAAGGGCCGGCCTTATGTGGAGGGCGTCGGGCGCCGGAAGCGGGCGGTCGCCCGGGTCCGGCTTTACCCTCAGGGAACGGGGGTCTTCATTGTCAACAACAAGACCGTTCAGGAATATTTCAGCCACATGCAGGATCTCCACCATCTGATGGAGCCGCTGCGGCTGACCGGCCTGGAAGGGAAATTCGATGTCACTGTGAAGGTAGAGGGCGGGGGCGCCACCGGGCAGGCGGGGGCGATCCGCCTGGGCTTGGCCCGGGCCCTGCTTCTGGTGGACCCCAACCTGCGGCCGTTGCTCAAGCAGCACGGCCTGTTGACCCGGGATCCGCGGGAGAAGGAGCGCAAGAAGCCTGGCCTCAAGCGGGCCCGCAAGGCGCCGCAGTCCCCCAAGCGGTGAATCTCCGCGGTGGGCCTATCTCGGCGGCGGAGATACCGGGCGGAGGGGGCAGCCCGCGCCGTCCCCTCTGTTCGTTGCGCGGCCCGTGCGGAGGGACGGCGGATCGCCCCTCAGCGGTTCAGGATCCGCTGGAGCTCGCGGATGACCAGCGCGGGACGTTCGTCCCGCAGGAGCGGCAGCCGGATGCGGGTCCTGCGGATCTGGTCCAGGTCGATAGAGGCCAGGAGAAGGGCCTCGTCGAAGTAAGGGCCCTGGAGGATCCGCTCCCCGTTGGGGTCGAAGATGGTGGAGCCCCCCCAGAAGTTCTGGCCGTCCTCGAAACCGGCGCGGTTGACGTGGACGACGAAAACGGTGAAGAGGCTGGCATAGGCCTGGTTGACCAGTTCCACCCACTGGGCGCTCCCCAGTTTGCCGGGGATGCCCAGGCCGCGCCCTGGGCTGGCGGAGGTCAGGATCAGCACCTCCGCGCCGTCGAGCCACAGCAGATACGGCGGGCTGATGTGCCAGAAATCCTCGCAGATCAGCAGCCCGAAGCGGCCGAACCGGGTGTCGAAGGCCTGGACCTGGTCGCCGGGGGCCATGTCCCGACCCTCATCGAACATCCCATAGGTGGGCAGGTAGATCTTGCGGTGGCGATGGATCAGGCGGCCCTGGGAGAGATACAGCCCGGCGGTGTAGTAGCGGCCGCGCTCATCGATCTCCACCAGCCCCACCACCAGGTCCGCCCGCATGCTGGCCTCCAGCAGCGGCCGGAGGATGGGATGCGTGGGATCCAGCGGGACGGCCACCTCATAGGTCAGGTCCTGAAGGACGTAGCCGGTGAGGGACAGTTCAGGGAACACCACCAGGTCGGCCCCTCGGGCCACGGCGTCCTCGATCACCTCTAGATGCTTCTGCAGGTTGGCCTCCAGGTCCCCCAACCGTGGATAGATCTGGGCCAGGGCGATCTTGAACGTCCGCATGGTCCGCCGCCTCCTGTTGTCGGCACGCGGAGGGTGCGCTATCCTTGCGGGGAGTATACGCAGGATGGAGGCGGGAGGGGAATCGCCCCCGAGGGGGGAGATCGGCGGATGAGGGTTCGCCGCTGGCTTTGGGCGCTGGCCCTGCTGGTGAGCCCCGCGTGTGGGCCTCTGGCGCGCCCGCCCCGCTTGCTGGTCCTCTGGCACGCCCTGGACCGGGAGCGGGCGGCGGCCCTGGCCCGGCTCACCGAGGCCTATATGGCCGAGCACCCGGAGAGCGCCATCTACATCGAGGCGTTCCCCGGGCCCGCCGAGTTGCGGGCGCGGCTGGAGCGGCCCTCGGAACGAGGCCCGGATCTCCTGGTGGTCCCCGCGGAAATGGTCCCCGATCTGTTCCAGGCCGGCCGGTTGGTCCCTTTGGCCCGCTGGCTGGAAGATCCCACCCTCGGTCTTCCCCCGGAGGAGCGAGGGGATCTGTTGGCCCCCCTCACGCCGGGCTCCGTGCCCTTCCTCCGGGAGGGCCTGCTCCTTTACGCCGATCTGGACCGGCTGATGGAATCGGGCTTCGACCAGCCGCCGGCTGACTGGGAGGCCGTCCGGCAGGTCTGCGTGCGGGGAGCGCTGGACCTGAACGGGGACGGCCGTCCGGACACGGCAGGCTGGGTGGCCCCGCGGGATGGCTGGGTGTTGCAGGGGTGGCTGGCTGGCCGATCCCGCCGCTCCGCCCAGGGGATCCTGGAGCGCGTGCAGACCATGCTCCGGTGGGGATGCGCCCAGTTGCTGGAGCCCTCGACGGCTCTGCGGATGTTCGTCCAGGGGGAGACAGCGATGCTCTTCGGCCCCTCCCGATGGTTGCCCGAACTGGAGCGGAAGGCCGCCGCCGGCCGTCTGCGCTTCCGGCTGGCGGCGGCCCCGCCTCCCTATCGCCCGGATTTCGAGCGGCCGGTCCTCGCCGGCTGGGGTTGGGATCTGGCCATCGCCGCTGCCGATCCCGGTCAGCAGCAGGCGGCCTGGGCCTTCCTCCGCTGGACCCTCCGCCCGGAGGTGCAGGCCCGATGGGCCCAGGAGGCCCACAGCCTTCCCCTCCGTCGGTCGGTGGGGGAGCGGCTCCGGGGGCTCCTGGGATCGGCGTCCCTGCAGTCCTCGTTGGTGGAGTGGACGCTGGAGGGATACCAGGAGGGGGCCTGGGTCGATGGCGGGACGGCCGCTCGCCTGACGGAGGCCCTGCGCCTGTTGGAGGGCGGGGTGGAGGTCCCGGCGGTGCTCGCGCCCTTGCCGATCCCTGAGGAGGCGGAGATCTCGGAGGAGGTGGGACGATGAGCCCTGCGGGGGCCCATCTTGAGGTCTGGCTGTTGACCGCCATCGAGGCGGCGATGGCCGGGGGGGCCGTCCTCCGCAGCCACTGGCCGCAGCCCCGCCAGGTGCATGAGAAGGGTTTTCGGGATTGGGTGACCTCCGCCGACGTGGCGGCCCAGGACGCCATCGTCGCGGTGATCCGCCGCCACCATCCCGATCATCGGGTGCGCGCCGAGGAGGGGGAAGGGGACGAGGAGGCGACGTCCGGCGTCGTGTGGGTGATCGACCCGCTGGACGGGACGACGAACTTCGCCCGTCGGTTCCCCTGCTTCGCGGTTTCCATCGGCCTGCTGGTGGAGGGGGAGCCGGTGGTGGGGGCGATCTATGACCCGCTGAAAGAGATGCTGTTCACCGCGGCGCGGGGACGCGGCGCGTTCTTGAACGGGCGTCCGATCCGGGTCAGCGCCGTCGACCACCTGGAGCAGGCGTTGATCGGATTGGACTGGGGGCATCGGAACGAGACGCGGGAGCGGATCCTGGGGTGGCTGAGCCGGCTGGCCGTCCGCTGTCAGACAGTGCGGGCCATCGGATCGGCCGCCCTGGGGATGGCCTATGTGGCCGCGGGATGGCTGGATCTCTACTTTCACTTCGCGCTGCAGCCGTGGGACGTGGCTGCCGCGGCGGTGATCGTCCGGGAGGCCGGCGGATCCCTCCACCGCCCCGACGGCGCGCCGTGGTCTTTGCGGGATGCCGCCGCGGTGGTGGGCAACGGCCGCCTGGAGCGGGCGGTCTGGGCGCTGCTGGGGGATTCCGTGTGAGGGGATGGGCCGGGCGGCATGAGGCCGGCCTCAGCGAGGGGCGGATGGAGGGACAAAGGTCGCCAGCCAGGCGCGGAAGGCCCGCCAGGCGGGCGCCTCCATCTTGTGGCCACCGGCGTATTCCACCAACGTCACCTCGGCCCCGGCGCGCCGGAAGCGGTCGGCCAGCGCGCGGGCGGCTTCCCCAGGGACCATCGGATCCTGAAGCCCATGGGCGATGAAGGCCCAAAGGCCGGTCAGCGGGCGGGGCGGATCGTCCCCGAGGCCGGGCGGCAGGAAGCCGCTGAAGATGGCCACGCCGGCGAGGCGTTCCGGGGCCCGGAGGGCCAGCGCGGCGGCCATCGCCCCGCCTTGGCTGAACCCGACGGCCAGCCGGCGCCGAGGGTCGAGCGCGGGGTTGTGGGCCCACTGGTCCAGGAGGGAGATCAGCCCGGCGAGGCTGTGGCCCAGGGCCTGGAGATCGGGCTGGCCGTTGGGACCCAGGGGATACCAGGCGTAGCCGCCGGTGGGCACCGGGAAGGGGGCCCGGGGACTTGCCAGCAGCCACCCGGGCCCGAAGGCGGCTCCGAACACATCCATTGCGTGCTCATCACCGCCCCAGCCGTGGAGCAGCAGGGCCAGGGGCGCCGGGCCAGCCGGAGGACGTCCCTCGGACCACCGCACACGGACGGGTAGCACGGATCTTTCCCTCCTCCGCCGGCCTCACGCAGCCGGGGCTGGGGCGGGCTCGCGGACCGGCTCGAAGACCAGCCGGCCATCCCGCAGATCCACCCGGATAACATCCCCTTCGTGGAAGGTGCCCTTCAGGATCTCCATGGCCAGCGGATCGATCAGTTCCCGCTGGATGGCCCGCTTGAGCGGCCGCGCACCGTAGACCGGATCGTAGCCCACGGTGGCCAGATACTGCTTGGCCTCCTCCGTCATCTCCAACGACATCCGCCGTTCGGTCAGCATGGAGCGCAGCCGCCGCAACTGGATGTCCACGATGCGACGCAGATGGTCCATGGTCAGTGGGTGGAAGATCACGATCTCATCGATCCGGTTCAAGAACTCGGGCCGGAAGTGCTGATCCAGGGCGCTGAGGACCAACTGGCGCATCTTGTGCTCGTCCTGGCCTGCCAGTTCCTTGATCCACTGGCTGCCGATGTTGCTGGTCATGATAATGATGGTGTTTTTGAAATCCACGGTGCGCCCCTTGCCGTCGGTGAGGCGGCCCTCGTCGAAGACCTGGAGCAGCACGTTGAAGACCTCGGAGTGGGCCTTCTCGACCTCATCGAAGAGCACGACGGTGTAGGGCCGGCGCCGCACCGCCTCGGTCAGTTGTCCGCCTTCCTCATAGCCCACGTAGCCAGGCGGGGCGCCGATCAGGCGGCTGACGGTGTGCTTCTCCTGGTATTCGCTCATGTCGATACGGACCATAGCCCGCTCATCGTCGAAGAGGGCCTCGGCGAGGGCCTTGGCCAGTTCGGTCTTGCCCACGCCGGTGGGGCCCAGGAACAGGAAGACGCCGATGGGCCGGTTGGGATCCTTGAGGCCGGCGCGGGCCCGCCGCACGGCGTTGGCCGCCGCCCGGACGGCCTCCTCCTGGCCCACCACGCGCTCGTGGAGCCGCTCCTCCAGGTGGAGGAGCTTCTGGGTCTCCCCTTCCATCAGGCGCACCACCGGGATGCCGGTCCAGGCGGCCACCACCCGTGCGATGTCCTCGGCGTCCACCTCCTCTTTGAGGAGGCGCTGGCCCCGGCTCAGGGCGTTCAGTTCCTCCTCGGCGGCCCGCAACTGGCGCTCCAGATCGGGCAGCACCCCGTAGCGAAGGCGGGCCGCCTCCTCATAGTCCAGCCGGCGCTCGGCCATCTCGATCTGGTGCTGGGTCTGCTGGATCTGCTCCTTGAGCGTGCGGACCTTCTGGATGACGGCCTTCTCCCGCTCCCACTGGATGCGCAGGGCGTCGGCCTGCTCCCGCAGCGAGGCGATCTCCCGTTCGATGGCCGCCAGGCGCTCCCGGCTGGCCTCGTCGCGCTCCTTCTTCAGGGCCTCCCGCTCGATCTCCAGTTGCAAGATGCGGCGGTCCAGTTCGTCCAATTCGGTGGGTTTGGAGTCCATCTCCATGCGCAGGCGGGCGGCCGCCTCGTCGATGAGGTCGATGGCCTTGTCCGGCAGCCGGCGGTCGGCGATATAGCGGTGGCTGAGGGTAGCGGCGGCGATCACCGCGGCGTCGGTGATGCGCACGCCGTGGTGGACCTCATACCGCTCCTTCAGCCCGCGCAGGATGCTGATGGTCTCCTCCACCGAGGGCTCGTCCACATAGACCGGCTGGAAGCGCCGCTCCAAGGCGGGGTCCTTCTCGATATACTGCCGGTATTCATCGAGGGTGGTGGCGCCGATGCAGTGGAGCTCGCCCCGGGCCAGCATGGGCTTCAGGATGTTGGCGGCGTCCATGGGCGCTCCCTCGGCCCGCCCGGCCCCCACCACCGTGTGGATCTCATCGATGAAAAGGATGATCTCGCCCTGGGCGTCGGCCACCTCCTTGAGGACGGCCTTCAGGCGCTCCTCGAACTCGCCGCGATACTTCGCCCCCGCTACCAGGGCGCCCATGTCCAGTTGCACAATGCGTTTGTTCTTCAGGCCCTCGGGAACGTCGCCGCGGACGATGCGCTGGGCCAGGCCCTCCACGATGGCCGTCTTGCCCACCCCGGCGTCCCCCACCAGGACCGGGTTGTTCTTGGTGCGGCGGGAGAGGATCTGGATCACCCGGCGGATCTCCTCGTCGCGTCCGATGACAGGATCCAGTTTGCCCTGGCGGGCCAGGGCCGTGAGGTCCCGCCCGTATTTCTCCAGGGCCTGGTAGGTGGCCTCAGGGGTGGGCGAGGTGACCCGCTGGGAGCCGCGGATGGCGGCCAGGGCCCGCAGGAGAACGTCACGGGTCAGCCCCCGGCGCCGCAGGACCGCCCCCGCCGTGCCGTCCACCCGGTCGGCCATCGCCAGCAACAGGTGCTCGGTGCTGACGTAGTCGTCGTGCATGGCCTGGGCCTCCCGCTCCGCCTGCCGCAGGGTCTCGGCGACGGAGCGGGAGAGGCCGACCTCGCCGCCGCTATAGACCTTGGGACGGCCGGCCAGGTAGCGCTCCAGTTCCGCAATCATCTCCTGGGGATCGGCCCCGGCCCGGCGCACCACCTGGGGCACCACCCCGTCGGACTGGCGGAGCAGGGCCAGCAGGAGATGTTCGTTCTCAATGGCCGGATGTCGGTATTCTTCGGCCAAGCGCTGCGATTCCAACAGTGCCTCTTGGGCCTTCTCCGTATAGCGATTCAGGTTCATCGATCCCCCCTCCAGCGCGCTGGGGATCTGGCCTTCCAGCGCTCCGGTTCCATCGTAGTCCGGGCGGATCAGAGGGGCGTCAGCGGGAGGTTAAAGAAAGATTAACAAGACCGGGGGGCCAACCTTGCTCAAACACTCCGCCTGGGCCATACTTACGGTGGGCAGGGGCCGAGGCGCATCCGTGGGCGGGGGATCCCTCGCCATTCCGAACCGGCGGAGGGGCGCATGGCGGAGTCGATCCTGGTGATCGAGGACGAGTTGGAACTGGCGGAACTGATCCGCCTCTTCCTGGAGCGGCGCGGCTTCCAGGTGATCTTGGCCTTTAACGGAACGGAGGGATGGCGGCAATTCCAGGCCAGCCAGCCCGACCTGGTCATCCTGGACCTGATGCTCCCGGACGTGGACGGCCTGGAGATCTGCCGGCAGATCCGCTCGGTCTCCACGGTCCCCATCCTGATCCTGACCGCCCGGACAGCGGTGGAGGAGCGGGTGGAGGGTCTGAAACTGGGGGCGGACGATTATATCGTCAAGCCCTTCGCCATGGAGGAGCTGCTGGCCCGCATCGAGGCCCACCTGCGCCGGGTCCGCCTCCCACCCCCGGGCAAGCGCGTCTACTGGCGCTTCGGGGAGGGCGCCCTGCTGATCGATCCCCAGTATCCGCGGGTGGTCCTCAACGGCGAGGAGCGGCTGCTGACGGAGACCGAGCACCGGCTGCTCTGTTACCTGGCCGAGCGAGCCGGACAGACCCTGACCCCCGAGGAGATCGCCCGCGGAGTGTGGCCGGACGGGAGCGTGGATCCCCAGAACGTCAAATGGTATATCTGGCGCCTCCGCCAGCGCATCGAACCGGACCCGGAGCAGCCGCGCTTCCTGCTCACGGAGCGCGGCATGGGGTATCGGTTCGCCCTCGGCTGATGTCGCCCCGCGCGGTCGTGAGGCCGGATGGGCGCCGTGGAGGTCCGCGAGGTCGACGCGAGGGCCTGGATGGCCTTCCTGGAGGGCCATCCGGAGGCTCACGTGCTCCAGACGGCCCCCTGGGGGGATCTGAAGGCCGGATTCGGGTGGCAGGCCCACCGTTTCCTGGCCCTCGCTGGCGGCCGGGCCCAGGCCGGCATGCAGGTGCTGGTCCGGCGGCTGCCCCTGGGGTTCTCCATCTTCTACATCCCGAAGGGTCCCGTCGGCGACTGGCAGGACCCGATGGTCTTTGAGGGGCTGCTTGCTGCCCTAGACCGCCTGGCCCGCGCAGCAGGCGCCCTGTGGGCCCGCCTGGAGCCGGATGTGGAGGAAGGCGGGCTGGCCCTGGACCTGACCCGCTTCGGCCTCCGTCCCGCGCCCCCCGTTCAGCCCCGGCGCACCCTGTTGGTTCCCCTGGAGGGGGATGAGGAGGCGCTGCTGGCGGCGATGCACCCCAAGACCCGCTACAACATCCGCCTGGCGGCGCGGAAGGGCGTGGTGGTCCGCGAGGCCGGGCCGGAGGACCTTCCACAATTCTACTGGCTGCTGCAGCAGACGGCCGCCCGGGACCGCTTCGCCATCCATTCGCTGGATTACTATCGGGCGGCCTACGACCGCTTTGTGCCCCATCTGGCGCGCCTGTGGCTGGCCTTCTACGAAGGGGAGCCCCTGGCCGGCCTGATGGCCTTCGCCTGGGGGGAGCGGGCCTGGTATTTCTACGGCGCCTCGGGGGATCGCCACCGGGAGAAGATGCCGACCTACGCCCTCCAGTGGGAGGCGATGCGCTGGGCGAAGGCCCGCGGATGCCGTTTCTACGATCTCTGGGGGATCCCCGACGAGCCGCCGGAGGTGCTGGAGGCCCAGTTCGCCACCCGTCGGGATGGGCTGTGGGGGGTGTATCGCTTCAAGCGGGGCTTCGGAGGACGGGTGGTGCGCTGGGCCGGCGCCTTCGATCGCGTGTATCGTCCCCTCTGGTATGGGTTGCTCCGGAGGCTGAGCGGCCGATGATCCGGCGCGTGGCGGTGACGGCTCCGGAGGACTGGGATCGGGCGCTGTTGCGGCTTCCTGCCCCGCACATCCTGCAGACTTGGACCTGGGGGCTCTTCAAGGCCCATTACGGCTGGCAGCCCCTCCGCTGGTTATGGGTGGATGCGGAGGAACGGGTCCGGGCGGCCGCCCAGGTCCTGTGCCGGCAGGACCGGTTTGGGTTGTTCCGCCTCCTCTACGTCCCCCGGGGGCCGTTGCTGGATCCCGAGGATCTGGAGGCCGCCGAGGCGGTCCTGGGGGATCTGGAGGCGGAGGCCCGGCGGCGTCGGGCCGCCTTCCTGCGGATCGACCTCGAGGTGGTGGAGGCGGAAGGAACTGCGGCGGAGGGCCCGGGGAGGCTCCGGGCGGTTCCCTTCAAGGACCTGTTGCGCCGGCGGGGCTGGCGGCTGTCGGCGGAGTCGGTCCAGTTCCCCGCCAGCCTGTGGCTGGATCTGGAGGCCGACGAGGAGAGGCTGCTCCAGGCGATGCATCCCAAGACCCGCTACAACATCCGGCTGGCGGAGCGGAAAGGGGTCTCGGTGCGCCCGGTGGGCCCGGAGGCCTTCGACCTGCTCTACGATATGTATGCCGAGACGGCGGCACGGGATGGTTTTGTGATCCGGCCGCGGGATTACTACCGGCGGGCGTGGGAGTTGTTCTACGCCGCTGGCTGCGCGCGGCCGCTGTTGGCCGAGGTCGAAGGGGAGCCGGTGGCCATGGTTGTCCTCTATCGCTTCGGGCCCACGGCCTGGTATTTCTACGGGGCCTCCCGGGGCCGCCACCGGGAGAAAATGCCCAACCACCGGCTGCAGTGGGAGGCCATCCGGTGGGCGCGCGCGGCGGGCTGCCGGCGGTACGACTTCTGGGGGGCGCCGGCCCAGCCCCGCGAGGACGATCCGATGTGGGGGGTGTATCGCTTCAAGCGGGGATTCGGGGGGCGGTATGTGCGGTTCATCGGGACATGGGACTACGTGGCCCGGCCGGCCCTCTATCGCCTTTACCGGGAGCTGGTCCCGCGCTATCTGGCCTGGCAACGGCGCCGTCAACGGGGCCGCGCCGCGCCCCTGGAGGCCAGCTGACGGCAGCGGACCGCGCCGAAGGGATGGGGAAACGAGGGGCTACTTCAGTTCGAAGGAGCTGCCAGGCTCCAACACGATGACCTTCAGCCCCTTGACCGCGGCGCGGGCCCGTCGGGCCCAGGCGTGGGGATCCTGTCGGATCAGGTCCCAGGTGTTGTAGTGCATGGGGATGACCGCCTTAGGCTTGAGGAGGCGGACGGCCTGGAGGGCATCCTCCGGGCCCATGGTGAAGTTGTCGCCGATGGGCAGCAGGGCCAGGTCCAGTTTCTCCGCGCCGATCAGTTTCATGTCCCCGAAGAGGCCGGTGTCCCCTGCGTGGTAGATACGGTGCTTGCCCAGGTAGAGCAGGAGCCCCGCCGGGTTGCCGCCGTAGGCCCCGTCGGGGAGGACCGAGCCGTGGAGGGCGGGGGTGAGTTTGACGCGGCCGAAGTCGAAGTCGCGGCCGCCCCCGATGTGCAGGGGATGGACGTTCTGGACGCCCTTGCTCTGGAACCAGGAGGCGATCTCATAGTTGCTGATGACCAGCGCCCCCGTCCGCCGGGCGATGTCCACCGCGTCGCCCACGTGGTCGGCGTGGCCGTGGGTGATGAGGATGACGTCGGCCTGGACTTCCTCGGCCTTCACCGGGGCCACCGGGTTGCCGCTCAGGAAGGGATCGATCAGGATGCGCTTGCCATCGCTCTCGATCAAAAACGCAGCATGGCCATACCAGGTCACCCGAACAGCCATGGAGAACCTCCTTTCAGCGAGCAGATGCGGGCTTGCTTTTATTATAATATCCCCTATCGATGCCGGCCTGGCGGGGGGAGGGAACCGATGCCGGAGTGGATGCGCTGGCAGATCGAGGCGATCGTTTGGTTACAGGGGCTGCAGCCCCCGGGGGCCATCGCCTTCTGGCGGCTGATGTCGTGGCTGGGGGAGGAGCCGGTCTTCCTGTTGCTCCTCACCGGATGGCTCTGGGCATACCGGAAGCGGGAGGCCCTCTGGGCGGCGACCGCGCTGCTGCTGGGGAGTTACCTCGCCTTCACGCTGAAGGATCTGTTCGCCATGCCCCGCCCGTTTCAAGTTGCCCCCGATGCCGTGCGGGTCCTGGTCCCCGGCGGGGAGGCCTTGGGCTACGGGCTCCCCAGCGGGCACGCCCTGACCGCCGCCGCCCTCTGGGGGACGTGGGCCGGGATGCTGGGGAATCCCTGGTTCACCGGCTTCGCCCTCGGGTTGATCTTTCTCATCGGCCTCTCCCGGCTCGTCCTTGGGGTCCACTTCCTCCACGACATCCTGGTCGGTTGGGCGGTCGGGGCCCTGGTGGCCTTCGGCATCGTGCGGGTGGGCCCCGGCTGGCTCCCTCGCCTTGCCGCGTCCCGCCGGCGGTCGTTCCTGCTGGCCGCCGGTGGGGTCCTTCTTCTCTTTTTGCTCCACGGGACCCGGGAGACGGCGGTGCCTTTGGGGGCGTGGCTGGGGATGATCGGGGGCACCCTCCTGGAGTCCGGGCAGAATCGCTTCCACCCTGGGGGCCCGTGGCCCCAACGGGGGTGGCGCTTAGCGATCGGATGGGCCACCCTGGCGGCGTTGTATGTCGGCCTGGGATGGCTGTTTCGGGCGCTCCCACCCCCGCTCCCCGAAGCGCCGGCCCTTCGCTTCGTGCGGTATGGGGTGGTCGGCTTATGGGCCACCGGGGGCGCTCCGGCCCTCTTCCTCCGACTGGGACTGGCCCCCACGGAGCGGACGGTGGAGGTCCTCCCGTCGGATCCCCAGCCAGGGCACCTCTAGGATCACGACGGTCCCTGCGCCGGGCCGGCTTTGGATCTCCAGGCGCCCGCTGAGCAGGCGGGCGCGCTCCTCCATGTTGCGCAGGCCGATGCCGGGCCGAACCTCCGGGCCGAAGCCACGCCCATCATCCGCGATTTGGATCTGCAATCGGCCGTCGCGGAGGGCCGCGGTGATACGGACCTGCCGGGCCCGGGCGTGGCGGACCACGTTGCTCAGCGCCTCCGAGACAATGGCCAGGATGTGTCGCAACTGGGCAGGGGGCAGTTGGGCGTCGGGGGGGATCTGCCAGTCGGTCGCCACGTCCACCAGGGCGGGCAGGCCGTATTCCCGGATGATCCGTTCGATCCCATCCGTCAAGCTGGCCATGGCCGGGCGGGATGGAAGCTCCTGGAGGATCTCCCGCAGGCTGCCCACCGCCTGGTCCAGGAGACGGATCACTGGGTTGAGGGCGGCGGCGGTCGAGGGTTCGGCCTGGGCCTGGACGTTGCGGACCAGGAGGCCCGCCCCATAGATCATCTGCAGGGTTCGGTCGTGGAGCTCCCGGCTCATGCGCTCGCGCTCGCTGGCCAGGATCTGGGCCTCCTCCAAGGTCCCCAGGCGGTTGCTCAGCTCGATCTCGAAGATCTCCAGCGCCCGCAGCATCCCGCCCACCAGGATGATGCCGACCAGGCTGCGCAAGAGGAAGAAGGGGAAGCCCAGGAGGCCCTGGAGGGCTTCCTCGTTCCAGCGGTCGAAGGGCGCTATGGGCAGGGCCGGTCCCACCAGGCCGGCCAGGAGGCTGTAGGCGGCGATGGCCAGCCCGGCCATCCGCAACATGTTCACGATGTGCGGCCGGGCGAGGGGGATCAACAGGTGGAAGGTGTGGCGGCGCAGGGCGTAGGCGGCCAGCAGCCCGCCCGGGAGGCCCAGGAGCCAGCGGGCCCCGACCTCCATCCAACGGCTCCACGCGTCCAGGGGAACTGGGGCGGCGATCCCCAGGAGGAAAGCGCCGCCTCCCCAGGCCATAAAGAGAGCCAGCCCCGCCAGGCGCAGTTGCTGCCAGCGAGGGCCGAGGGGAGCCACGATGTCGGCGCCGAATTCAAACAAGCAAAGGAAGGCCAAGGCCAGCACCATCGCCCGCCCCATGCGTAGCAGGTCCACGGCCTCGCCGCCGCCGGCGAGGCCGGTCGGCAGGAGGACCGCGCTCCACTCGTAGAGGGCGTGGAGGAACCCGAAACCGGCCAGCCAGGGCAGGCTGCGGGCCAGCCGCAGGCGGCTGTGCCCGCGGGATTGCAGGATCAGGATCAGCCCCAGGGTGTAATACACCAGCCCGGCGAAGAACCGCAGGACGGGCTCTTGGTTCTGGAACAGGTCGTGGAGCATCCGGCCTCCAGGCGCCCTACCTTATCGATTCTTATAATAAATCCGAGCGGGGAACGCCGCGAGGGCACCTGGGCCCTGCCCTGTGGGTTGGCCCTGACCGGGGATGGAGGTAAATTTCCAGGCATCGGCGCGAAGGATGCTCGAACGGAGAGGGTCGGTGGTTCGCTCGACCGTGGCGCTGGTCTATCACACGCCGCAGGATTTGCGGCTGGAGGAAGTCCCGTTGCGGGATCCGGGTCCGGGGGAGGTCCTGGTCCGGATCCGGGTCTGTGGGTTGTGCCCGGGGGAACTGATGGATTGGTATATGGCCCGTAAGGCCCCCCTCACCCCAGGCCACGAACTGGTGGGGGAGATTGTGGAGGTGGGCCCTGGGGTGGCGGGGTTCCGCGGCGGGGAGCGGGTGGTGGTGCACCACCACGCCCCGTGCGGGGCGTGCCGGTTCTGCCGGCGGGGGGATTTCGTCCAGTGCCCCACCTGGCGGGCGACCCGCCTGATCCCCGGGGGCCTGAGCGCGTATGCCCTCGTCCCCCCACCGGTGGTGGAACGGGATCTCCTTCCCATCCCGGACGCCGTCTCCGACGAGGCGGCGGCCTTCACCGAGCCCCTGGCCACGGTGGTCAAGGCCCTGCGGCGGGCGGGGCTGCGGCCGGGGGACCGGGTGGCGGTGATCGGCCTAGGGGTGATGGGGCTGCTCCACGGCCTGACCGCCCAACGATGGGGGGCGGAGCGGGTGTGGGGGATCGATCGGATCCCGGCGCGCCTGGAGGCCGGCGCCCGCCTGGGGCTGATCCCGACGCCGGCGGAGGCCGCGGTCGAGCGCATCCGGGCGGAGAGCGAGGGTTGGGGAGCGGATCTAGTGGTGGTGGGGCCGGGCTCTCTGGAGGCCATCGAACTGGGCTGGTCTCTGGCGGCCCCTGGCGGGACCCTGCTCCTCTTCACGCCGACCCCGCCGGAAGTCCGCTGGTCGGTGGACGTGCACACCCTCTACTTCCGGGAGGTGCGGGTGATCCCCAGTTACTCCGCCGGGCCCGACGACATGCGGGAGGCCCTGCGGCTCATCGCCGAGGGCCTTCCGGTGGAGGGGCTGATCACCCACCGCCTGCCGCTGCCCGAGGCCCCCCGAGGCTACCAGGCCATGCGGGCGTATGAGGCCCTCAAGGTCCTGGTATATCCGTGAGGCGGCCCCAGGGGAAGCGCTTCAGAACACGTAAGGGGCGGTGGCCGGGTTGCGCTTCAGGGCTTTCCACTCCGCCTCGTCCACCGGGCGCGGCGTGTCGCGCTCGGCGTCCACCGGGCACAGAAAACCGAAAGGCTCGTCGCCGTCGTTGATCCAGCGGTGGGGGACCTCCGGCGGGACGTAGACGAGATCGAAGGGGGCCACCTCGAAGACCTCGGGGCCCACCAGGGCCTTGCCCCGGCCCCGGATCACCAGGATGAGGTGGATGTGGGCGTGCTTCTCCAGGCTGGAATAGGCCCCCGGCGCCAGTTCGAAGTATCGGAGTTGGAAGCGGCACGGGACCTCCGGCGGCCCTCCCAGGATGAAGCGGGTGATCCCTCGCCAGCCCATCCCCCGCTGTTCGCCCAGGCTGAACTTATAGACCTGGGGCTCGATCCCCTCCCAGCGGAAAGTCTCCGGGTTGAAAGCGATCCGGCGGCCGGTCTGCAGCGTCCCAACGGCTTCCCCCCCCGGCATTGTCATCCCCTCCGCGGGCGCAGATATGCTTCGGTAATTGTAGAGGATGGCCTGGCGTGCCTCAAGGATCGCCCTGCCGGAGGCCGGTCTCGGCGGCGCCCTTGGTGCAGTTCCATCCCGTGTGCTAAAGTTGCCGGAAAGGCTGTTGGAGGGGGGATGATGTCGGAGCGCATGCTGGCCGCCCGTCTCCATGGCCCGGGGGATCTCCGGCTGGAGGCGTTGCCCCGGCCGGAGCCCGGGCCGGGCGAGGTGGTGATCCGCGTGGAGCGGGCGTTGACCTGCGGGACCGATGTCAAGATCTTCCGGCGCGGGCGGCACCCGGCCCTGGGCCCGTTGCCCGCCCTCTTCGGCCACGAGGTGGCCGGGGAGGTGGTGGCGGTGGGGGAGGGGGTGATTGCCTTTCGGCCGGGGATGCGGGTGGTGGCCGCCAATTCCGCCCCCTGTGGGACGTGCCGGATGTGTCGGCGGGGGCAGTTCAGCCTGTGCCCGAACCTCACGTTCTTCTTCGGGGCCTTCGCCCAATACGCCCGCATCCCCGCGCCCATCGTCCGGGTGAACCTGTATGAGATCCCGGCGCACCTCCCGGCCGCCGCCGCCGCCCTGGTGGAGCCCCTGGCCTGCGCCCTGCGGGGCATCGAGGCCGGCGGGATCGGGCCCGGCATGACGGTCCTGGTGCTGGGGGGAGGGGCCATGGGTCTGATGCTGGCCTGCTTGGCGAAACGGCGCGGCGCCTGGGTGGCGGTGGCCGATCCCCATGCCGAGCGGCGGGCCGCGGCGCTCCAGATCGGGGCGGATGCGGCGCTGGACCCGCGGGAGGATCTCCCGGGGCGGCTGGCGGCGCGCCGAGA
>NZ_PSLG01000021.1:0-32977 GCF_040289485.1 Thermoflexus sp.
TCGTAGTGGCGGCGTTGGGCTTCGGCCAGTTCGGCCACCCGCTGTTCGGTGCGCCGCTGGGCCTCGGCCAGGGCGGCGATCTGGGCGGCCACCTGCTGGAATCCCTGGGTCATCTCCCGGCGGAGGGCCTGGACCTCCGCGGGGAGCCGCAGGAGTTCCTCGGAGGCCAAAAGGGCCCACAGGGCCTGTCGCCACTCGGGATGGGCCCGCAGCAGTTCGAGAAGGTCCTGGAAATCGGCCAGCGTAAAGGCCATCGATGCCTCCCCTCATCGGAAAACCGACCGCCTCCGGAGACATTTTACCACTGACCGCGGGGCCTTCCCGCCTCGCCGGCCGGCAGTTGACGCAGCGGCGGGATGCCCGGATCATTGGAACGGGCACGTCGAACTCCCAGGGGGATCGATGGCGACCGCAAGGCCCACAGCCGGGCGCTCCCTCTCGCCGGCCCATCTGCTCGCTTTCGCGGCGCTGGTTGGGATCTTCGCCTTCGTCAACACCCATCCCATCCGCCCGCACGATTTCTGGTGGCACCTGGCCGCCGGCCGTGAGATCGTGCGGACCGGGCGGATCCCCGAAACGGACACCTTCTCCTACACCCGGCGGGGGGCTCCTTATCCGTCCTATGCGATGTTCTGGCTGGCCGAGGTGGGGTTCTACGGCCTCTACACGGCGGGCGGGCCGCCGCTGGTGATCTTCGCCCACAGCCTGTGGATCACGGCGGCCTATGGGCTGGTGCTGTGGACAGCGTGGATCCGGGGCGGGGCGCGGGCGGCAGCGGTGGGGACGCTGTGGGCGGCCGCCCTGGGGCTGGACGACTGGAACGTGCGCCCCCAGGCCTTCGCCTTCCTGGCCGGCGCCCTGTTCCTCCGGGCGCTGGTGGGCCTCGAGGGGGCAGCCGGCGGGCGCTGGCTGCCGGCCTTCCCCCTGGGGATGGCCCTCTGGGTCAACACCCATGGTTCGTTCCCCGTGGGGTTGGCCTGGCTTGAGCTCTCCTGGCTTGGACAGATCGGGGAAGCCCGGCGGCCCGGGGCCTCGAACCCTGCTCTCCGGACCCGGTTGGGTCTGGCCTTCGGCCTCGCCCTCCTGGCCACCCTGCTCAACCCCCGAGGCCCCGGCGTCTACGGCTACGTGCTCGCCATGGCCCGCAACCCCGTGCTCCGAACCCTGGTCCCCGAATGGGCGCCGCCCGGCCTGGATCGCCATGGCCTCATGTTTTTCGCGGGCCTGATCTTCCTGGCCGGTGCCCTCTGGCGTTCCCCCCGCCGGGTGACGGTCCCCGAGGCACTGCTCCTGGCCGGGTTCGCGGTCCTGGCGCTGTGGACCTCGCGGGGGATCGTGTGGTTCGGAATGGTGGGCGCCCCCATCCTCGCCGCCCATCTGGGGGCGCGGCCGCTGTTCGCCGCCCGGGCAGCCCCAGGGATCTCGAAGCTGAATCGGGCGTTCCTGGGGCTGCTGGGAGGGATGGCGCTGGCCTCGCTGCCATGGTTCAAGCCCGCGTGGCCGCTGCCGCCGGCCAAGGCAGGGTGGCTCTCCGCAGAGACGCCGGTGGCGGCGACGGCGTTCCTCCTGCGGGAGCGGCCGCCCGGCCCCCTCTTCCACGCGCTCTCGTTCGGAAGTTACCTGATCTGGGCCGCGCAGCCGGACTACCCGGTGTTCGTGGACCCCCGGCTGGAGCTTTACCCGATGGACCTGTGGCTGGACTATCTGGCGATCAGCGCGGCCGTCCCCGACTGGGAGGAACGGCTGGACCGCTACGGGATCCGGCTGTTGATGCTCAGCCCCGCGGAGCAGCCCGCCCTCGTCGAGGCCGCCGGGCGCTCGCCCCGCTGGCGGCTGCGCTATCGGGACGCGGCGGCGGTGGTTTTCACCCGCACCTCCCCTTCCCAATAAAGCCGCTCCCCTCACAACGGCCCTTGACAACCGAAGCTCCCCCGCTTACCATGGGACCAAACAAAGTTGATATTTGACTCACATTTGTGCATGACGGACGAAGAGCGGCTGGTGCGGTTGGCCCAGGTGGCCTCCTGGTATTACGAGGAGGGTCTGGATCAGGCGGCGATCGCCCGTCGTCTGGGGTGCTCCCGCTCGATGGTCTCCCGCTACCTCAAGGAGGCACGAGCGCGGGGCCTGGTGGAGATCCGCGTGCGCCATCCCCTGAAGACCGATCCGCACCTCGCCGAGGCCCTCCGGTCCGCCTTCGGGCTGAAGGCGGCGTGGGTGCTGGCCGAGCCCCCGGCGGACCCTTCCGCGCTCCTGCAGCGTCTGGGGGAACTGGGCGCCCAGGCCGTGCAGCCCTATTTGCGCCCCGGCGTCCGCATCGGGGTCAGTTGGGGGACGGCGGTCTATGCGGTGGTGCGCGCGTTGCCCGAGCGGCCGGTGGAGGGGGCGCAGGTGATCCAGATCATCGGGGCTTTGGGGTCCGACGATCCGGTGATCGACGGTCCGGAACTGGCCCGCTGGCTGGCTGCTAAACTGGGCGCTTCCCTGCGCCTCCTGCACGCTCCGCTGCTGGTGGAGAGCGAGGCCACAGCCTTCGCCTTGCGGCAGGAGCGGACCGTGGCGGAGACCCTGCGACAGGCGCGGCGGGTCGATGTGGCGCTGATCGGCATCGGCTCGGTGGACCCGGCCCTCTCCAGCCTGCGGCGGGCGGGCTATCTCACTGCCGCCGACCTCGTTGCCCTCCGCCAGGCCGGCGCCGTGGGGGATGTGCTGGCGCGGGCCTTGAACGCCGAGGGGCGTCCTCTCGACCACCCCCTGAACCGCCGGGTGATCGGCCTTGCCCTGGAGGACTTGAAGCGGATCCCCCTTGTGATCGCCGTGGCCGGCGGGGCGGCCAAGGCCCCGGCCATCCGGGCCGCCCTGCGGGGCGGCTATGTGGATCTCCTGGTCACCGACGCCGCGGCTGCCGCCGCCGTCCTCACCCCCGAAGGAGCGATGGTCTATGGCGCGTAAGCCGGAACCTGCCCCCGTCGATGCGGCCCTGGATCTACCCCGGCAGCGTCTGGTGGATTGGCTCTATCAGATGCACCTCATCCGGGCTTTTGAGGAAACCGTGGAGCAGCTATATGCGGCGGGGAAGATGCACGGCACGATGCATCTCTCCATCGGACAGGAGGCGGTGGCGGTGGGGGCCATCGCCGCCCTGCGGCCCGACGATTACATCACCTCCACCCATCGGGGGCACGGCCACGCCATCGCCAAGGGCCAGGACCTGCGGGCGATGTTGGCGGAGCTCCTGGGCAAGGAGACCGGCGTCTGCCGGGGCCGTGGGGGCTCCATGCACCTGGCCGACCTGGAGAAAGGGAACCTCGGCGCCAACGGCATCGTGGCCGGCGGCATCCCCATCGCCGTGGGGGCTGCCCTCAGCATGCGGCTCCGGGGCCTGGACCGGGTGGTGTTGTGCTTCTTCGGCGACGGGGCCGCCAACCATGGCAATTTCCACGAGGGCCTGAACCTGGCCGCCGTCTGGCGGCTGCCGGTCGTCTTCCTCTGCGAAAACAACCAGTATGCGATGTCCATGCCGGTCCAGCGGGCCATGGCCGTGCCCCGCGTGGCGGACCGGGCGGCGGCCTACGGGATCCCCGGCGAGACGGTGGATGGGATGGACGTGCGGGCCGTCTACCAAGCGGTGCGGGCGGCGGTGGACCGGGCCCGGCGGGGGGAGGGGCCCTCCCTCATTGAAGCCATCACCTACCGGTATCGGGGCCACTCGAAGAGCGACCGCCAGGTCTACCGGACGAAGGAGGAGGTCCAGGCGTGGATGGCCCGCGATCCCATCGCCCGGTTCCGGGCCTGGCTGATCGCGCAGGGGTGGCTTTCCGAGGCGGAAGCGGAGGATCTGGCCCTCCGGGCCCGGCAGGCGGTGGAGGCGGCTCTGCGGGCGGCCGAGGGGGATCCCGAGCCCGCCGTTGAGGACCTCGCCCGCGATGTCTACGCGGAGGAGCCGCCGGGAGCCCTGCCGGCCTGGATCCACGCCGCCTTCGGGCCGAGGACGCCGATCCTGCCGCCGCCGGGGGCGCGGGAGATCTCCTACGCCGAGGCGTTGCGGGAGGCCATGGCCCAGGCCATGGCGGCCGACGGGCGGGTCTTCCTGATGGGGGAGGACATCGGCGTTTATGGGGGCGCCTTCGGGGTCACCCAGGGGTTGATCGACCGCTTCGGGCCGGAGCGGGTGCGGGACACGCCCATTTCGGAAAACACCATCGTGGGGGCCGGGCTGGGGGCGGCCCTCACGGGGATGCGGCCGATGGTCGAGATGCAGTTCATGGACTTTGTGGCCTTGGCCATGGAGCAGACGGTGCTCCAGGCGGCCAAGGTGCGTTACATGTTCGGCGGCAAGGCCCGGGTTCCACTGGTGTTGCGGCTCCCGGGCGGCTCGGGCACGGGAGCGGCGGCCCAGCACTCCGAGAGCCTGGAGGCCTGGTTCGTGAACGTGCCGGGGCTCAAAGTGGTGGCCCCAGCCACCCCCTACGACGCCAAGGGGCTGTTGCTGGCTGCCCTGGCCGACGAGAACCCGGTGATCTTCGTGGAACACAAACTGCTCTACCGGACCCGCGGCCCGGTCCCGGAGGAGCCCTACGTGGTGCCGTTGGGGCGGGCGGCCGTGCGGCGGGAGGGCCGGCATCTGACCCTCGTGGCCTACTCGCTGATGGTCCTGCGGGCGCTGGAGGCTGCGGAGCGCCTGGCCGCCGAGGGGATCGACGTGGAAGTTATCGACCTGCGCACCCTCAAGCCTTACGATCTGGAGACGGTGGTGGCCTCGGTGAAGAAGACCGGGCGGCTGCTGATCGTGCACGAGGCGCCGCTGTTGGGGGGCCTGGGCGGCGAGATCGCGGCCGCCGTCGCCCAGAGCGAGGCCTTCGCCTATCTGGAGGCTCCGATCATCCGGCTCGGCGGCGCGGACGTCCCTATTCCGTATCACCCGAAACTGGAGCGGGCGGCGGTTCCCCAGGTCGAAGACATCGTGACGGCCGCCCGCCGGCTGGCCCGTCTGGAGCTGTGACCATGCCGGTCCCGGTGATCATGCCCAAGTTCGAGCTGGCCCAGGAGACGGGGAAGATCCTCCGCTGGCTCAAGAGGGAGGGCGATCCCGTCGTGAAAGGCGAGGCGATCCTGGAGGTGGAGACGGACAAGGTGGCGATGGAGGTGGAGGCCCCGGCCAGCGGGATCCTGGCGGGGATTCGCGCCGGGCCGGGCGAGGTGATCCCCATCGGCCAGCCCATCGCCTACATCCTGTTGCCGGGAGAGACCCCGGCGGACGTCGAGGCGGCATCGGCGGGGCCCACCCCGCGGGCCACGCCCTTGGCCGAGCGGATCGCCCAGGCCCACGGCGTGGATCTCTCGGCCGTGCGGGGGAGCGGCCCTGGAGGCCGGGTGACGAAGGCCGACGTGGAGGCAGCCCTCGCGGCCGTCCCTGAGGGAAAGGTGCGGGCGGTCCCGGCGGCCCGGCGGCTGGCCCGGGAACTGGGGGTGGATCTGCGCGCGGTGGTGGGGACCGGGCCCGGGGGGCGGATCCAATCGGAGGATGTGCAGCGGGCAGCGGCCGGGGTCCCGGAGCGGATGCCGACGCCGGCCGTGCGGCGGCGGGTTCCCCTGGCGGGGATGCGGCGGGCCATCGCCGAGCGGATGCTGCGGAGCGTCCGGGAGGCGCCCCAGTTCGCCGTCAGCGTGGATGTGGGGATGGATCGGGCTCTGTCCCTGGTCGACGATCTGTCGGCGTGGTCCGCCCGCGAGGGAGGACCCCGGGTCACCCTCACGGCGTTGCTGGTGAAGGCGTGCGCGTGGGCCCTTCAGCGCCACCCGGCCCTGAACGCGGCCCTGGAGGGGGAGGAGATCGTGGAGTGGGCGGAGGTGAACATCGGGGTGGCGGTGGCCGTGGGGGAGGGGTTGGTGGTGCCGGTGGTGCGGGGGGCGGAGCGGCGGGGGGTGCTGGAGATCGCCCGGAGCCTGGAGGAGCTGACGGCCCGGGCCCGGGAGGGCCGGCTGCGAGCGGAGGACGTCCAAGGCGGGACCTTCACCCTTTCGAACCTGGGGATGTATGGGGTGGATCGCTTCACGGCGTTGTTGAACCCGCCGCAGGCGGCCATCCTGGCCGTGGGCCGGGTGGCGAGGCGGCCTGCCATCGGGGAAGGAGACGCGGTGGTGGTCCGCCTGATAGCCACCCTGACGCTGACGGCGGACCATCGGATCGTGGACGGCGCCCAGGCGGCCCGCTTCCTGGAAGATCTGCGGCAAGCCTTGGAGCACCCCGGGATCCTGCTGGGGTAGGACAATGCGGGGAGGCTCGCTCTCGGAGATGGGGATGGGGGATGCGCTCCTATCGCCCCAATGGGTGCTGGTGCGACTGGAGGCCGCTTCGGCGGAGGAGGTGATCCGGCAGCTGGCGGCCCCCCTGGTGGCAGCGGGGCGGGTGCGTCCTTCCTTTGTGGATGCTGTGTTGGAGCGAGAGCGCACAAATCCCACTGGCCTGCCTCTGTCCGGCGCGCTGCATGTGGCCATCCCCCACACTGAGGTGGAGCACGTCTGCGCGCCAGCGTTGGCGGTGGCGACGTTGGCACGGCCGGTGGCGTTTCGGAGCATGGTCCGTCCGGAGGAGACGGTTTCGGTTTCCATAGTGATCCTCTTGGCGCTGACGGAGCCCCACGCCCAGATCGAGATGCTCATGAGCTTGGCGGAGCTGTTCCAAGATCCGGATCGGGTGCGGGCGGTCTATGAGGCCTGCTCGGCTGAGGAGTTGATCCAACGGCTGAACGCTGTGTTGGAAAGGAGGCGACCATGAACCAGCCCAAGCGAATCCTCGTTGCATGCGGAACGGCCATCGCCACCTCCACGGTGGTGGCCAAAGCCATCGAGGAGGGGCTGGCAGCCCGAGGGATCCCGGTCGTCACCCGCCAGTGCAAGGCCGCGGAGGTCCCCGCGCTCGCCAAGGAGTTCGACCTGGTGGTCACCACCACCCCGGTCCCCAGCGACCTGGGGGTTCCAGTGATCCAAACTCTGGCCTTCCTGACAGGGATCGGGAAGGATCAGGTGTTGGACCAAATCGCGGAGATCTTGCGGAAAGGGAAGTAAGCGCCGGACGGGTCCGGCGGCCGGCGCGAACGCTTGATCCTCAATCTCCAGGAGGCGGCCATGGAGGTCTTCCTTAGCACCCTGAAGGCCATCATCGACAACCTGGGCGCCACCGTGGCGCTCCCCATCATCATCTTCCTGTTCGCCGTCGCCTTGGGGGCCCCGCCTGGCCGGGCCTTCCGGGCGGGCATCACCATTGGGATCGCCTTCATCGGGATCAATCTGGTCATCGGCCTGATGTGGAACACCCTCTCCGAAGTAGCCCAGGCGATGGTGAGGAACACCGGTATCCAGCGGGACGTTGTGGATGTTGGATGGCCCTCCGCGGCGGCCATCGCCTTTGGATCCCCGGTGGGGCTCTGGGTGATCCCTTTGACCCTGCTGGTGAACATCGTGATGCTGGCCCTGCGCTGGACCAAAACCCTCGACATTGACATCTGGAACTATTGGCATTTCGCCTTCATTGGTTCCCTGGTGGTGGTGGTTACAGGCAACCTCGCGTTGGGATTGCTGGCGGCAGCCATCGCCGCTGCCTTGGCCCTCTTTCTTGCCGATTGGACGGCCCCGGCGGTGCAACGTTTCTACAACCTGCCAGGCATCTCCATCCCCCACCTGACCACCGCCCCGGGCGTGCCGATGGCCATCGTGGTGAACGGGGTCATCGATCGCATCCCTGGCTTGCGGGATGTCCAGGCGGATCCGGAGGCCATCCGGCGGCGGCTGGGGATCGCAGGCGAGCCGGTGATCCTCGGTTTGATCATCGGGCTGATCCTCGGGATCCTGGGCTTCTATAACGCCGGTGATGTCCAGACGGTGGTCGTGAAGGTCTTGAAGACAGCCATGAACCTGGCGGCGGTGATGCTGTTACTCCCCCGGATGGTGCAGATCCTAATGGAGGGCCTGATCCCGATCTCCGAGGCTGCCCGGGACTTCATGCAGCGCCGAGCGGCGGGCCGGGAGATCTACATCGGCCTGGATTCTGCCATCCTGATCGGGCATCCGGCGGCCATCTCCACGGCCTTGGTCTTGGTGCCCGTGGCGATCCTCCTCAGCGCCATCCTGCCTGGGAACCGGGTGATACTGTTCGCGGATTTGGCGGTGATCCCCTTTGTGGTGGCGATGTTTGCCCCGTTGATGCGGGGGAACATCTTCCGGATGATCATCGCCGGGGCGCTCACCTTGGCCGTCGGTTTCTATATCGCCAGCTCCATGGCAGATCTCTTCACCCAGGCCGCATTGCTGGCCAAGTTCGAAATGCCGCCGGGAGCGGTGCGGATCACCAGCATCGCGGATGGCTTCCTGTGGCCGCCTTTCGTCTTCGTGATCGCTGTGCGCCTGGCGGGGGTCGTGGGGCTGCTGGTCCTGGCGGCCCTGCTGGCCGTTGCCCTCTTCCTCTACATGCGCAACCCGCGGGCCTGGGAGGCAGCTGCCGGTGCTGCGTCCAAGGATTAGCCGGAATCGGTGAAGGCCGGGGCCCGCCCAGGGCCCCGGCCTTTTCGTTTTTAAGGCAGAGAGGGCATCCCTCATCGTCCCGGGCTCCTGGCGCAACGCGCCGGCGCTACAGGTGGAACCGACGGATTGACAGTGATCTCAGAGAAAGCGCCCAACGGGCTTGTTTTACCTGCTTTTGGCTACCCCTTGACAGAACATGGGGGCCGTGCTATGTTTAGGGGCAAAGTTCTGCGGGGACGTTGGGGAATGGCGTTGTGGTCGATGGGACGGCTGGCTGGGGCGAGGGGCGCTCCGCGGCGGCGGGTCGCCCGGCCGGCCGAGGTGTGGTCCGCGTGCCACCCCTGTATCTGTCCCGGGCGGGGGCGGGGGGTGGCCGCCCGCTTGGGACGCGCGCCCCGCTGAGCGGAACCGACCGCCCGCTGCCCTCGCTTTCCTCTCCCGGTTCTTCGGCCTCGACGGCGTTGGCGTGGCATGTCCTTTCCCGGGCCAGCGCGGAAATCCCCCGACCAGGCGGAGGATCTTTTTCTTAATCCTTACCGATCGAAACCGAGCCGTGGAGGTGGGCGATGGCCTCTGTGATCCAAGGGCTCGATGCATTGATGCGGTGGGTCGTCCAGACGGCTGGTGTGGCTGTGATGATGCCGATGATCCTCTTCCTGTTGGCCCTGGTGTTCGGCGCCCCGCCCGGCCGCAGTTTCCGAGCGGCGTTGCGGGTGGGCATCGGCTTCACCGGACTTTTCCTAGTTTTGGGGATGCTCATCAATGGGCTCTCGCCCGCTGTCCAGACGATGGCTAGGCGGTTTTCCCTTTCTCTCGATATCCTCGATATCGGATGGCCAGTGCTAGCGGCTATCAGCTTCGGCACTCCCTTCGCTTTTACCGTCTTCATCGTAATCTTTCTCTGGAATATATTTCTGATCTTGGTCCGTTTCACGAAAACCCTTGATGTAGATCTGTGGAATTATTGGTCCATGGCTTACGTGTTCTCGATGATCTGGGTGACCACCCAGAACGTGGCTTTAGGCCTGGTGGGAGCGGTGATTTACGCAACCCTGTTGTTCAAGTTGGCCGATTGGACGGCTCCAGTGCTGGCGGGCTATTTCCGGATGCCTGGGATCTCCTTGCCTCATGGGGATACCGTGATCTGGGCTCCGATCGGGTTTGCCCTCGATGCCTTGTGGGAGCGAATCCCGCGGCTGCGGGAGATCTCCATAGATCCAGAGGTTATCCAAAGGCGGTTGGGGGTGTTCGGCGAATCGACCATGGTGGGGCTGGCCATCGGTCTCCTCATCGGAGCTCTGGCCTATGTGGGGCCGGGGATGACACCAGAGGAAGTCGCATCCGTGCTCAAGTTGGGGATCACCACTGCGGCGTTTATGGAATTGATGCCGCGCATGATCGCGCTGCTTATGGAAGGCCTGATCCCGATCTCCGAGAGTGTGCGGGCGTTCATGACACGGCGCTTCCCGGGCCGGGAGCTTTACATCGGCCTGGACGCGGCCATTGTCACCGGATTCCCTCCCATCGTAGCCACGGCTTTGATCCTCATCCCGCTGGCGCTGCCCATCGCAGCCGTGCTCCCTGGCAACCGGGTGGTCCCCTTTGCGGATCTTGCAGTCTTTGTCTTTCTGCTGATCTGGGCCGTTGCCCCCTCTCGAGGGAACATTTTCCGGGGGCTCCTGAACGGGATCCTGGTTTTCATCCCCTTAATGTTGTGGGTGGCCACCGACACAGCCCCCGTCGTCACTCAGGTGGCCCACCAAGTGGGAGCCCAGGTGCCCGCTGACCAGATGGTGACGGCAATGGCAGCTGGTTTCAAGACCCTCTCATGGCCAATCCTGGAGCTCATATGGTTCTTGACCGGATATCGCACCGATCTCCTCCGACTGTTCCTGGCCTTGGGCTATCTGGCCCTTTACTTCGGTTTGTGGGGCTTGGTCCGTCATCGTCCCCAGGCCTTCCTCCCGCGGGGCGGTGCTTCGTAAGTCGCCCGGGCCCGGCTTGGTTGGACCGGCGGAGCCCATCGGACCCGCGAGGGGAGAGGCCGCTGTCGGATCGGGCCTCACCGCATGGCGGTGCGCACCGCCGCGTAGAGGGAGGCGGCCTTGAGCTCCTGGAGGGTGTAGCACGGCGCGCCCAGGTGGTCGGCCAGGGCCTGGGCCAGACCCTGATCGAAGGCGGCGTGCTCCATGTTGATCACCACGGCGGGGATGTGGCGCTCGCGGAACCGATCGGCGATGCGGTGGGCCTCCTCTTGCGGGGGCAGATCGCTCATGGAGACGTTCCCCGCCCCGTCGGTGAGCAGGATCATCAGGGGGCGCACCTCTGGGCGCAGCAGGATCTCCCGGCACAGGACCTCGTAGGCCAGCAGCAGCCCTGCCGAGAGGGGCGTTTTGCCTCCCACCGGGATGTCCTCTAAGGCTTTCTTGGCCAGGTCCACGCTGGAGGTCGGCGGCAGCACCAGCCGCGCCCGATCCTTCTGGAAGACGATCAGCCCCACCCGATCCCGCCGCTGGTAGGCGTCGGTCAGCAGGGAGAGGATGGCCCCCTTGGTGGCCTCCATCCGCTCGGCCACTGCCATGCTCCACGAAGCGTCCACGACAAAGAGAATGAGATTGGCTGCCCGCCGGACCCGCACCTTACAGTGGTAGTCCTCGGGCCGGATGGCCAGGGCCGTCTGGGAGCGGTCCCGTTCGATCTGGTGGGGGGCCGCCGCCCGGAAGGTGGCGTCGAAGGCCAGGTCGAAGGCCTCCCCAGGTGAGGGGCGCGCCCAGATGTAGCGGCCCCGCTTGCGGGCGGACCGGGTGACGCTGCGACGGCCGCCCACCCGGCGCTCCCGACGGTCCTTGGGCACATCCAGGCGCTTGACCCGGAAGGTCTCACCGATAGGGACCGGCTGGCCCCCTTCCCACCACACGCCTTCCTGGCGGGTGACGTCCTGGCGCTGCAGCGGCGCGGATTCCTCCCCTACGGGCTGGCTCCGGTTATGGAGCGCCCCGTCGAGGCGGCGGGCTTTTTTTGGGGTCCCTCCCTCCGTGCCGGGGGTGGGCGAGGAGGGGGCGTTCCCCTCCATCTGGCGGCGCACCCGCTCCATGTGCTCGGCCAGTTGCGCGAGGGTCAGATGGCCGTCCTCGTCAAAGGGACGACGCTTGAGCCGGTGGGGGAGGGCCAGCTCGGCGGCCAGCAAGATGTCTTCCTCGGTGATCTGATCCCGCCCCTTGAAGGCGGCGTGGGCACGGGCCGTCTTCAGGATCACCAGATCGGCCCGGTGGCCGTCCACCCCCAGGCTGGCCACCAGCCCAGCGATGAGGAACAGATCCCGGGGGGTGTGCACGACGTGGGGGAGCCGTTCCCGGGCGGCGGCGATCTCCTCGGAGAGCTGGCGCTCATAGGGCTCCCATTCCGCCCGGAAGCCCTCCGGGTCCTGCTCGAAGGCCAGATTGCGCCGCAGGATCTCGGCCCGTTGCGCGGGATCCCGCACCCCTTCCACGTTCACGCACAGGGCGAAGCGATCCAGCAGCTGGGGGCGCAGGTCGCCCTCCTCCGGGTTCATCGTGCCGACCAGGATGAAGCGGGCAGGATGCTGGAAAGAGATCCCCTCCCGCTCCACCACATTGACCCCCATGGCGGCTGCGTCCAGCAACACATCCACGATGTGGTCGTCCAAGAGATTAACCTCATCCACATACAGGAGGCCCCGGTTGGCCATGGCCAGCACGCCGGGCTCGAAGCGGCGCTCGCCCTTCTGGATCGCCCGCTCGATGTCCAGGGTCCCCACCACACGATCCTCGGTGGCGCTCACCGGAAGGTCCACGAAGCGGGTCTTGCGCCGGGCCACCGGGAGGGTCTCGCCGCGTTCGACGCGCTCGCGGCAGAGGGTGCACCAGGTCGCCGGCTGATGGGGATCGCATGAGAAGGGGCAATCGGCGACCACTTCGATCTCGGGCAGCAGCGCCGCCAGGGCGCGCGCGGCGGTGGACTTGGCGGTGCCTCGCTCGCCGCGGATCAACACCCCCCCGATCTGGGGGTAGACGGCGCACAGCACCAGGGCCCGTTTCATCCGTTCCTGGTCCACGATCGCCGTGAACGGGAAGACCACACGCATGGGAAACCCCCTTCCGGTCGGGATCCGGTGAGCGGCGGCGGCAGGCAGCGGGGCTTCGACGAGTGCTTCTCATTCTATCGAAAACCGGCGCCCGGTCAACAACCCGCGGCCCCCCGAGGCCCCCGGGCGTGCCCCTGCCATCATGTTGCGCGCCGTCGGGCTTTTCAACGCCGGTCCTTTCGGGCATATTCCAGGTGGAGCCCTTCGCGAGGAGGCCGGGATGGTGGCGGAGCGGTGGACCCGGTTGCGGGCGGAGATGGCGCGGGAGGGCCTGGCGGTGGTGGCCCTGGTGCCCGGGGCCAATCTCTTCTATTTGACCGGGCTGCGCTTCCACCGGGCGGAGCGCCCCATCGTCGCTTTCTTCCCGGCGGAGGGGGATCCCGCCCTGGTCCTCCCGGCCTTCGAGGTGGAGAAGGCCCGGGGGGCCCCCTTCCCATGGCGGCTGTTCCCCTACACAGACGCCGAGGGCCCGGTCGCTGCTTTCCAGAGGGCCGGGGAGGCGCTGGGACTGCGGGGCCGGTCGGTGGCCGTGGAGACCCTGGCCATGCGGGTGCTGGAGTGGTCCTGGTTGAACCGGGCCATGGGCCCCCTGGAGGTCCTCCCGGCCGAGCCGGTGATGGCCCGGCTGCGCATGGTGAAGGAACCGGAGGAGATCGCCGCCATGCGCCGGGCTGTCCAGGTGGCGGAGGCCGCCCTGGCGGCGTGGCTGCCGGAGGTGCGCGCGGGGATGACGGAACAGGAGGCGGCCCGCCGGTTGATCCGGGCCGCCTTCGCCGCCGGGGCGGAGGGGTTGGCCTTCGACCCCATTGTCGTGGCCGGCCCCAACGCGGCCCTGCCCCACGCCACGCCCTCCCTGCGGCCGATCGGGCGGGGGGAGGTGTTGATCGTGGACTTCGGGGTGGTAGTGGAAGGCTACGTGTCGGACATCACCCGCACCTTCGTCGTGGGAGCGCCGGACCCGGAATGGGCGGCCATCCACCGCTTGGTCGAGGCTGCCAACACCGCGGGGCGGGCGGCGGTCCGCCCAGGGATCCCGGCGGAGGCGGTGGATCGGGCGGCCCGGGCGGTGATCGAGGCGGGGGGCTACGGAGCGCAATTCCTGCACCGCACCGGGCATGGCCTGGGGCTGGAGATCCACGAGCCGCCCTACCTGGTGGCCGGCGAGACCACACCCCTGGCCCCCGGCATGACCTTCACCGTCGAGCCGGGGATCTACCTCCCGGGCAAAGGGGGCGTCCGCATCGAGGACGAGGTGATGGTCACCGAAGCCGGCGGGGAGCCCCTGACCACCTTCCCCCGGGAACTGCAGTCGGTGGGATAGCGCGGGCCGGCGGGGCCCTCACGGGCGTCGCGGATCGGAGCGGAGCACCCCCTGCCCTTCGTGGTTGTAGGTCCGTCCAGAGGGTGGCGGTGCCCGGATGAAGGGGCGGTCGGGCGAGAGGGCCCGGTGGGCGGGGATCCCCTTTCGGGGAACCCCGGCTGCGGCGGCCGGATTTGACAAACTCCCATAGGTTTCGTATACTTGAGGATAGCCCTCATGAAGACCCGGTTTCTCACCCGGACGTGGGGCCTTGGGAGCCATCCCCGGGCGGAGCGCCTTGGGGAGAGCTCTTTTGTTGTCTGTCATCGACCTACGGCCGGGCGGGAGAGACGGGAAGGGCGGTCCCTTTGATCCTCGTTCGGATCCCGATCCGTCGGGGTCGTGCGGTTTACAGCCACCGGTTGCGCATCCGGAACATCTGGGAACAACACGCGGGTTGCCCCCATCGCCTCCCTCAGGAGAGCCCGGGGAGCGGGGGGCTTTTGCCTGCGCTCGGCCGAAGGGCATCGCGCCCCCGGGCGCGGGCGGCGGGCGGAGGTCGACCGGGATGTCCCGCAAATCGCAGGCGGAGGAGGCATCTGTGGAGGCCAAGGAGTTTCGCGCCCTGCGGATTTCGCTGGCCTCGCCGGAGCAGATCCTGTCGTGGTCCTACGGCGAGGTGACCAAGCCAGAGACCATCAACTATCGCCGGCTGCGGCCGGAGAAGGACGGCCTCTTCTGCGAGGTGATCTTCGGCCCCACTCGGGACTATCAGTGCTACTGCGGGAAGTATAAGGGTCCCCGCTACAAAGGCATCGTCTGCGAGAAGTGTGGCGTGGAGGTCACCCGGGCTGCGGTGCGCCGGGAGCGCATGGGCCACATCACCCTGGCCGCCCCGGTAGCCCACATCTGGTATACACGCCGCGTCCCTTCGTATCTGGGGCTGCTTCTGGACATCTCCCGCCGCAACTTGGATCGCGTCCTCTATTTCGCCCAGTATGTGATCACCTCGGTGGACGAGGAGGCGCGGGGCCGGGCCCTCAAGCGCCTCGAGGAGGAGTTCGAGCGCGAGCGCCGCGCCATCGAGGCCCGCGTCCAGAAGGAGATTGACGCCCTCCTGGCCAAGGTCCAGCGGTTGGAGGAGCGGGAGCGCCAGAAGCTGGCCGAGCGGCAGGCCCGCATCGAGGAGAAGTGGGACGCCGAGGTCGAGGCCCTGATGCGGGAGGCCCAGCGGACCCAGGCCCGGATCGAGGAGCGGCTGGGCAAGACCATCCGGGCCCCCATCGTCTTCGAGCCGACGGGGGAGGTGATCGCCGAGGCGGGCGAGACGGTGGGCCGGGAGCACCTGGCCGCCCTGCAGCGGATCCTGGACGAGCAGTTGAGCCGCATCAAGGAGCGGGAGACCGCCGAGCGCTCCCGCGCTCTGGCTCGGACGGAGGAGACGCTGCGGGCGCTGCGGGAGGCGGCCGAGGAGAAGATCGCCGCTCTGAGGGACCAGGCCGCCCGGGAGGTGGAGGCCCTGCGCCAACGCCTTCAGGCCGAGCGGGACGAGCTGGTCAGCCTGGCCCCCCTCCAGTTCCTGGGGGAGAACAAGTATCGCGAACTGAAGAGCAAGTGGGGGCAGGTGTTCCGCGCCGAGATGGGGGCGGAGGCCTTCCTGGAGATCCTCCAGCGTCTGGACCTGGAGCAGATGGCCAAGGAACTGTGGCAGGAGATCCGGCAGGCCAAGTCCAAGCAGCGCCGCAAGAAGGCCATCAAGCGCCTCCAGATCGTGCGGGCCTTTCTGCGCAGCGGCAACCGCCCCGAGTGGATGATCCTGCGGGTCCTGCCGGTCCTCCCGCCGGACCTGCGCCCCATGGTCCAGTTGGACGGCGGCCGGTTCGCCACCTCGGACCTCAACGACCTCTACCGGCGGGTGATCAACCGGAACAACCGGTTGAAGCGCCTGCTGGAACTGGGGGCGCCGGACGTCATCATCCGCAATGAGAAACGCATGCTTCAGGAGGCAGTGGACGCCCTCATCGACAACGCCCAGCGGGGCAAGGCGGTGTCCCGCCGCGGGCGCCGTGAACTCAAGTCCCTGAGCGACATGCTGCGGGGCAAGAAGGGCCGCTTCCGTCGCAACCTGCTGGGCAAGCGGGTGGACTACTCCGGGCGCTCGGTGATCGTGGTCGGGCCGCAACTGAAGTTGCACCAGTGCGGGCTGCCCAAGACCATGGCCCTGGAGCTCTACAAGCCCTTCGTCATCGCCCGCCTGATCCAATACAACTACGCGGCCAACATCAAGGGCGCCCGGCGGCTGATCGAACGCCAGCGCCCCGAGGTGTGGGAGGTGCTGGAGGAGGTCATCAAGGAGCGGCCGGTGCTGCTTAACCGGGCTCCCACCCTCCATCGCCTGGGCATCCAGGCCTTCGAACCGGTCCTGGTGGAGGGCAAGGCCATCCAGATCCACCCGCTGGTCTGCGCCGCCTTCAACGCCGACTTCGACGGCGACCAGATGGCCGTCCACGTGCCGCTCTCGGAGATGGCCGTCTGGGAAGCCCGCAACCTGATGCTCTCCAGCAAGAACCTGCTGTTGCCGGCCAACGGCGAGCCGGTGGTCGGGCCCACCAAGGACATGGTCCTGGGCTGCTACTACCTGACCATGGCCCCCGCCAACGGCCCGGCCGGGCCGGCCCGGCTGTTTGCCAGCCTGGAGGAGGTGGAGCTGGCCTACCTGCTCGGCGTCGTCTCCTTGCACACACCGATCCGCGTTTACGCCGGGACGGTCTACGACGAGAACGGCCAGCGGTATCCGGACGGCCAGCCCCGCCGGCGGCTGATCGAGACCACCGTGGGCCGTGTGCTTTTCAACCTGGTCCTGCCCGAGGGCCTGCGCTTCGTCAACGAGACGATGGACAAGGGTCGCCTGAAGGATCTGGTGGCCCAGTGCTTCCAGTGGCTGGGGCCCGAGGCCACGGTGGAGATGGTGGACAAACTGAAGGACATCGGCTTCCGCTACGCCACCCGCTCGGGCGTCACCATCGCCCTGGACGACCTGCCCATCCCGCCGGTCAAGCGGGAGATCTTGGCCCGCTACGAGGCCCTGGTGGCCGAGGTGGAGCGCCAATACCGGCGGGGCCTCCTCACCGAGGAGGAGCGCTACCAGCGGGTCATCGACCTGTGGCAGCGGGCCACCAACGAGGTCGCCGAGGCCGTCAAGCAGACTATGAGCCCTGACAGCAACGTGGCCATCATGGCTGTCTCCGGGGCGACCAAGGGCGGGTTCCAGCCGGTGGCTCAGTTGGTGGGGATGCGGGGGCTGATGGCCGACCCGACGGGCCGCATCATCGAGCTGCCCATCCGCTCCAACTTCCGCGAGGGCCTGACCACCATCGAATACTTCATCTCCACCCACGGCGCCCGCAAGGGCCTGGCCGACACCGCCCTGCGCACGGCGGACGCCGGGTATCTTACACGGCGGCTGGTGGATGTGGCCCAGGACGTGATCGTCAACGCCTACGACTGCGGAACCCGCGCCGGGATCTGGATCCGGGCCAGCGACGATGTGGGCGGGCAGACCCTGCGGGAACGGATCTTCGGCCGCGTGCTGGCCGCCCCCGTCTTCGACCCGAAGACCGGCGCCCTGATCGCCGACACCGGGACCCTGCTGGACGAGGTCCTCTCCGAGCGGATGGAGAAGGCGGGTGTCCCGGAGGTCTACGTCCGCTCGCCCATGACCTGCCAGTTGCGCTATGGCATCTGCGCCCTCTGTTACGGGCGCGACCTGGGCACCGGCCGGCTGGTGGAGGTGGGCACCGCCGTCGGCATCATCGCCGCCCAGTCCATCGGCGAGCCGGGGACCCAGTTGACGCTGCGGACCTTCCACACGGGCGGTGTGGCCGGTGTGGCCGACATCACCCAGGGCCTGCCGCGGGTGGAGGAGCTCTTCGAGGCCCGCAAGCACCCCAAGGGCGAGGGCCTGCTGGCCGACATCGACGGCGTCGTCCACATCTACCGCACCGAGGGGGGCGCGCGACGCCTCCGCATCGTCAACAGCCGTCTTGCGGAGGATGTTTACGAGATCCCCGGCAACTGGTCGATCAAAGTGGAGGACGGCCAGAACGTGGTCGAGGGCCAGGTCCTGGCCAGCCGGGGCGATCAGCAGATCACGGCCCGGCACGCTGGCCGCGTGGTCTACCAGAAGGGCAGCCCTCTGAAGGTGGTCTACGAGATCCGGGAGGAGCGGGAATATGAGGTGCCGGCCACGGCCCGCCTGCTGGTGGAGGAGGGCCAGCGGGTGAAGGCCGGGGACGCCCTCACCGAGGGGCCCAAGAACCCCCACCGCATCCTGCGCCTGCTGGGCCGCGAGGCTGTCCAGCTCTACCTGCTCAGCGAGATCCAGAAGGTCTACCGCTCTCAGGGCGTCAACATCAACGACAAGCACTTCGAGATCATCCTCCGAAAGATGCTGAGCAAGGTCCAGATCATCCACCCGGGCGACACGGACTTCCTGCCCGGCGACCTGGTGGACCGACTGCTGCTGCAGGACATCAACGCCAAGTTGGCCGCGGAGGGCAAGCGCCCGGCGACTGCGCAGCAGGTGCTGCTCGGCATCACCAAGGCCGCCCTGGCCACCGACTCCTTCCTCTCGGCGGCCTCCTTCCAGCACACCATCCGCGTGCTGGCCGGGACTGCCCTGGAGGGCAAGATCGACGAGCTGCGGGGTCTGAAGGAGAACGTGATCATCGGGCGCCTGATCCCCGCGGGGACCGGGTTCAAGTATTACGCCGAGAAGCGGGGGATGGAGGCCATGGCCCGCGGCGGCACCGGCCCCACCCTGGCGGAGGCGGTGACCACGGCCATCGATCTGTGAGGGGATCCCCCTTGGGGGACGCGGATCCGGCGGAGGGGGCAGGTGCCATGGGGCCTGCCCCCTTCATGTCGGCCCGTTGTGCGGATGCGCCTTCTCGGACGGCGAGCCATGTCCTCGGTTTTTGTCGCCCTGGACCTGGAGACCACCGGGCTGGACCCGGAGACGGACGCCATCATTGAGATCGGCCTGGTGAAGTTCCGCGGGGAGACCGTGCTCGAGACCTGGAGCACCCTGGTCCGCCCGGAGCGGCCCATCCCGCCGGCGATCAGCGAGCTCACCGGCATCCGCCCGGAGGACGTGGCCCAGGCGCCGCCGCTGGAGGCGGTGCTGCCCCGCCTGAAAAGCCGGGTGGGGGAGGCCGTCCTGGTCGGCCACTCCATCGATCAGGACCTGGCCTTCCTGCGCCGCCACGGCCTGTTCCTCCACAACGAGGCGCTGGACACCTATGAACTGGCGGCCATCCTGATGCCCCACAGCGGCGCCCATGGGCTGGCCGCCCTGGCCCGAGATCTGGGGATCCCGGTGGGGACGGTGCACCGGGCCCTGGAGGACGCCCGCCTCACCCACCGGCTCTTCCTGGCCCTGTTCGAGCGGGCCTGCCAGTTGCCCGAGCCCATCTTGGAGGAGATCGTCGGCCACGCCGCCCGGCTGCCCTGGCCCCCGCGCCGCTTCTTCGAGGAGGCCCTGCGGGCGGTGCGGCGGGGCCGCTTTGTGGACCGGAGCATCGGGGCCCAGTTGCAGGCGAAGGGCCTGGCCACCCCCGAGGCCTACCTCAGCCCCCCGCCGGTGCGGGCCCGGCCCATGCGGCCGCGGCCGGATCCCCGACCCCTGGATCCGGAGGCGCTGGCGGCCTTGCTGGAGCCCGGCGGGGCCCTCTCCCGCATCTTCCCGGAGTATGAGCATCGGCCCCAGCAGGTGGCCATGCTCCGCGCCGTCGCCGAGGCCTTCAACGAGGGGAAGCACCTCATGATCGAGGCGGGGACAGGGGTGGGCAAGAGCCTGGCCTACCTGATCCCCGCCGCCCTATGGGCGCTGCGCAACGGCGAGCGGGTGGTGATCTCCACCAACACCATCAACCTCCAGGAGCAGTTGCTCCGCAAGGACATCCCCATCCTCCAGCGGCTCCTCTCCGAATCCGGCCTCGCCGATGGCTCCGCCCTGCGCGTAGCCCTGCTGAAGGGGCGGGGCCACTACCTGTGCCCGGCCCGCCTGGTCCAGCTCCGGCACGCCGGGCCGACCCGGGTGGAGGAGATGCGGGTGCTGGCCAAGATCCTGGTCTGGCTGCCCACCACCCGCACCGGGGACGGGGACGAGTTGTATCTCCCCACGCCCGCCGAACGGGGGCTGTGGGCCCGGCTCTCCGCCGACAACGAGATCTGCACGGCGGAGTCGTGCGCCGGGTGGGGTGAGGGCGGCTGCTTCCTGCATTGGGCCCGGCGGGAGGCCGAGGCGGCGCATCTGATCATCGTCAACCACGCGCTCCTCTTCGCCGACGTCGCCGCCCAGAACGCGGTGCTTCCCGATTACCGCTACCTGATCATCGACGAGGCCCACCACCTGGAGGAGGCCGCGACCAAGCAACTGGCCGTGGAGGTCGATCGGCTCGGGCTGCTGCGCCTGCTGGACGAGGTGGGGGGCGCCCGGGAGCATCGGGCCGGGGGGCTGCTGGGCGCTCTGCAGAGCCTCGGCCGGTCACTGCCCCCGCCCGCCCGCAACCCCTTGGCCGGCTTGACCCGCCGCCTGACCGAGGCGGCGGCGGCCGCCCGCACCGGGGTCGACCTTCTCTTCAACGCCCTGACCGCCTTCCTGGAGGAGGCGGGCGCCCGCGATGGTGACCACCCCCGCAAGATCTGGCTAACCGGGGAGGAGCGACGACGGCCGGGATGGTCCGCCGTGGAGGAGGCCTGGGCCTTCCTGGCCCCCCGCTGGGTCGCGGTCCAGGAGGCCCTGGGTAGGATCGGCGCCCTGCTGGGCGAGCTCCTCGAGCACGGGTTCGGGGAGGCAGAGGAGGCCCTGAGCCGTGCGGTCGGGCTGCGGCGCGATTTCGAGAAGGCCCATCAGGCCCTGGAGGGGATGGTGCGCAAGCCCGTCCCCGACGCCGTCTACTGGCTGGAGGGGCATCCAGGGGACGGGGACTGGTCCCGGGTGAGCCTGCACGCGGCGCCCCTGGACGTGGGGCCGTTGGTGCGGCAGCACCTGCTGGCCTCCAAGGCGTGCGTGGTGATGACCTCGGCCACGCTGCGGACGGTGGACCGGGAGCGCCAGGCCCCGTCCTTCGCCCACCTGAAGAGCCGGCTGGGGGCCTGGGAGATGGAGGAACTGGCCCTGGACTCCCCCTTCGACTACGAGCGCAACGCCCTGCTCTATCTGGTGAGCGACATCCCGGAGCCAGGGGAGGCCGGGTATTCGCGCGCGGTGGAGCAGGCGATCCTGGCGGCGGCCCAGGCCATCGGGGGGCGCACGCTGGTCCTTTTCACCGCCTACGCGCCGTTGCGGCGGGCCGCGCGGGCCCTGGCCGGGCCGCTGGCCAAGGCCGGCATCGTCGTCTACGAGCAGGGAGACGGCGGATCCCGTCGGCAACTGGTGGAGCGGTTCCGGACGGCCGAGCGGGCGGTGCTGCTGGGGACCCGCAGTCTCTGGGAAGGGGTGGACATCCCAGGGGAAGCCCTCTCGTGTCTGGTCATCTCCCGGCTGCCCTTTGAGGTCCCCGACGAGCCGATCTTCGCAGCCCGGGGGTCCCAGTATCGCGATCCGTTCCTGGATTACGCCGTCCCCGAGGCGGTGCTGCGATTCCGCCAGGGCTTCGGACGGCTGATCCGTCATCGGACCGACCGGGGAGTGGTCCTGATCCTGGACCGCCGGGTGCTGACGCGGAGTTACGGGGCGTGGTTCCTGATGGCCCTCCCTCGGTGCACCGTCCGCCGGGGGCCGCTGGCCGAGATCGGGCCGACGGTGCGGGCCTGGCTGGCGGATGGGGAGCGCTGAGGCGCAGGCCCGACGTTGACGGGGACCCCAGACCTTGGCTATAATTAAAGACGAAGGGCGAGGTAGCTCAAAGGGCAGAGCAGCCGGCTCATAATCGGCGGGTTGTGGGTTCGAGTCCCACCCTCGCCACTTTTGAGACGGTCAGGTCAACCGAGCGGCCGCATGGCCGCTCGGTTGCGTTTCAGGCGTCCGGGTGCGGATTCGTTTCCCCGCGGTTCTTCCCACAGGCCGGGGAACCCCCAGGAGGTTCGCGGAGAGGGCCCCTGTCGCCTTGCAGGAAGGGGCGCAGCGCGTTGCAGAGGGCGGCCCATTCCGACAAGGTGAGGGTCTCGGCGCGGCGGTGGGGGTCGATCCCGGCGGCCGCCATGGCCGCGCGGACCACCGTGTCCGGAAGCCCCAGGCCGTGGGCGAGGGCGTTGTGCAGTTGCTTGCGGCGTTGCCCAAACCCCGCGCGGACCACGGCGAAGAAGGCCTCGGGGTCCTCCAGCGGCACCGCCGGTCGCTGGTAGGGATCGATGGCCACGACGGCGGAGTCCACCTCGGGCCGGGGCCAGAAGGCGCCCGCAGGGATCCGCGCGACGATCTGGGGGCGCCCATACACCTGGACGCTCACGGCCAGCAGGCTCATGGCCCCGGGCCCGGCGGTGAGCCGCCGGGCGACCTCGTGCTGCACGGTGAGCACCACCCGCCGCGGCCGGGGGGTGGCCTCCATCACCTGGCGCAGGATGGCCGAGGTGATGAAGTAAGGGATGTTCCCCACGATCCGGTATGGGTGTCCCTCCACCAGCGCCCCGGGGTCCAACTGGAGGATGTCCCCGTGGACCACTGTGACGTTGGGATAGGGGGCGAGGATCTCGCGGAGCAGCGGCAGGAAGCGCTCATCGATCTCCACGGCCACCACACGGTCGGCCCGCAGGGCCAGATGGCGGGTCAGGGTGCCGGGGCCGGCGCCGATCTCCAGCGCCCATTCGCCGGGCTGGAAGCCCGCTGCTTCGGCCACGCGGGCCAGGGCGCCTTCGTCGATGAGGAAATGCTGGCCGAGCCCCTTGCGGGGCCGCAGGCCCCGGGCCCGCAGATACTGGGGCCACGGCATCGGGGGTGGGGACGGGCGCAGGGGCGCCGTCGTCGACTCAGGGGGATGGGGGCCAGTCGGGGAGGACATAGGGGATGGCCTCCGGGGGGGGCACCGGGGTGAGCAGGTAAACATCCACCCACCGACGCCACAGGACCAGGTCGTCGTCGTTGTAGCCCAGGTCGATCCGTCGTCCGCGGATGGCGCCTCCGGTGTCGGCTGCCAGGCCGATCCCATAGCCGGGCACGTAGACCTTCCATCCCAGCCGGATCACCCGCGGGTCCACAGCCACGATCCCCCGCTGTATCGGCAGCCCGGTCCGCGTGCGCCCGAAATACGCCGCCGAGGGGTGGACCCCGGCGGTGGAGGCGCTGTAGGAGGTGGCCAGCATCCGGATCCGCCGCCAGTATTCGATCGGCCCTTCCGGCGTCTCGAGGGTGCGGACCACGATCTTGGTCCCGTAGGCCCAGACCTGGGGCTCGGGGGGCCGCAGGACGGTCTCCCCGACAACCTCTCGGGCGACGGGCTGGCCGTTCTCATAGCGCACCCGGATGCGGCGCTGCAGGCGGCCCTCCCGCCCGGGCGCCCGCTGCACCCATGTGTCCAGCTCCAAGTTAGGATCCGGCTCCCAGACGATGTTGAAGGGCAGACTTTCCTCCTCGAGCGCCCAGCCCTCCGTGACCCGGATCACCCGGACGGTCTCTCCACCCTGCAGCCGTGCGCCCTCCTCCGGGATCACCCGATCCTGCCCATGGAGGGTGAGCCCAAGTTCCTGCAGCAGATCCCGCACGGTGCGGGCGGTGGTGTGCACCACCTGGACCCGCCCGTCGGCCTCCACGGTGATGGGCCGGGCCCGGAAGAGGGAGACTTGTATTCCGCCGTTCAGGGGGGTCTCCGGGCTGGGGAGCACGCGGTCGGCGGGGTCCTGGAGCCACCCTGCCTCCCGGAGGGCCGCGCCCACCGTTGGGGCGGTGGAGAACCACACGCGCCGAGAGCCGTCCTCCAGGCGGACAATCACCGGGGCCGCGCGGACGACACGGATCTCCCGCGGGCCTTCACCGTCCGCCGCCCGGAGGACACCGAAGCCCCCCCCGGAGGGCCACCGATGCCCGTCCACCCACATCGCATCCCCAGGACCCCATGAGATCCCGGCCTCCTGCAGGATCCGCCCTGGGTCCGTTTGGAGGGTATACCACACCATCCGTCGCGAGGGCTCCACTCCCCGACCCTCCACCAGGATCTGGACCGGTCTCGCCCGCCGGACGCGGATGGTCGCCGGGGGTCTCAGTTCGGCGGAAAGGGGTGGGAAGACCGCATCCTGGGGGCGGAGGGAGAGGCCCACCTCACGCAACACGCCGGCCACCGTTCGTTGGCTTGTTCTAACGATATAGGTCCGATCGTCGATGAGGAGGGTTACGGTCTGTTGGGAGCGGGCGTAACCCCAGAGGCCGAAGGCGCCCAGCCCGAGCCAGGCGAGCCATTTGAGCGTTGAACGCCTGTCCATGGCTTTATGATGCGGAACCGGCTTGGCCGTGGGATGACGGCCATCGTCTCCTCGGGCGGCGGGAGGGCAAGCCGGCGGCCGTGCGCCCCTTGTCGAGCCCGCCTTTCCCCGTCGATGGGCACCCTTCCGGCTCCGGCCCGGCGCCCCTGCGGCGCGCGAACCGGGACGGCTTACCGTTGCTCCCTTCCGGGCCTGGCGGGGTTCACCGGGGTCCGCCGCGCAGGACCGGACCTTCGACGCCGGGGGCGACCATCCGGCGGGGCCGCGTGAACCCTCGAAGGGGATGTCGGCCCCGCGTCTGGCGGATTTCGGGTGCAGGGAACCGCCACCTCCCCGCCTGAGCACGGCCGCCAGTTTTAGGCTATTGGATTCCCGGCCAGGTGTCAAGCCGGCGGCGGGCGGGCCCGCCAGGCCGCCCGGGCTAAAATGGAGGCGATCCCCGGCCGGGAGGTGGCGATGGCGGATGGGGTGATCCTGCGCCCGGCGCGGCCGGAGGACCAGCCGGTGATCCGACGGCTGGCCCGCGAGGTCCGTCGGAACCCCTGAGGCCTGCGCTGGCCTCGGTTTCTGGTCGCCGAGGTCGCGGGGAAGGTGATCGGGGCTGTCCCGGTGGGGTTTGACCGGGACGGCCGTCGGGAACTCACCTCGGTGGGGGTGGACCCGGCGTGGCAGGGGCGGGGATCGGGAGCCGGCTGGTGCGGACGGTGATGGTGCGAGCGCGAGGGCCGTTGTATTGGATGTGCCGGGCCGAGCGGGAGGCCTGCTACGCCCGGCCGGGCTTCCGGGTCCTCCCGCCCCGCTTCCGGGGGCTCCGGCTGCCGTGGCGGGTCATGGGCTGGGATCCCCGAGAGGTCTACGAGCGGTGAGGGAGAAGCCCGAGGAGATCCGGCGGGAGTTCCTGTACGGGCGCCACGCCGTCCACGAGGCCTTGCGGGCCGGGCGGCGGCGGATCTACCGGTTGTTGATCGCTGAGGGTCTGCAGCCCAAGCCGATCCTGGAGGCCCTGATCGCCCTGGCCGAGGGCCGGGGCATCCCCATCACGCGGGTCCCCAAGGCCCGCCTGGACGCCATCGCCGAGGGGCATCAAGGGGTGGTGGCGGAGGTGGAACCTTATCCTTATATGGACTTCGAGACGGCATGGCAGGAAAGCGCCCGCCGTCCCGACCCGCCTTTCTGGCTGGCCCTGGATTGCCTGCAGGATCCTCAAAACTTCGGGACGCTGCTGCGGACGGCCGAGGCCGTGGGGGTGCACGCCGTGATCTTCCCGGAGCACCGCAGCGCCCGGGTCACCCCGGCCGTGGTGAACGCCTCCGCCGGGGCAGTGGAGCATCTCGCCGTCGTCCAGGTCACCAATATGGCCCGGGCCCTGGAGGCGCTAAAGGAGCGGGGGGTGTGGGTGGTCGGGCTGCAACAGGACCCCCGGGCCATCCGCTATGACCGGGCCGATCTGACCGGGCCCATCGCCCTGGTGGTGGGGAGCGAGGAGACCGGCATCCGCCCGCTGGTCCGCCGGGCCTGTGATCTGCTGATCTACCTGCCGATGGGGGGCCGGGTGGCCTCCCTCAACGCCGCCGCCGCCGGGTCGGTGGCCCTTTACGAGATCGCCCGCCGTCGGGGCTTCGGGGAAGGGAACAGCGGCCCCGCCCCCTGAGGGAGCGCGTCCGGGATCATCGTGCCCGGACTTGACAAAACGGCGGGATCTCGCTATCATCAGGCCAAACTTGGGGCATGAGGTTCTGGATGCACACCCACACCACCCGCTTCCCACGCTTCCGTCGTCCCAAGGGCCGACCGGGCCTCGAGTCCGGCGCGGGTGGGTGAGGTGTTGGTCCCGACGCCTGTTCGAAGCGGATCGACGGATCCCAACCCCCCGGGCTCGAGCCCGGGGGGTTTCTTTTCAGGAGGAGGCCTGGGATGGTCCGCGTGGGGATCTACGGGGTGACCGGCTATGCCGGCTACGAGGCCTTCCGGTTGCTGCGGCGGCACCCCGCCGTCGAGGTGGTGTTCGCGGCCTCCGAAAGCGGCGCCGGCAGTTCCCTGGCGCATCTCTTCCCAACCCTCGACGACTTTCCTGTGGTGGCCTTCGCCGAGGCTCCCCTGGACCGGGTGGACGCGGTGTTTCTGGCTCTGCCCCACGGGGTCTCCGCTGCCGTCGCCCGAGAGGCCCTGGCCGCGGGGGTTCGGGTGGTGGATCTCTCGGCCGATTTCCGCCTGAAGGACCCCGAACGGTATGCCCAGTGGTATCACGAGGCCCACCCGGCCCCGGATCTCTTGGCGGAGGCCGTTTACGGCCTCACGGAGTGGAACCGCCCGGCCGTGCGGCAGGCCCGCCTGGTCGCCAACCCTGGCTGCTACCCCACCGCCGTCCTGCTGGCTCTCCTTCCCCTGGCCCGGGCCGGCGCCATCGGGCCAGGGCCCCTCATCGTGGATGCCAAGTCGGGGGTCTCGGGGGCGGGGCGCAAGCCCTCCCTCACCACCCATTTCGTGGAGGTGGACGAGAACCTGAGCCCTTACCACATCGGCCGGTCCCACCGTCACCTCCCCGAGATCGAGCAGATGCTCCACGCGGTCAACGGGGGCCTCGGCCCGCTGATCTTCACCCCCCAGTTGCTGCCGGTGGCCCGGGGCATCCTGGCCACGATCTACGTTCCCCTGGCCCCGGGCTGGACCGAGGGGATGGTCCGGGATCTGCTGGTCGAGACCTACGGCCGTGAGCCCTTCGTCCGGGTGCTGCCGCCGGGGGTCCTGGCCACGCTGCGGCACAGCGTGGGGACCAACCGGTGCGTCCTCTCGGTCACGGGCGTGCCGGAGGCCGGGATGGTGATCCTGACCGCCTCCATCGACAACCTGATCAAGGGGGCCGCAGGGCAGGCGGTGCAGAACCTCAATGTGATGTTCGGCCTGGAGGAGACGGCCGGGCTGATGTGAGGGGGATGCCATGCGGGTGATCAAGATCGGCGGCCGCGAACTGGACGACCCGGCTTTCCTAGAAGGGCTGGTTGGGGCCCTGCGTCGGATGGCGCCCCCGCCGGTCCTCGTCCACGGCGGTGGGAACGCGGTGAGCGCCTGGCAGCAGCGCCTGGGGCTGACGCCCCGCTACGTGGACGGCCTGCGGGTCACCGACGGGGAGACCCTGGACGTGGCGGTGATGACCCTGGCGGGGCTGACCAACAAGCGGCTGGTGGCCGCCCTGCAGCAGGCGGGGATCCCCGCCCTGGGGCTGTGCGGCGCTGACCTCGGGCTGGTCCAGGTGGCGCCGGTGCCGGGCCTGGGCCGGGTGGGGAAGCCGGTGGCGGTGGCGGCGGCGCCGCTGGCCCGCTGGATGGCCGAGGGCATCGTGCCGGTGATGGCGCCCATCGGGCTGGGCCCGGAGGGGCTCTACAACGTCAACGCCGACCCGATGGCAGCGGCCATCGCCGCCGCCCTCCCCGCCGAGGAGCTCCTTTTCCTCACCGACGTCCCGGGGGTTTTGGTGGCGGGCCGGGTCCGCCCCCGTCTGACGCCTGCCGAGGCGGAGGCGCTGATCGCCGCCGGGGTCATCCGCGACGGGATGGTCCCCAAGGTGCGCGCGGCCCTGGAGGCCCTCGCCGCCGGCGTGCGCCGCGTGCGCATCGCCAACCTGGGCGGCGCGGCGGGCGGGGGAACGTCCATCGTCCCGGAGGGATAATCGATGGAGCGAACCGCACAGACCCTGCTCGACCTGGCGGAGCGGGTGCTGGCGCCCACCTACCGGCGGTGGTCTTCACCCGCGGCGAGGGGGTTTACGTCTACGACGCCCAGGGCCGGCGTTACTTGGACTTTGTGGCCGGGATCGCGGTGTGCGCCCTCGGCCATGCGGACCCCGGGGTGGCGGCGGTGGTCGCCGAGCAGGCCCGCTGCCTGGTGCATCTGAGCAACCTGTATCACACCGAGCCCCACCTGCGCCTGGCCGAGGCCCTGGTGGCCCGCTCCTTCGCCGACCGGGTCTTCTTCTGTAACTCCGGCGCCGAAGCGGTGGAGGCCGCCCTGAAGTTCGCCCGCAAATACGCCCGCGTCCGCTTCGGCGGCCACAAGGTCGGCTTCGTGGCCTTCACCCACGGCTTCCACGGGCGGACGATGGGGACCCTCTCGGTCACCGAGAAGGCGGCCTACCGGGAGCCCTTCGCCCCCCTGGTCCCCGGCGTCACCTTCGCCCCCTTCAACGACGTTGAGGCGGCGCGGGCGGCGATCACGGAGGAGACCTGCGCGGTGATCGTGGAGCCCATCCAAGGGGAGGGGGGCGTCCATGTGGCCACGCTGGAGTTCCTGCAGGCCTTGCGAGAGCGCTGCGACGCGGTGGGCGCGCTGCTGATCTTCGACGAGGTCCAGTGCGGCCTGGGGAGGACCGGGACGCTGTGGGCCTATGAGGCCTACGGGGTGGAGCCGGACCTCCTCACGGTGGCCAAGCCCCTGGCCAACGGGCTGCCCATCGGGGCCGTGCTGATGCGGGAGCCGGTGGCCGCTGTCCTCCAGCCCAGCGACCACGGCAGCACCTTCGCCGGCGGGCCCCTGGTGGCCGCCGTGGCCTTGCACGTCTTCCGGCGTCTGAGCGACCCAGCCTTCCTGGCCCGGGTTCGGGAAGTCGGGGCCTTCCTACGGGCCCGGCTGGAGGCGGCCGGCCTGCCCGGGGTTCGGGCGATCCGCGGGCGGGGTCTGTTCCTTGGGATTGAGATCGCCGGGGACGCGCGGGCGGTGGTCGCGGCCGCCCTGGAGCGGGGCCTCCTGGTGACCACGGCCGGCGACACGGTGGTCCGCCTGGTCCCGCCCCTCATCGTCACGGAGGCCCAGATCGAGGAGGCCATCGCCCTGCTGAAGGCGGCGATGGAGGCGGCGGGATCGTCGCGGTGACGGAGGCGCACCCCATTCGGGAGGGATGGCCCATGCGGATCCGTGCAGCCCGTCCGGAGGATCTCCCGGCGCTTTTCGCCCTGGTGGACCGCTACGCGCGGCGGGGGCTGTTGCTGCCACGGAGCGCGGAGGAGATCGTCGCCACGCTGGCCGACTGGGTGGTGGCGGAAGCGGACGGGCGGGTCGTGGGCTGCGGCTCGCTGGTGTGGATGTCCCCCGCGCTGGTCGAGATCCGCTCCCTGGCCGTGGAGGAATCCCTCCAGGGGAACGGCGTGGGCGGCGCCCTGGTGCAAGCCCTGGTGGCGCGGGCCCGATCCGCTGGCGCCCGCACGGTCTTCGCCCTCACCCGGGCGGTGGCCTTCTTCGAGCGGCAGGGCTTCCGCGTCACCGATCGGGAACGCTTCCCCGAGAAGGTCTGGCGCGACTGCGTGCGGTGCCCGCTGCGGGACCGCTGCGACGAGGTGGCGGTGGCGATGCGGCTGGACGCGGAAGCAGCCTGAGGGGATCCAACCCTGAACCGGGAGGGTTGCTCATGGTGCGCAAGGTGGTGCTGGCGTATTCCGGCGGGCTGGACACCTCCACCATCATCCCGTGGCTGCGGGAGACGTATGGGTGCGAGGTGATCGCCTTCTGCGCTGACATCGGCCAGGGGGCGGAGGAGCTGGAGGGGGTCGAGGAGCGGGCCTACGCCGGGGGGGCCTCCAAGGTGATCCTCCGCGACCTGCGGGAGGAGTTCTTGCGGGACTACGTGCTGCCGACGGTGCAGGCCGGCGCGGTCTACGAGGGCAAATACCTGTTGGGCACTGCCATGGCCCGGCCCCTCATTGCCAAGCACCAGGTGCAGATCGCTCTGGAGGAGGGGGCCGACGCCCTGGCCCACGGCGCCACCGGCAAGGGCAACGACCAGGTCCGCTTCGAACTGGCCTACCAGGCCCTGGCCCCCCACCTGCGGGTGATCGCCCCGTGGCGGGAGTGGTCCATCACCTCTCGTCGCGAGGCCTACGAATACGCCCGGGCCCACGGCGTCCCCATCGAGTGGAGCACCAGCCACTACAGCCGGGACCGCAACCTCTGGCACGTCTCCCATGAGGGTGGCCCCCTCGAGGACCCCGACTGGGAGCCTGAGGAGGACGTCTTCCTCTGGACGACGGACCCGCGCCGCGCGCCGGACGCGCCGGAGGTGATCACCCTCACCTTCGAGCGGGGTGTCCCGGTGGCCCTCAACGGCCAGCCCATGGGGCTGGTGCCGTTGATGGAGGCCCTCAACGCCCTGGGCGCCCGGCACGGCATCGGCCGGGTGGACCTGGTGGAGAACCGCCTGGTGGGGATGAAGTCCCGCGGCGTCTACGAGACCCCCGGGGGGACCATCCTGGTAGAGGCGCTGCGGGCCCTGGAGACCCTGTGCCTGGACCGGGAGACGATGCACCTCAAGCAATGGATCGCCCTGCGCTATGCGGAACTGGTCTATTCCGGTTGGTGGTTCAGCCCCCTACGGGAGGCCATGGACGCCTTCGTCCAGGTGACCATGCGCCATGTGACCGGGGAGGTGCGCCTCTGGCTCTACAAGGGCAACGTCACCGTGGTCGGCCGGCGCTCCCCTTACAGCCTCTACCGCGAGGACATCGTCTCCTTTGACACGGTGGGGGCTTACGATCACAAGGACGCCGCCGGGTTCATCCGGCTTTTCGGGCTCCCGCTGAAGGTCCACGGCCTGGTGGCGCGGGGCCTGCGGGGCGAGCCGCGGCCGATCGAGGAGCGGGATTGAGGGGCAGGGGGGTGGGAAGCGATGCGGCTGTGGGGGACCGAGGAAGAGCCCTCGAGGGACCCGGCCTTCGAGCGGTTGAACGCCTCGCTGCCGTTCGACCGCCGGCTGTATCCGCAGGACATCCGGGGCTCCATCGCCTGGGCCCGGGCCCTGGCCCGGGCCGGGCTGCTCTCCCCCGAGGAGCTGGAGCAGATCGTGGCTGGGCTGGAGGCCGTGCGGGCGGAACTGGAGGCGGGGGCCTTCGTCTTCGCCCCCACCGACGAGGACATCCACACCGCCGTGGAGCGCCGCCTGACCGAGCGCATCGGCCCCGTTGCTGGCAAACTGCACACCGGCCGCAGCCGCAACGACCAGGTGGCCACCGATCTGCGGCTGTTCCTGATGGAGGCCTGGCCGGCGGTGGAGGAGGGGCTGCGGGCGCTGGAGGAGGCGCTGCTGGCCCAGGCGGAGGCCCACCTCGATCTGATCATGCCGGGCTACACCCACCTCCAGCGGGCCCAGCCCCTCCGCTACGCCCAGTGGTGCCTGGCCCACGCCTGGGCCTTCGAGCGGGATCGAGAGCGGCTCCGCCAGGCTTACCCCCGGCTGGCCACCCTCCCCCTCGGCAGCGGAGCCCTGGCCGGCACCCCCTTCCCCATCGACCGGGAGGCCCTGGCCCGGGAACTGGGCTTCGTCGCCGTCGCCCCCAACAGCCTGGACGCCGTCTCCGACCGGGATTTCGTGGCCGAGTTCCTCTTCCTGGCGGCGATGATCGGCCTCCACCTCAGTCGGCTGGCGGAGGACCTCATCTTGTTCGCCAGCGCTGAGTTCGGCTTCGTGGCCCTGGACCCGGCGTATACCACCGGCTCCAGCCTGATGCCCCAGAAACGCAACCCGGACGCCCTGGAGCTGGCCCGGGCCAAGGCCGGGCGCCTGATCGGTCACCTGACGGGCTTCCTCATCGTTCTCAAGGGGCTGCCCTCCGGCTACCACAAGGACCTCCAGGAGGATAAGGAGCCGGTCTTCGACGCCGTCGATACGCTGCAGGCGCTGCTCGCCGTCCTGCCCGGCCTGATCCGGACCATGCGGCCGCGGCCGGATCGCATGCGGGCCGCCCTGGAGGAGGCGATGCTGGCCACGGAACTGGCGGATTACCTGGTGCGCCGGGGTGTCCCCTTCCGCCAGGCCCACCGGGCCGTCAGCGCCTTGGTCGCCGAGGCGGCCCGCCGCGGCGTCCCCCTCTCCGCCCTCCCCCTCTCTGTCTACCGCCAGCACCACCCCGCCTTCGATGCCGACATCCTCCAGGTCCTGGACCCCACGGCGGCGGTGGAGTGGCGGTCCGCGGTGGGGGGGACGGCACGCCCAGCCGTCCAGGCCCAGATCCAGGCCCTGCGGGAGCGCCTGGCCCGGTGAGGGGGTTGACAGCATCTGCCGTTTTTTACATAATATATCTAGTCTAGCCATGAAGCTCTCCAACTGGGCATGCCAGCAGGAGGTCAGCTACCTCACCGCCTAGCGTTGGCAGTTAGCGTCCCGGTCGGCACTCTCTGCGGGACAGGTGGAGGGGTAGGTTGCTATTGGTTGTGTCTCTTACTTGCCCCTAGCGGCGTTGGTGCAGTGATTTGTGCTGCGATTTGCGGGGCCATTGCGTCTTTGGGATGTATGGGTGCAACCTGCGCTATCTGCGGGTGTTAGCCCTTATGTTACAAGTTATGTTACAAGCGATCATAGGGGGGCTGGTTTTTTCTAGCACGTTCGTCGCTCTGGCTTATGTGTTATCGAAAAACACCGGAACCGCTGTAGTTTCCGGTCTTGTTGGGGGAATTGCATTTGGACTAGCATGGATGCTAGCATGGATGCTAGTGGCATCGAAAAGACGAAAGAGGCGTTAAAAGCGCCGCCCTGGCGCCTCGACGGCGCGAGGGCGGCGGGGATGGGCGGAAGGCCGGGGGCTACCCGGCCTTCCCCGCGCGGCGGCGCGGCTGCAGCGGGACAGGAAGACGGCGGCGCACGGGGCGGCAGCGCA
>NZ_PSLG01000108.1:0-3704 GCF_040289485.1 Thermoflexus sp.
GGCGATCATAATAATCCATCCCACGCCATGGGTCAAGTCCCCCCGTCGGCTCCGAAGGCGGTCCTTCGGACCCCCGATCGCCCCCCATCCATGGGGGGTCCGCCGGCTTCTGGCCTAGCCCCCTCACCCGGGGGGCTGCACCACCGCCCCCACCGGCCAGGCGGGATCCCGGGAGAGGACCACAACGGCGCCGGGGAAACGGGGGTCGAAAACCGCCAGGGCCTCCAGGCCGGCCCAGGCGCGGGCCAAGGCCGTCCACAGCCAGAGGGGCAACTTCCCGTCCGCCACCCAGCGCTCGCCGGGGACGGCGGCGGGGACGGCGGCGCCGTCGACCTCCTCCCGGTCCAGATACGGATGCGCCCGTGTGATCCCAAGCCAGCGCCAACCCGCCGGCGCCGGCCTCTCGACGAAGCGCAGGGCCCCTGCTTCCGGAAGACCGGGCTGGGGGAGGAGGGTCGGCGGCGCCATCCACCCCCAGCGGGGGTCGAACTGGAACAGGGAGGCTGGGAAGGCCAGAGCGGCCAGAGCCGCATACAGCCAGGCCGGCCCCCGCCCGTAAAGGGCCATCGAGGCGCCGGACGGCAGGTCCTCCAGGACCCGGGACAGGTCCTCCGGCGCCCAGCGCGGCGCTTCCCCTTCCCAGCGGACCCCGATCCGGCGCGCCAGGTCGTCCAGATCCACATACCAATCGACCTCGGGGGCCATCATCCGATGGTAGCGGCGCAGCTCCTCGGGGCGATAGGCGAAGAGGGCAGCCAACCGGTTCACCAGCGCCTCGAACACAGCCCCCTCGGCCCGGCGGCCCCGTTCCAGCCCGGCGATCACCCCGCGCAGCACCGGCTGATCCTCGTGGATCTCGGAGGGGCCTTCCGGCCGGGAGTCCAGATCGGCGATGAGGTAGAGGCCGTATTTGCGGATCGCACGGAGCCAGTCAGGCCGGAAGGTCGGATCGCGGGTCACCAGGATGGCGTGGGTGGCCATGGCGAAGATGGCCTCCTGCTCCGGCGTCGGCTGCCCGCCGACGTCGATGAGCAACGGCAAGTGACGGCGGCGGATATCGCGGCAGATCCGTTCCACCCAGCGGCGGTCGAAGGCCCCTTTGATCCGGAGCAGACGCACATGGTTGGGATTCCCCTCATAGAACCAGTCGCCCTCACCGTCCGGCGCGGCCCGCAACACATAATGGGCCACCCCCCGCCGCCGCAGCGCGTAGGATAAACTATAAGTTAGAACCGACTTGCCTGAATGGGGAGGCCCGCCGATGAGAACGGCCGGGAACAGCTCCATGGTTGAACCCCTTCGCTGGAAGGTCCTCGTTTCCCCGTAAGGAAAGCCGGGAGGGTGCCATGGCCCTTCGATCGGAGAGCGTGATGCTGGCGACCCTGGGGGGGCAGCCCCAGGTGATCACCTTCGCCCTGGACGCCCTGCTGGCCCAGGGAGAGAACATCGTCGAGGTGGTGATCCTCCACTTGGCCCCTTCGGATCCCCGCACCCGCCGGGCCCTGGAACGGCTGGGCCAGGAGTTCCTCGGCGACTTTTATGGCCCCGCCCGCCGAGCCATCCGCCTCCGCCGCGTCATGCTTCGGAACGGCCTGGAACCCCTCGTGGACATCACGGACGAAAGGGCGGCGTCGGCCCTTCGGGAGCAATTGCGGGAGATCGTGCAGGCCGAGAAGGCCCAGGGGCGGACGCTGCACCTGGTGCTGACCGGCGGCCGTCGACTCCTGGCCCTGACCCTGGTGCCCCTGGCCATCCTGTATCTGGACTATTCGGATCGGATCTGGCACCTGTATACCCCGCGGGAGATGCAGGCGAAGGTGCGCGACGGGCGCCGGATGCATGTCGGCCCGGAGGCGGGCGTCCGCCTGATCCAGGTCCACCTGCCCCGCTGGGGGGTGGACTTCCCCGCCCTCCGGTGGCTGGCCACCACCCGGATGGCCCCGACGGAAGACCCCGACGGCCTGCGCCGCTGCGACGAGGTGTGGGCGCAATTGACTGAGGCCCAGCGACAGGTGCTGCGGGGCATCGCCCAGGGTCTGACGCCGACGGAGGTGGCCGAACGGCTGGGCCGCTCCCCGAAGACCGTCAACAGCCATCTGGAGCGCATCCGTGAACTGTGCCGCAACGCCTGGGAGATCCCGCCGGATCGCCCCCTCAGCTACCATCATCTTCGCGACTGGTTCCGGTCCTTCCCCCCTATCTTGCGGCGGACGGCCCCGGAGGGCATCGGAAAAACTTCCGATGCCGATGGGAAGTTTTCCTGATGTGGGATGAGGGGCATGGGATTAAACTCAGGGACGGAGACGCCTACACCGTCCCAGGAGCGCCGCTGTGATCGTGCTCAACTTCGCCCACCCGTTGACAACCGAACACCTGGACCAAATCGCAGCCCTTATCAACAGGAAGATCCAACAGGTGATAACCGTGGACGCCCAGGTGGACCCCCACCAACCCTTGGTGCCCCAGGTCGTCGAAATGGTGGATCGCCTGGGCTTCAGCCCGCAGGAGTGGCAAACCCTTCCGTTGCTGATCCTGTTGCCATCGCTGAACTACTCCGCCGGCGTGCTTCTGGCGGAACTGCACGGCCGGATCGGTCATTTCCCCGCCATCGTGCGTATGCGTCCGGCCTCGACGGCGGTGCTGCCTCGATACGAGGTGGCGGAGATCATCCACCTGCAGGCCGTGCGGGATGCGGCGCGGGCACGGCGGGGGAGCGGGTGAAGGCCGATGGCCCACACCGGTTTGGGAGGAGCCGCATGCGGCTCAAGATCGTCCTGGGCTTCCCGCGGCGGTCGCTGCTGCCCTGGGACTATCCCGAGTGGCTGCGGGGGCTGGCCTACACGGCCCTCGGGCGCGGGGTGCCGCAGATCGCCCAGCGGCTGCATGAAGAGGGCTGGCGGGGGGACAGGGGACGGCGGTACAAGCCCCTGACGTATTCCTGGCTGCACGGGCTGAGACCGGACGGCGTGGGGTTGTGGGCCGAGGGATCCGCCACATGGTGGATCGCCTCGCCGATCGGGGCGGTGGTGGAGGCCCTGGCCCTGGGGCTGTTGCGGGGGCCGGACCTGCGGCTGGGCCCCTACCCGGTGCAGGTCGAGCGGGTGGAAGTGGAGCCGATCCCCTCCCTCGAGGGTCCGGTGACCCTGGTCACCCTCTCGCCCATCACCTTGTCGACAGGGGAGCGACGGCCGGACGGGCGCCTGGTCAAGCGGTACCTCTCGCCGGAGGAGCCGGCCTTTGAGGAGGCGCTCGTGGAGAACTTGCGGCGAAAAGCCGAGGCCTTCTGGGGGAGGCCGGCGGCGGGGGAGATCCGGATCCGGATCCATCCGCCCTACCGGTCCAAGCTGGTTCGGATCCACGGCACCGACATCCGGGGGTGGATGTTCACCTGCACCGCCGAGGGGGACCCGGAGTTGCTGCGCCTGGGCTACCTGGGTGGCCTCGGCGAACACACCGCCAGCGGGTTCGGGATGGTGGCGCTGGCGCCGACGGCCGACCGCCCCGCGCGCAGACAGCCCCTTCCACCAGCGCTTGAACGGAGCGGAGGACAATGGGCCCGATCCTAGACCTTGTTAAAAATTTCTTGGATACACTCGAAGCTCGCTTGCGGGATGCGGCTTACCTTTACGCGGACACCCGGATCCCGAGGGTGCGACTCTATGATCACCTTCGCCTCACGGCTGGAATCGCGACGGCCATGGTCG
>NZ_PSLG01000109.1:0-3679 GCF_040289485.1 Thermoflexus sp.
GGGGACGGCCGCCACAGCCGCCACCGGGGCCGCGGCCTTCACCCCCCAGCGCTCCTCCAGCAACCTCACCAACTCGACAGCCTCCAGCAACGTCAGGTTGCTCAATTCCTCCACCAGTTTCTGAAGATCAGCCATGGATCTCCCTCCGTTCGGTTAAGCGGTTTGGGAACCTTCCTTCAGTTGATCGGCCCGCGCCTGCAGGACGCCGACCACCTGTTGCAGAACGGCGGTAAGCACGCCGGCGACCCGGGCCGCCGGGGCCTGCAGGGTGCCCAGCACCTGGCCCAGCAGCACAGGGCGCGGCGGCAACTCGGCAAGCGTCTTGACGTCCTCCGGCCGCAGCCGGCGCCCGTCCAGCAGCCCGCCCTTGATCTTGAGGACCTTGTTCTCCTCGGCGAACTCCAGCAGAGCCTTGGCGACGGCCGGGGGGTCTTCCAGGCAGAAAGCGGTGGCCGTGGGGCCTTGCAGGAGGTCCTCAGGCACCGCCCATCCCGCCTCCTTCAGGGCGATGCGCAGGAGGGTGTTCTTGGTCACATGGAAGGCCCCACCGGCCTTCCTGACCCTCTGCCGGAGCCGATACATGCCCATCGCATCCAGCCCCTGGTAGTCCGCCAGGATCAGGGCCTGGCTGCGGGAGAGCAGGGCCCGATACTGCGCGATCATCTGTTCTTTCTCCGCCCGCGTGAAGGGCAAGCGGCACCTCCTGGGATCGGATGGGTTTCGGGACCGGCCTGGAAAACGCGTGCGCCTTCGCCGAGGCCGGCGAAGGCGCACGAAAGGCCCCCGGATCGGGGGGATCCGTCTCGCCGCGCCTGCCTCCGCCGGCGGGGGCCCGCGGGCCCCCCTTGGGCGCTCACGCACCGGGCTTCAACGGCAGGGCTCGCTTTGGGAACCGTTTACGCGCCGACCTCCAGGGATTGAGCGGCGGCAGGGTCGACCTTGATGCCGGGCCCCATCGTCGCGCTCACCACCACCTTCCGGATATAAGGGCCCTTCAGCCCCGAGGGGCGCGCCTTCTTGACCGCATCCATCAACGCCGCGAAGTTCTCCAGCAACTGATCCACCGAGAAACTGACCTTCCCGATGGGCACGTGGAGGTTGGCCGTTTTGTCCACCCGGAACTCCACGCGGCCCGCCTTGGCCTCCCGGATCGCCCGCGAGAGGTCCTCGGGGCTCACCACCGTCCCCGCGCGGGGGTTCGGCATCAGGCCCCGGGGGCCCAGGATCCGCCCCAGACGGCCCACCTTGGGCATCATGTCCGGGGTGGCGATGGCCACGTCGAAGTCGGTCCACCCCTCCTGGATCCGCTTGATGCCCTCGTCGTCGCTGATCACATAATCAGCCCCCGCCTCCTGGGCGATGCGGGCGGCCTCGCCGGCCGCGAACACCAGCACCCGCACCGGCTTGCCCAACCCGTGGGGGAGGACAACCACCCCGCGCACCTGCTGGTCGGCGTGGCGGGGATCCACCCCCAGGCGCATGTGGACCTCCACGGTCCCATCGAAGCGGGTGTAACTGGCCTCCTTGACCAGGGCCAGCGCCTCGCGGGGAGCATACAGCCGCTCCCGGTCGACCTTCCTCAACGCCTCCAGATACTTCTTGCCGCGCTCTCCCATCGTTGAGGCCTCCTGTGGTGCCAACGGGCCCAGCGGCCCTCCCACGACAGCGTGTCCGATCAATCGGTGATCTGAATGCCCATGCTCCGGGCAGTGCCGGCGACCATCCGCATGGCCGCCTCGATGTCATCGGTGTTGAGGTCCTTCATCTTGAGTTCGGCGATCTCTCGCAACTGCTGGCGGGTGATCTTGCCCACGATCTGCCGGTTGGGCTCCGGGGAGCCCTTCTCGATGCCCGCCGCCCGGCGCAGGAGATCGGACACCGGCGGCGTCTTCAGTTCCATCGTGAAGGAGCCGTCGGTGTAGATCGTCACCTCCACCGGGACGATCTGGCCGGCCATATGGGCCGTGCGGGCGTTGTATTCCTTACAGAAGGCCATCACGTTGACCCCGTGGGGGGCCAGAGTCGGCCCGATGGGCGGGGCCGGGTTGGCCTTGCCGGCCTCGATCTGCAGTTTGATGACCGCCTTGACCTTCTTAGCCATAGGACGATGCCCTCGCGGGAAAGGGGATTTAGATCTTCTCCACCTGGGTGAAGTCCAACTCCACCGGGGTTTCCCGGCCGAAGAAGGAGACCAACACCCGAACCTTGGCCTTGTCCGGATCGATCTCGTCCACGATGCCGACGAAATCGGCGAAGGGGCCCTCGGTGATGCGGACCTTCTGGCCGGGCCGGAAGGTGACCCGGATGCGGGGAGACTTGGCCTCCATGCGCTTAAAGATGGCCTGGACCTCCTCGGGCCGCAGCGGCGTGGGCCGCGACCCCATCCCCACAAACCCGGTTACCCCCGGCGTGTTTCGCACCACCGCCCAGGAGTCTTCGTCCATGATCATCTCCACCAGGATGTAGCCCGGGTAGATGCGCCGCCGGACCGGACGCTTTTTCCCCTCCTTGATCTCGATCTCCTCCTCCTCGGGGACCACGATGTTGAAAATCTTGTGCCCCATTCCCATGGAGGCGATGCGCTGCTCCAGGTTGTGCTTGACCTTGTGCTCGGCGCCGGCGTAACAATGGACCACATACCAGGTGCGCTCGGGCACGGCCTCCCCGCCGGCGGGCGCCGCCACCGGCGGGGGAGCCTCCTCGACCCGCGCAGGCTCCTCCTCCAGCGCCAGCTCCTGGAGCAAGGCCTCCAGGGTGTCTTCATCGACCTCATAGGTCTCCGGCGGCGTCCGCCGCTCCTCTTCCCCGCTCATCCGCCGCTCCTTTCACGCGATGTCCCGAGCGAAACCCTGTCCGCCCCTGCTTATGACCGGCTCAGGGCGAACGCCAACGCCCCCAGGCCGACCAGGCTCCCGATCACCGCGATGCCAAGACGCAGCGGATCCGGCGGGGAGGTAAAGATGCCACCGAAGAGCCAGAAGAAGAAATAGTCCACCAACCCCAGCAGGATGGACATCCCGATGGTGACCACCAGGACCACACCGGTGAGCCGGTAAAGCTCCTGGCGGTCCGGCCAGCGGACCTTCTTCAGTTCCCCTTGGACCTCCCGCAGATAGCGCAGGGGGGCCCATTCCCCTCGCAGCAGCCGTCGCGTCTCCACCGCCTTCGCCACGCTCCGCGCTCCTCCGGGTCATCGGAACCGTCCGGCGGGCCCACACCGGGCCCCGCCGGTCTGCCCGATCACAAATCGGGACACCGCCGAGCGGTGTCCCGGAGGATCCACCAGGCAGGCCGGCCAGGACTCGAACCTGGAACCTGCGGATTTGGAGTCCGCTGCTCTGCCTGTTGAGCTACCGGCCTGCGCCCGATCACTTGGTCTCCCGGTGCAACGTGTGCTTCCGGCACCGGGGGCAATACTTGCGCAACTCCAGACGGTTGGGATCGTTGTTCCGGTTCTTCTGGGTCGTGTAGTTGCGCTCCTTGCACTCGGTGCACGCCAACGTGACGATGATCCGCGCCTCTTTCGCCATTTGAACCTCGAAGCCGCTCCAGATCGCTGGGATCGACCGATGGGGGCGGGAGAGCCCAACCCCATGAAGAAATTTACCAGGACTCCGCCGGGTTGTCCAGGGGGTTTAGTCTAGGATTTTGGTGACGACGCCGGCGCCGACGGTCAGCC
>NZ_PSLG01000022.1:0-30634 GCF_040289485.1 Thermoflexus sp.
CGAAGAAACCGTCCAGCGCCTCATCGAAGCCCAGGCCCAGTTCGAACAGCGCCTGACCCGCCTCGAGGAAGCGATGATCCGGGCCGAGGAGCGCCTCACTCGCCTCGAAGAAACCGTCCAGCGCCTCATCGAAGCCCAGGCCCAGTTCGAACAGCGCCTGACCCGCCTCGAGGAAGCGATGATCCGGGCCGAGGAGCGCCTGGCCCGCCTGGAGGAGGCCTACATCCGCATCGCGGAGGAGGTGCGACAACTGACCGATGCCCTCCGGCAGATGGAGCGGCGCCTCGAGGGCATCCAGAGCAACCAGCGCGGCCGTGAACTGGAGGAGCGCTACCGCACCCGCCCTCACCGCTTCGACAGCCTGGTCGAGGACCCGCAGATCGTGGCGCCCGCCGAGGTGGCCCGGCTGCTCCGCGCCGCCCGGGAGGCGGGGCGGCTGACCCCGGGGGAAGCCTACGAACTGGGAGAGACGGATGTGATCGTGCGCGGACGCCCGCTGCGGGGCCAGGGAACGGTCTACTTGGCGGTGGAGGTCTCGGCGACCATTGACACAGACGATGTGGAGCGAGCCCTGGAACGGGCACGCCTCCTGGAGCGGGCGCTGCGCCGCGGGCGGCGGCGCCTCCAGGTCTGGGCAGTGGTGGCCGGGCCTCAGATGCACGCCCGGGCGATGGTCCAGGCCCGCGCCCTGGGGGTATGGTGGCTGAAGGACGGCAGGGCGCTGGCGCCCGATCAGATCCCGACCGCCGCCCCCGAGTCGGAGCCGTAGGAGGACCCGGCGATCCCTGGCTCCCTGCGCCGCGGGGATCTCACCCCGGCCACGGGACGGGTTGGAAAGCGGCGACGCACGGGGGGCCGAAGGCGTATTCGAGCGTCCGGCTGGTCAAGTTGGCGATCGCCGACCACAGGGTGGCGAAGCCCGGGCGGTGCCCACAGACCGGCGCGCTGTGATCGCTGAGCGCCTCCTGAAGCCGTTCGCGGGGCGGTTCCGCCCCCGTCCGGATCCGGCGCTCCAGCGCCTCCTGGCGCAACATGGAAGGGCGAGGATCCCGAGCCCCGTGCCACCGCCGCAGCGCCGGATGCTCATAGTGATTGGTCACCACCAGCAGTCCCTCCTCCGGCTCCCGGACGGCCTGGCCTTCCGGATGGATCTCCACCGCGTAGCCCCGATGGGGGTCAGCGATGAGCAGGTTCAAGGGAAGCCCATGCGGCATCCGGAGCAGAAGGTCCAGCGCCTCCTCCGCCGAGCGGCAGCGATCCAGAAGGATGCGGGGAATCAGATGGAAGGGGATCCCGGGCCGGGGGGGCGTCTCCTCCGCCATCACTGCGTGGAGGGAGACGAACAGCCCGGCCTCGTTGACGCCATCGTAGCGCCCGCCGACCAGGCTGCCCATCATCCCCACGGAGGCCAGCCCGCCGACCGGCCGCAGCCAGATCAAGTCGCGGCCCCGCTGCAGCAGGAGGAAGTCATAATTCCGCCCCACCCAAAGGGCGCCGCCTGGGCCCCGCCACATCACTGTCGAGCACCCGAATCGGCGGGCCCGCAGGGAGGTCCGGCAGATCTGGGGCCAGAGCACCTCCAGATTCAACCCCTGGGCGGCCGCGTAGCCGGCATATTCCTCCAGAAGGCCAGGATGCCAGCGGGCCACCCACTGGCGACACGCGGCGGCCAGCGCCGGGTCGGGAGGCGGAGGCCACCAGAACGGCCGTCGAAAGGGCGGCCCCAGACGTCCCAATTGCTCTCCGATCTCCCGGTAGGTCCCCTCAAGTTTCAGGAAACGATAGGGGGAAGGAGGACGTAACACCTCGCTCATGGCGCGGATCCCCGCAGCGCCCGCAGCGCCGACAGCTCCTCCTGGGTCGGCGAGGGGAGGACCTCCAGATCGGGGGAGACCCGCAACGGCCATCCGGTCCGCTCCCGCACGGTCTCCACCGACACCCCCGGGTGAACGGCCGTCAGGATCAGTTCCCCCGACGCGTCCGGCTGGAGAAGGCCCAGGTCCGTGATCACCGCGGCGGGCCCTTTCCCGATCAGCCCGGCCCGCTCCCGGGCGTCCCCGCCCTCCAGGAAACCCGGCGCGGTGCAGAAATCACACCGTTCGGGGAAACGGCGGGGTTCGTGGGGCATGATCACATAGAACCGCCCGGCCCATGCCGCGATCTCCGCCGCGCCGCCGGACCCCGGCAGGCGCGCCCGAGGGCGTCTGTAGTTCCCGATGACCGTGGCGTTCAGGTTCCCAAAGCGATCCACCTGGGCGCCGCTCAGAAAGCCTACATCGATCCGGCCGCGCTGCAGGTAAAAGGCGAAAAGATCGAACATGGGGATCACGGCCAAGGACCCGCTCACCAGCGCCGGATCGCCGATGGAAAGCGGCAGGCGACGGGGCCGGGCGCCGATCACCCCCGCCTCGTAGATCAAGATCAGATGGGGCGCGTGCAGACGCCGCGCCAGGTTGCACGCCAGGTTCGGCAGCCCGATCCCCACGAAGACCACCTCGCCGTCCCGGAGCATCCGGGCGGCCGCCACGATCATCATCTCTTCCGCTGTGTAGCCCCCTCCCACCGACGGCCCCCTGTGGTTCCCCACGCGCTTCGCCGGGTCCCTCCCTGAACCTACGACGAGGGCGCCTCCTCCGGGATCACCGTGAAGGTGTGGATCTGATTCTGTCGCAGCGCGTGGATCTGCAGGGGACGCCCGGGGGGCCAGTGGGCCAGGAACCGGTGCAGTTCCCCCAGGCTGCGCACCGACTGCCCCCCGATCCGCACCAGGATGTCGCCCTCCCGCAGCCCCCCCCGCGCGGCCGGGCCCCGCGGCTCCACCTCCAGGATCTCCAGGCCGACGGCGGGCTGGCCCTCGCCCCCCAGGGCCAGCGGCCGCAATTGCACCAAGAGACCCAGATAAGACCGACGGACGCGCCCTTCTTTGATCAGCAGGGCCGCGACCCACTGGGCAGTGTGGCTGGGGATGGCGAAGGCGATGTTCTCCGCCCCCAGGATGGTGGCCACACAAACCCCGACCACCTCGCCCCGGCTGTCCACCAGCGGCCCCCCGGAGTTGCCCGGGTTCAGGGCCGCATCGGTCTGGATGATGTCCTCGATCACCCGCCCCCCCGGCCCCTGCAACGCCCGCCCCAGACCGCTGACGATCCCGGCCGAGACCGTGAACTGGAAACCCAAGGGGTTGCCGATGGCCACCACCAACTGCCCCAGCCGCAGCCGCGCGGAGTTCCCCAGCCGAGCGGCCGGGAACGGGCCCGCGTGCTCCACGCGCAACACGGCCAGGTCGGTGACCGGGTCTTCGCCGACCAGACGGGCCGGGAAGGTGCGGCCATCGATCAGCGTGATCTCGGGCTGGCGGATATGGCGCGTCACATGGCTGTTGGTCAGCAGGTATCCGTCCGGTGTGATGAAAAAACCCGAGCCCATCGGCTCGAAGACGGGGCGGCGCCGTCGGGCCCGCGCCGGCTGGATGCTCACCACCGCCGGGCCCACTTGCTCCACGATCCGGATCACTGTCTGGGAATAGACATCCAGGGGTTCTTCCGCGCCCATGGATCACGCTCCCCCCTCGGGCGCGTCGGGGGTCTTCCCAGAGGCCAACACCCGCATCGCCGCCGCGGCCCATTCCGCCGGGACCAGGACCTCGACACGGGTGGAAACGGGGGCGAGCACCGCGTGGAGGGCCTCATACCGAAGCCGGGCCGGGATCCCCTCGCTGTCCAGCCGGCCCTGGACCAACTGGCCCTCGAGCAGGCTCCCGGCCTCGTAGATCACCACCCAGTCCATGGGATCCGGAGAAGCTCTAGGCGGTCCCGCCGCCCGCAGCGGAGCCCCCCGCCCCTGGTCCAGCCCGACGCAATTGTCCCATCATCTGCTCGAACTGGGCGCGGCTCTCCTCCAGCCATTGGCGGAGTTCCTCCGCCCGGCGCCGGGCCTCCGCGGCTGCCTCCTCCGCGCGCCGGCGCGCCTCCGCCAGGGCCGCTTCGGCCTGAGCGCGGGCCTGCGCCGCCACCTCGCCCGCCTGGGTCTTCAACTCGATGCCCCGCTCCTGCAACAGCCGCCGGGTCTCCTCGCCGGAACGAGGGGCGAACAACAAGGCCACCACCGCCCCCACCAGAGCCCCGGTCAGGAACCCGGCCAGGAAGGCCCCGAACTCCCCATCGCGCTCCCGCTCGGCCATGGCAAGACCTCCCGCCTGAGGGAATGGACCTCTAACGCGCGCGGCCTCGTAGCAAACGGATCAACGCCCGCAGGGCCTGCGTGGCGCCCGCCGCCGCGCTGGCCACCTCGATCGTCGGTCGGACCAATCGCCGGCTCAAGAACACACTGGTCCCATGCACGGTCTCCACCGTCTCCCGGGCCCGGCCCAGGATGGGCCGGACCTCTTCCTGCAGCCAGTCAATCAACCGGAGCAAACGATAGGCCATGAAGAGCAGGATCAAGGACAGCAGGGTCAGCTGCAGCGTGAGGACGATGATCAGGATGTCCCGGAGGACGGCCGCCTGGGCCGGATGGGTGTAGAGGAAGGCGAGGAAGGCTCCCACCAAGGCCCCAGCCCCCAGGCCCAGGAACACCCAGACCACGCGAGGCCAGCGAGGCATCGGACGGATCCGTTTCGGCGAGATCTGCTTGAATTATAACACCCTGGAGGGGCGCGAAAATACCATTGCGGAAAGACTCCCCCGCTGTCGATCGGGAGGGGCAGCCCGCCTCAATTCGAAGACAAGAGGGAAAGCTCGCCCCGGGCCAGGGCCCACCACAGATTGTGCAGAAGGGCCTGCTGGAGCAGGGCCTCGCTCTCCTCATAGTGCTTCTGCAAAGCCTCCAGGGCCGCCTCGAGCTCCGCCATCCGCTCCTCCAGGCGCCGCCGGGCCGCCTCGAGCTCCGCCATCCGCTCCTCCAGGTTCTGAAGGCGGGCGGAGGAGATGAGTATCCATTTGCGGACTGCCCGGAGCAACGCGATGAGGGTCTCGGGATCTATGCTCTCCGGATCCTCCTCCAGACGACGGAACAAGGCATCCAGATCGCCCAGGCCATCGAACGCCATCGAAGCGCCTCCTGTGGTTGGGATCGAAAAGCATCCCCTCGCCGCCCGCAGCCGAGAAGGACGCTCCTTGCCCTGGGCATTGCGCCCTCCTCCTCGCCTGCGGACCTTCCTCAACCCATGATTTTACCCTCGCGGACGGAACCACTCAGGCGGAGGCTCCCAGTTGTCCGGCACCAGGAGGGGACGCAGCCGGCCGGCCGCCTCCGGGGGCCCGATGACACCCAGTTCCTCCAGGCGATCGATCAGCCGGGCCGCCTTCGGGTAGCCGATGCGCAGTTTGCGCTGCAACAACGAGGTGGACGCCCCCCGATGCCGTTTGATGATCTCCAGGGCCTCCCGCAAAAGCGTCTCCTCGTCCTCCTCCTCGCCCTCCGGGCGGCTCACCGCGCGGCCACTCCCGAGCTCCAGCGGCGTGACCATGCCCTCCCACGGCGCCGGTTCCGGCCCCTCGTCCGCGTAGCGCTCCTGCCAGAAGCGCACCACCCGCTCCACCTCCGCGTCCGACACATAGGCCCCTTGCACGCGCACCGGCTTCCCCTGGTCCGGCGCCAGGAAGAGCATATCCCCCCGGCCCAGCAGGGCCTCCGCCCCCGGCTGGTCCAGGATCACCCGCGAGTCCACCGAGGAGGCCACCGCGAAGGCGATGCGGGCCGGGAAGTTGGCCTTGATCAGCCCCGTCACCACATCCACGCTGGGCCGCTGCGTGGCGATCACCAGATGGATCCCCGTGGCCCGCGCCATCTGCGCCAGCCGCGTGATGGTCCGCTCCACATCCACTGGCGCGGCCATCATCAGATCGGCCAGTTCATCAATGAAGAGGACGATGAAGGGCAGCCGCGGCTCCCCGGCGGCCTCCGCCCGGGCGTTGAAGTCGGCCAGGTTCCGAGCCCCCACCGCCGCGAACTGCCGGTAACGCTCCTCCATCTGGCGGGTCAGCCAGCGCAACACCCCGACGATGCGCTCGATCTCCACCTCCACCTTTCCGTAAAGGTGCGGCAGACCGTTCCAGCGCACCAGCTCCACCATCTTGGGATCGATGAGGATGAGGCGGAGCTCGTCGGGGGTGTTGTTGTAGACCAGGCAGGTGATCAGGGCGTTGATGCACACCGACTTGCCGGAGCCCGTCGTCCCTGCGATGAGCAGATGAGGCATGGCCGCCAGGTCGGCCACCACCGGCCGCCCGGCCACATCCCGCCCCAGGGCGATGGCCAACGGCGAGCCCACCCGCCGGAACTCCGGCGAGGCCAGCAAGCCCCGCAGCCGGACCACGTGGATCTGCCGGTTCGGCACCTCGATGCCGATGAGGCCCCGCCCCGGGACAGGAGCCTCGATGCGGAGGGAGGGGGCGGCCAGGGCGAGGGCCAGGTCGTTGGCCAGGGCGGCGATCTGCGCCACCCGGACCTTCTGGCGGCGGACCTCCCCATCTGGCCCCGGGCGCTCGATGTAGCCCGGCAACAAACCGAACTGGGTCACCGCCGGGCCCTGGGTGGCTTCCACCACGCGGGCCTCCAGCCCAAATTGCCGGAGGGTCTCTTCGATGACGGCCGCCTTCTGGCGGATCTCCTCCGGCGAGACCGAAGCCGGCTCGTCCTCCTCCAGCAGGTCCAGGGGCGGCAGACGGCGATCCCGCTGGATCCGGGCCGGCCGCACAGGCGCAGCAGTGACGATCTTCAGGTCCGCCGGCTCCGGCGGGGACGGTCGGGCCGGCTTCGGGCGGGGAGGCAGGGGGACTGGAGGACTGGCCGCCGGAGCCGGCGTCGGGGCGGGGACGGAAGCCGGGGCGTGCCAGCGGGCCGTTGCCAGCGCCAGGCCGCCGCCGGTGAGAAGGATCAGGAGCAGGGCCCCTACCGGCGCCCCCAGCGGGGCCGTCGCCAGCGACCACACCAGCCAGCCCAAAGTCCCCCCGCCCTCGCCCCGCTCCACGATCGTCCAGGGGGTCTCCTCGGTCGTCCACAGGGCCAGCCCATGGGCGAGGCCGAACAGTCCTAGGAGGGCCACATCCAGCGCGAGGACCCGCCAGCCGTTCAAAGCGGGGGCCCGACCCATCGTCCGCAATAGGACCCACAGGCCGAACCCCATCCAGCCCAGGGCGGCTGGCAGGCTTCCCCATCCGAACAGACGGCGCATCAGCCCGGCCCACAGATCGCTCACCCGGCCCGGGGTGAGGCCCGTCAGGGCCAACGCGGAGAACACCCCCAGGCCGATGAGGAGGAACGCCAGGCCCTGACGCTCCCGGCGGCCGAACGTCGGCGTGCCATACCACCGAGGCGGGCCCAGCCGTTTCACCCACTCCGGGATCGATGGGGTGCGGCCGGCCGAAGGCCGCCTCCGAGCAGCGGGCTCCGACCGGGCCGGTCGCGCATGGACCGCTCGCGCGCGTCGTTTCATCAACCGCTCACCCGCTCCTTACCCTTCCGCCCGGCTCACGGCGAAGGGCCATCGATGCCGCGCAGGCTGAGGCCGATGCGCCGGCTGGCCGGATCGACGTGGAGGATGCGCACCCGCACCGATTGCCCCTCGCGGACCACCTCCCGTGGGTGCCCCACCGGATGTTCGTTCAACTCGGAGATGTGGAGGAGGCCTTCCACCCCCTCCTCCAGGCGCACGAAGGCGCCAAAGTGCGTGACGGTGGTCACCACGCCCTCCACGATCTGGCCCACCCGATAGCGCTGGGCGACCGTCTCCCACGGATCCGGTCGCAGGCGCTTCAGGGAAAGCTGCACCCGGCGCTCCTGCGGATGGACGTCCAGAATCAACACCTCCAGTTCCTGGCCCGTCTGAACCACCGCGCTGGGATCCGGCACCCGTCCCCAGGACATCTCGGAGAGGTGAAGCAGCCCCTCGAAGCCTCCGAGATCCACGAAGGCCCCGAAGGCCGTCACCTTGGTGACGACCCCGCGGCGGACCTGGCCGGGCCGCAGCTCGGCGAAAAGCGCCTCGATCCGCTCCTCGTCCTGATAGGCCAGGCGTTCTGAGAGGATGAAACGGCCCTCGACCTCATCGACTTCGATGGCGCGGACACGCAGGGATTGGCCCACGTAGCGGGCCAGGGCGGCCCGGCGGGCGGGGCCCTCCAGGGCGTTGGTGAAGCGCAGCAGATGGGAAGCCGGGACGAAGCCTCTGGGCAGCCCCTCCGCCCGGACGATCAGCCCCCCCCGGTTATAGCCCACCACGGTGACCGCGAAGGGCTGGCCGGATTCCAGATAGCGCCGGGCCGCACGCCAATCGGGCTCGGCCCCCTCCAAATCGCGGGGGCCGGGCATGGGGATCGGGCGCCCGCGGCCCATCCCCAGCCCCTCCCAGACCTCCTCGGGCTCCGCGGCAGGGGCCGGGGAGGCGGCGAATTCCCCTTGCTGCATCAGGGCCATCCAGTAGCCCTCCGAGGGAGGGACATGGCCGGGCTCTGTGACCCGCATCGATGGCTCCTCCTCCGCTTCGGCATCGAAAGGCCTTGCCTGACAGTCATTATAGCCCTGGGCGCGCCGGGAGCAACCGGCCCGCCATCGGATCCGCCGGGCCGGCCCCCGCGTATCTTTTTACAGAGCGCATCGGGAGGTGGGTTATGGGACGCTCCTTCAGGCGATGGCTGGAAAGTCTGCGTATGGAGGAGATCGGTCCGGGATGGTCCGCGTGGGGGATCTCGCTACGGGCCGGCGGGCTGGGCGGGCTGGCCGGCGGCGGGGCCATGGCCCTGGTGGCCATCGGCTACGGCCTTCTCTCCGGGAAAGGCCTGTGGTTCCCTGTGAACCTGATCGGCGCCACCGTGGTCCGGGGGTTGCAAGCCGCGCCGCCGGAGGCGCTGGCCGCCTTCCATCCCGCGGCCTTGGTCGCCGGCCTAGCGCTGCACCTGATCCTCTCGGTCCTCTTGGGGGTGCTCTACGCGTTGCTTCTGCCCACGCTGCCCGGATCCCCGCGGCTCTGGGCCGTCCTGGTCGGCCCGCTGCTCTGGCTGGGGGCCACCTGGGTCGTCCTTCCCATCTTCAATCCCATCATGGCCCGGGAGGTGGACTGGCCCTCCTTCGCCCTGGCCCATGGGGTCTACGGCCTCACGATGGGGTCGATCGTCGCCCGGGCCCTTCGAGCGCCCTCCCCCCGCTGACGCTGCGGGTTGTCCCCAACGATCCTCCCGTCTAAAATACATTCGATGCCCCTGCGGACGGTTCTGCCCCCGGACGACGCCGGGCGATGCGGCAGGGCGAGTCCTCTGGGCAGAGCGCCCTCGAGCACGCAGCGACGATTTCCCGATTCAGGAGGTGGCATGGCCAGCCCGACGCGACGGATCAGCCGCGCGGCCGGACCCAACGGCGGGGAGGCGGTGGCGGCTTACGATGCCAGCCAGATCCAGGTCCTGGAGGGCCTGGAAGCGGTCCGACGCCGCCCTGGGATGTATATCGGCTCCACCGACATCCGGGGCCTGCACCACCTGGTCTATGAGGTGGTGGACAATGCGGTGGACGAGGCCCTGGCCGGGGTCTGCACCCACATCCTGGTCGAGATCCTGGAGGACGGCAGCGTCCGCGTGATCGACAACGGCCGCGGCATCCCTGTGGACATCCATCCGCAGACGGGGCGGCCGGCCCTGGAAGTGGTGATGACCACGCTGCACGCGGGGGGGAAGTTCGGAGGCGGCAGTTACAAGGTCGCCACCGGGCTGCACGGCGTCGGCGTCAGCGCCGTCAACGCCCTCTCCGAATGGTTAGAGGCGGTGGTTCAGCGGGACGGCTACCGCTATCGTCAACGCTACGAGCGCGGCCGCCCGGTCACCCCCGTCGAGCGCGTAGGGAAGGCCGATCCCCACAACTGGTATGGCCATCCCCGCTTCCCGCCGGCGGACCACGGGACCCTGGTGCATTTCAAACCGGACCCCGAGATCTTCCGCGGCGGGGTCGATTACAAGTTCGAGACCCTAGCCCAGCGCTTCCGGGAAATGGCCTTCCTCACCCGGGGGCTCACCATCACCCTGGTCGACCACCGCGAGGACCGCGAGGTCACCTTCTATTTCGAAGGGGGGATCCAGTCCTTCGTCCGTTACCTCAACCGCAACCGCCAGCCCCTCCACCCCATCTGGCACGTGGAGAAAACCGTCGGCGACATCCTGGTGGAGGTGGCCCTGCAATACACCGACGCCTACAACGAGGTGGTCCTCTCCTTCGCCAACAACGTCAACACCGTAGACGGCGGGACGCATCTGACAGGGTTCCGGTCGGCGCTGACCCGCACCCTGAACGACTACGCGCGCAAGGCGGGGCTGCTCAAGGATAGCGACCCCAACTTCACCGGGGAGGACGTGCGGGAGGGCCTCACGGCGGTCATCAGCGTCAAGCTCCCTGAGCCCCAGTTCGAGAGCCAGACCAAGAGCAAACTGGGCAACGCCGAGGTGAAGGGGGCGGTGGAATCGGTGGTCGGCGAGGCCCTGGGCCGCTGGCTGGAGGAGAACCCGCGGGAGGCCCGGGCCATTATCCAGAAGTGCCTGACGTCGGCCCGCGCCCGGGAGGCCGCCCGCCAGGCCCGCGAACTGGTCATCCGCAAGAGCGCCCTGGAATCCATGACCCTGCCGGGCAAACTGGCCGATTGCTCAGAGCGGGACCCGGCCAAGGCGGAGTTGTTCATCGTGGAAGGGGATTCAGCGGGGGGCTCGGCCAAGCAGGCCCGCGACCGCCACTTCCAGGCCATCCTGCCCCTGCGGGGCAAGATCCTGAACACCGAGCGGGCCCGCCTGGACAAGATGCTGGCCAACGAGGAGATCAAGGCCCTGATCTCGGCCATCGGCACAGGGATCGGGGACCAGTTCGATCTCTCCCGGCTGCGGTATGGGAAGATCATCATCCTGGCCGACGCCGACGTGGACGGCAACCACATCCGCACCCTGCTGCTGACCTTCTTCTTCCGCCATATGACCCCGTTGATCGAGAACGGCCACGTCTACATCGCCCAGCCCCCCCTCTACCGCATCGAGGTGAAAAAGACCCATGAGGTCTTCTACGCCTACTCCGACGCTGAGCGCGACGAGATCTTCGCCCGCCTGCGCCGGCGCGGGCTGGACCCGGCCGATGAGCGCCAGGTGATCACCCAGCGCTACAAGGGCTTGGGGGAGATGAACCCGGAGCAGCTGTGGGAGACCACCATGGACCCGGCCCGCCGGATCCTGCTGCAAGTCACCATCGAGGACGCCGCCGAGGCCGACCGGGTCTTCGAGATGCTGATGGGGGCGGCCGTGGAGCCCCGCCGCCGCTTCATCCAGGCCCATGCCCGCGAGGTGCGCAACCTCGACATCTAAAACCCCCTTCCCTAGGTCCCCAGCGGGGCCGCGTCTCATGGGCGGCCCCGCATCTTATATAAATGTGGAGGTGCTGCCTTCTCATCCGCCCGACGACATCGGTGATTCCCCTGAACCGCCTCGGAGGCTCTACGGATCCGCGTCCGATTTTTGGGACATCTGTCCCCCAAAAATCGGGGCGACAGCCCCTACCGGGTCCGCCCCCTTCTGCTTAAAGTGGGAAGCGGAAACACTTTGGAACAGGAGGCCTGCGATGGAGCGCCTGGCGCGGATCTGGTTGTTGGTCATCCAGATGGTGATCGGCTACGAGTGGCTGCGTGGCGGCCTGGAGAAACTGGAGACCGGCGGTCGCTTCGTCCAGGCCCTGCCGCAGACCCTGGCCCGCTTCGCCGAGAAGAACCCCTATCCGTGGATGAAAGCCTTTCTCACCGGGCCGGCCACCGCCAACGCGGCCCTCTTCGGCAACCTGGTGCAGTGGGGCGAGGTGCTGGCCGGCCTGGGCCTGATCGCCGGCGCCCTCTACCTGCTGTTCCTGGCCGGCCGGCTCAACGGCCTGCTCCGCCGCATCGCCGGGATCCTGGTGGCCATCGCCCTGCTGGGCGGGATGACCATGAACGCCGTCTTCGGCCTGGCCGCCGGCCACACCAGCCCCTCCACCTACGGCATCAACCTGGTGATGTTCTTCTCGCAGCTGGCGCTGCTGGGCTTCTGGGTCGGTGTCATCGTGGAGCGGCTGACTCTGGTGCGGCGCACCGCCTGAGCCGGGAGGCCTGTCGAAACGGGGAGGGGCGAGGCTTCCTCTCGCCCCTCCCTTGCTTTCCCCCCTCAGACCGGCTACCATGAGGCCGACGTGCCCGAAAACCGCCCCCGGCCCTGTCGGCCGAGGGGATGCCCTCCCGGAGGCGTCCTATGCCTTTCCGTGTAGGCCCTACAGAACTGGTGCTCATCCTCCTGCTGGCCCTCCTGCTGTTCGGCCCCGGGCGCTTGAGCCACCTGGCCCGGGAGCTCGGCCAGAGCATCCGGGAGTTCCGGCGGGGGTTGACCGCCGAGGAAGAGAAAAAACCCGAGGAGACGCCGAGGGAACCCCCCACTGCTCCCCGCGGATAAGTCCGGGGAGGGATCGATGCGCACCCTGGATGAATGGCTCGAGGAAGCCGCCGCCTTCCACGGGCACCTCTGCCCCGGCCAGATCCTGGGGGTCCGGATGGCCCTCTTGGGCTGTCACCTGCTCGGCCTCGACCCAGAGGACCCCAGCGACCGCCGTCGCCTGATCGTCTACGTGGAGATCGATCGGTGCCTGACCGACGCCATCGCCACCGTCACCGGCTGTCGGCTGGGGCGTCGCACCCTCAAGCCCGTGGACTACGGGAAGGCAGCGGCCACCTTCGTGGATACCCGAACCGGGCGGGCGGTGCGGGTGGTGGCCCGGGACGACGCCCGCGAGGCCGCCCTCCACGGGGCCCCGCCCGGCCTGAGCCGATCGGCCGCCCAGCGTCACGCCTACCGGATCATGCCCGACGCCGAGTTGTTCCGGGTCCAACCGGTGCAGGTGACCATCCCCCCGGAGGACATGCCAGGCCACCCGCTGCGCCGGGTGTTCTGCGAGGTCTGCGGGGAGGGGATCAACGACGGCCGGGAGGTCTATCGGGACGGCCGGGTCCTGTGTCGGGCCTGCGCCGGGGAGCCTTACTACCGGCCAGCCCCCGCCAACGCCCTCACCTCGGCAACCACGGGCTCAGCGCCGTCACCGAGGCCGTGATGGCGGCGACCGTCAGGAGCCACAGGGGCCACCCGGCCCGCAGATAGTCCGACGGCCGGTAGCCGCCGGCGCCCATCACCAGGGCGTTGGCCGGATGGGCGATGGGGGTCAGGAAGGCGGCGGAGGTGGCCAGCGCCACCGCCAGGGCCATCCCATGGGGCGGCACCCCCCACAGGACGGCGGCCCGCAGGGCGATAGACCCCCAGACCACCGCGGTGACCGATGCCGAAAGCACCTGGGTCAGCAGGGCCGCCACCCCGGTGAAGATCAGCACCCCCATCCACGGCGAGGACCCTCCGGCCCATCGCAGCAACAGCGCCCCCAGCCCCTCCGCCGTGCCGGTGCGGGCCACAGCAATCGAAAGGGGAAGCAGGCCGGCCACCATGAACACTGTCGGCCACTCAACGGCCCGGTAGGCCTCTTCCATTGTCAGACAGCCCAGCAGGACCATCAGCACCGCCCCGGCCATGGTGATCTCGGCCACCGAGCGGGCCGAGAGCATCGAGGCCAGCATCACCCCCAGCATGATCCCCACCGCCGCCGGACGCCGGGAGCGCCGCGGGGGCTCGCCGTCCATCTGGAGGACAATGAACTCGGGATCCCCTTGGAGCAGGCGGATCCGCTCCCACGGGCCATACACCAGTAAGGCGTCCCCGAACCGCAGCCGCTCATCGGCCAGGCCAGCCCGCAGGGGCTGCCCCTCCCGCCAGAGGGCCAGGACCTGGAGGCCATACCGTTCCCGGAATCGCAACTCCCGCAGGGTCCTGCCGATGAGGGTGGTGTGGGGGGAAAGCAGGACCTCGATCAGGCCGACTTCCCCAGCCTCCAGGATCTCCGGGGATGCCATCTGGGGAAGTTTGCGCAGCCCGAGCGTCCGGACCGCCGCCTCCAGGGCCTCCGCCGAGGCCGGGGCCACCAGGAGCACATCCCCTGCCTGCAGGGCCTCCTCCGGGGGCGGGGAGAGCAACAGGCGGCCCTTCCGCCGGATCCCGATCACCGTCAACTGGTAGCGGGAGGCCAGGTGGCTCTCCCCCAGGGAGATCCCACAAAGGGGCGAGGCCCCCTCCACCACGACCTCCACCAGGTCGTCCTTCAGGCCATACTGTTCGGCCAGTTCCCGGTTCAGCCGGTGCATGCGCATCAGTTGCCCAGCCGGGAAGCGCTCAGGCAGCGTCCGCCAGGTGAACCCGATCACCCAGGCCAGCCCCAGGGCGGCCGGCAGCAGGCCCACGACCACGAAGTCCAGCATCGTGAGGGGGCGCCCCTGGATGTCCCGCAGGATCCCGCTCAGCAGCAGGTTGGCCGTGGTGAAGAGGGTGGGCATCCCGCCCAGCAGGGCACCGTAGGCGATGGGCAACAGGATCCGGGAGGGGGCCAGTCGGATGCGCCGGGCGGACTGGGCCGCCAGCGGCATCACCACCGCCGCAGCCGTCACCGAGTTCATCGTCATGGAAAGGAGGGCCGCCAGCAAAGTCATCGCCGCCACCAGGCGGGCCGGCGAATCCCCCGCCCACCGGCTCAGGCGCTCCCCCAACGCCTCCGAGACACCGGTCCGGTTCAGGCCGGCCGTCAGGATGAACAGGGCGATGAGGGCGATGACCGCCGAGCGGCTGAACCCGCTGAAGGCTTCCTGTGGAGTGAGCAGCCCGCTGAAGGAAAGGCCCAACGCCACGATCAGCGCGGCCAGGTCCGGCCGCAGCCGGCCGCTGATCAGCAGGCCGGCCATCGTCAGCAGAAGCAGCCACATCCAAGCCGCCGAGACCGGGAGCACGCTTTCTCCCCTTGCGCGATCCTCCGGCCCCGATGATAGCATGCAGGCAAAAGCACAGGATGGGCCGAAAGTCCCGTGAGATCTCTTCCCTTCCGGAAGGGGCGTCGTGGGCTGGGGACGGGCGGGGATGGTAGCGATGTTGCTGGGGGCGGCGCCGCTGGCGGCATGGCTGGGCCTTGGCTGGCGCAGCGCCCCGAAAATCTATCGCTGGCCGGAGGAGGTCCCTCCCCGGCCGGTGGCTCTGATCCTCGGGGCCGGTCTGCGGGCGGATGGCTCCCCCACCGCTGTCCTGGCCGACCGGGTCCGGGCCGGCGCCGCCCTGTATCACCTCGGGAAGGTCCAGGCGCTGCTCCTCAGCGGTGACGGCCGATCCTCCCCCTATTACGACGAGACAGAGGCCATGCGCCGCCTCGCCCTGCGCCTGGGGGTCCCCCTTCAGGCGCTCCAGATCGATCCGGGGGGACTGCGGACGCTGGACTCGTGCCGGCGGGCGCGAGAAATCTTCGGAGCGACCGCCGTCGTCGTGATCACCCAGCGCTTCCACCTGCCCCGGGCCCTCTGGCTGTGTGAGGCCGCCGGGCTGGAGGCCGTCGGCCTGGCGGCGGACCGCTCGCCGTACGGCCCCCGCCGCCTCTGGTGGACCGCGCGGGAGATCCCCGCCTCCCTCACCGCCCTGGCGGAGGGGCTCCTCCTGCGCCTCGGTCGTAGGGATAGCCGCTGAGGCGCATCCGTTTGTCCCAGCGGTGGACGGCCTCGATGAAGCGGACCGTCCCGGATCGGGAGCGCATCACCCGCGAGAAGGTGCGGGCCCCCTCACCCGTGTAGCGGACCCCTTTGAGGATCTCGCCGTCGGTGATGCCAGTGGCGGCGAAGAAGATGTTGTCCCCTCGGAGAATCCACGGACCCATTTCCCACTGCTCGGGGAAAATGCCAATGCCCTGGGATTTAGGGGATCCGAAGGGGCCAGCGGGCGGCGACGGCGATGACCAGGATCAGCCAGGCCATGAGGAACAGCGGACCATCCCACCCCTCCGGACGGGCCACCTGGATCCTGGCGAGGGTCACGGAGCCCTGCCGCACCTCCAGTTGGAAGGAACGACAGCCGCCACCCCCCGGCAGACGGATCTCCCAGGGCCCGGGCGGGAGGTCCTTCTCCTCCAGCGGTCTCCCATCCCCGATCACCCAGATCCGCCCTCCGAAGGAGCTTTCCCCCGACAGCCGCAAACTCCCCTCGCAGAAGGTGCCGCTCACCCGCGCGCCCGCCGACCCCCAGCGCCGTCCTGTCCCGGCCGGTTCCCAGGGCCCTTCCCACCGCAGCGCCCAGTCATCCGCGGTATGGATCCCCGGATCCAGACGGGGGGGTTGGTTCAAATAGGCTTTGAGGGCGGTGTAGGCCGGGAGCGGGGTGAAATCCGGCTGCACCAGGCTGAAATAGTAAAACGACTGATCCCGTTCCCGATCGGAGGCCCGTTTGAAGAACCAGACGCTGGCCACCGCCACCCAGGGCCACTCCCGCCGGATCCGCTCAAAAGCCTCGACCAGGTAACGGGCTTTCTGCTCCTCAGTGACCTGGCCGAACCGCTTGTCGCCCACCCAGTCGGGCACGGCGTTCCAGCCCATCTCAGCGATGTAGATGGGCTTATGGGCGTCGCCGTGGCGGACCATCACATCCCGGATGTAGAGGGCCCGGTTGATGTTGATGACGTAGGGCCGCAGGCGGCGGTCTGTGGGCCCGGACCACAGCCCGTAGCCCTGGACGGAGAGGGCGTCGAAGCAGGGGCCGGCCCCGGCCCGATACATCCGCTCCAGGAACACGACGTCGTTGATCCCGTTGGGGGGATAAGGGTTCAACGAGAGGGTCGGGGCCAGGGCGCCGGCGATCACTACGATCCGGGGGTCCACCGCCTTGAGCCGGCGGTAGGCCCGGCAGAGGAGGTCGGTGTAGGCCTCGGGGCTCACGGCGCAGGTCGGGCACGATCCCCACTCGGGGGCGATGTTCGGCTCGTTCCAGATTTGATAGTGGAAGATCCGTCCGCGGTAGCGGCGGGCCACCGCCTCCGCGAAATCAGCGAAGTCCTCCGGGTTGTCGGGTGGGGCGAAGGCGCCCCGCGCCTCGCCGTCGTGGCGGGACCAGGCGGGCGGGCTGGTTAGGCGAACGATCAGGCGCAGCCCGTAGCGCTCGGCCAGGGCGACGATGTGATCGTATTTCTCCCAAGCCGAGCGGTGGGGCCAGTGCCGCCGGTCCTCGAAATCTCCCTTGCCGTGGATCTCGATGTCGGCCCACGGGAACTCCTGGCGGATCCAGCGGAAGCCCGCCTCGGCGATCATGCGCACGGTCCGCTCGCGCTTCTCCGGCTCGGCCTCCTGCTCGAGGAACGTGTTGACGCCGAAGGGGGGATCGTCGGTGTGGGCCACCGGGACGTGGGGCGCGAGAAGAGGAGCCGGGCGGAGGGGATTGGTGAGATACTGGACCAGCCCCCGCCAGCGGGCCAGGGAATTCTCCTCCCCGGTGACCGCATAAGCCCCCGCCGTCCCGATCCGGATGGCGGCGGAGAGCGCTCCCAGCCCGGTCAGCAGGGCCACCAAGAGGGCCGGGAGGCGGCGGGACGCCTGGCTCATTGCGCCGGGGCGGCGGGCCCGGGGGCGCGGGATTTGACGACCTTCCGTTTCACAGGCGGGCGCACCTCTTGGTTCAGATACGCCTCGATCTCCTCCCGGGCCTCCTGGAAGCGGAGGATCAGTTGCTCATCGGTGCCCCTGAAGGTGGCCACCGCCCGCTGGGAGCAGGTGGCGCAGCCCAGGGAGGCCCGATAACTGTCCATATCGCAGGTCATGCAGCCCGCCAGCCGGATCACCGTCAACGCCAGGGCCAGCGTGTCCGGGTGGTCCTCCGGGAGGGTCGCCACCCGGCGGACCAGGGCTTTCCAGGCCTTGCCGCGGACTTCCGCCAGCAAGGGGATGCACCGCGGCGGGAACAGAATCTCGCTCTCCGGATACATTCCAGGGCCTCCTCCCAGCGGCCTGCTTTCCGCACCCACTGCGACGGGCGACGTCCGCGTCCCCTCGGGTTTTTATTGTATGCCCGGGGTCAACCCCCTCGCAAATATCGCCGGGTGAAAGCGAAACCCCCAAGTTTGCGAAGAACCGGGGGCCGCTGCGGCCGTTGAAAGCAACATGGGATCGACGGGAGCCGAGGATGGGATGACGGAAAGTCGCTTCGCTGCCTCATGTTGAGAACGGACGGCCCTGCGTTCCGATCCCCCGATCCAGCCGCGCCCCAGGCCCGAGGAGCCCCGCCACCTTTTCCGCCAGGCACCGTGCGGTTTGGGTCTTTCCCTCGGGAAGCCAGTACCGGAGGGCCGAGATGGGGTCTTCCTCTTCCTCATCCTCGCGGGAATCGAGCGGGCGGAAGCGGTCACGCCTTCCGCGCCCGGAAGAATGCCCGCCCGACCTCTCCGGGCCAGCCCAAATCCGTCTGCGCGTCATATACCTGGAGATCCGTGAAGCCCGCCGCCTCCAGGGCGGAGGCCACCTCGGGCTCCGTGTAACACCGCTGTTCCAGGGTCACATCGGAACGGCGCCAAACCCCTTCCTCCAGCCGAAAGAGGGTGAGGGCGAATCGCCCCACCCGCTGGCGCTCATCGAAGGCGGCGCGGATCACAAAGGCATGATCCTCCTCGACGATCCCGAAGGCACCCCGCCAGCGTGCCTGGTAGCCCGCCTCCATGTTCAAGTCGAAGAGGAAAAACCCGCCCTCCTGCAGGCAGGCTGCCACGTTCTGGAACACCCGGGCGAGATCTTCTAGGGTCATGACATGGTTCAGGCTGTCGTAGGTAGACACGACGGCATGGTAGATGGGGGGCATGTGAAATCGTCGGGCGTCCGCCACGAGGAAAGGGACGTCAGGGGCGTTGCGCCGAGCGAAGCGGATCATCGCTTCGGATTCATCCAGACCGGTCACCCGGTAGCCCCGTTCAGACAGGGCCCGGGCCAGTTGCCCCGTGCCACAGCACAAATCCAGGATCCGGGCGTGGGACGGCAGATGGGGCAGGAGGAGCCGCTCGAGGATGGGAAGGAAGCGCTCCGTCGCCCGCTGTCCCCAATAGCGGTTGTAGATCCAGGCCATCGGATCATATGCGCGAGCCATGCGGTCCTCCCGAGGCCAGCATCCCCCTGGCATCGGGGGGCCAAACATGGCTTTATCTTACCACGAATCTGATCGGCGCCGCCGGATGGCCTCCGGCGCGGGCCTCCATTATAATTCCCGACGGGCGGTCCCCACGCCGTCGAAGGGAGCCGACCCGGAGGTCCCCCAACCGATGGCCCGGCTGGTCCTGATGGGCTCCCCGGCCTTCGCGCTGCCGACCTTCGAGGCCCTGGCCGAGGAACACGAGATCGCGGCCGTCTTCACGCAGCCGGACAAGCCGGCCGGCCGCGGCCTGCGGCCGACACCCTCCCCGGTCAAGCGCTGGGCCGAGGCCCGCGGCTACCTGATCTTCCAGCCCCGCTCGCTGCGACGGGATCCGCAGGCGGTGGCCGCGCTGCAGGCGTTGCGCCCCAACGTCATCGTGGTGGTGGCCTACGGCCTCATCCTCCCCCACGAGGTCCTGGAGACGCCACCCTACGGTTGCCTCAACCTCCACGCGTCCCTGCTTCCCCGCTATCGGGGGCCCGCCCCGATCCAGGCCGCCCTGCTGAACGGGGACGCCGAGACCGGCGTGACGGTGATCCAGATGACGGAGGAGGTGGACGCGGGGCCGATCCTGGCCATGGAGCGCGAGCCGATCTACCCGGACGACACGGCGGAGACGCTGGGGGAGCGCCTGGCCCGACGGGGGGCGCGGCTGATGCGGGAGACGCTGCGGCGCTGGCTGGCCGGGGAGATCGTGCCCCAGCCCCAGGATCCCTCCCAGGCCACCTACTGCCCCCGCATCACCAAAGCCGACGGGGAGATCGACTGGCGGCGCCCCGCTGTGGAGATCGACCGGCGGATCCGGGCGTTCACCCCCTGGCCCGGCGGCTTCACGTTCTGGAACGGGCGCCTGCTGAAGATCGGCCGCGCCCGCCCCCGGCTCGACCTCCAGGCACCCCCCGGTCGGGTCATCGCCGTCGACGCCGGCGCCGCCGTCGGCACCGGCCACGGCGTCCTGGAGCTCCTGGAGGTGCAACTGGAGGGGAAGCGGATGCTCCCCATCCGCGCCTTCCTCAACGGCCACCCGGATTTCCTCGGGGCCACGCTGGGCCGGGAACATCCCGCGGGAGCGCATGCCCCATGAGCGTCCCCCACCCTGTGGAGACCGTCCTGGCCTTCGGGAGCACGGGTCTCTTGCTTTACCTGGCCCAGCGCTCCCTACACCGGAACCTCCAGGGGGCCCTCTTGCGCCTCGCCGGCCACCCCGATCGCGCCCTGGTCCTCTACTGGGCCCTGTTGTTCCCGGGCATCCTGCTCCACGAACTCAGCCATTGGGGGATGGCGCTGCTGCTGGGGATCCGCCGGTATCGGTTCGCCCTCTGGCCCCGGCGCATCGGGGGGCAGATCCGGCTGGGAGCAGTGCTGCTGGAGGAGGTCGATCCCTTCCGCATGAGCCTGGTGGGGGCGGCGCCGATGGTCGCCGGGCTGGCGCTGATCGCCCTCCTCGACGGGGGGCCTCCGGGCCCCGAGGCCTCCGGCCTGGGGCTCCCGCTCCAGGCGGGCTCGGCCCTGCTGGCCCTCACCCGGGAGGCCGGGGGATGGGTGCGGATTTACCTGCTCTTCGCGGTGGGGAACACCATGTGGCCCAGCCCCTCAGACCGCGCGGCATGGCCCGTGGTGGGGGGGATCGGCCTGATCCTGGCGGGCCTGACCTTCGCCGGCCTGCCGGAGGCCCTCCCGGCCGCGGGGTCCCTCCTGACCCAGGGCACGGCACAGCTGACCCCGCTGCTGGCCCTGGTGCTGGCCCTGGACCTCCCGCTCCTGGTCGGGCTGGTGGCCCTCCGCGCGGCGTTCGAGAGGCCAGGCCGCCGCCCTTCGCCCTGAGGGGTGGACGATCGTCAGGGCCGGTCACGGGCGGACGAAGAGGGCCACGGCCTCGATGTGGTAGGTCTGAGGGAACATGTCGAAAGGCTGGACGGCGACCAGTTGATAGCCGGCATCCAGCAAGCGACGGGCGTCCCGGGCCAGGGTGGCTGGATCGCAGGAGACGTAGATCCAGCGGCGGGGGGACCGGGCCAGCAACGCTTCCAGGGCCTCTCGAGAGCATCCGGCCCGCGGCGGATCGACCACCACCACGTCGAACGGTTCCTTCAAAGAGGGGACCACTGCCTCGACGGTCCCTGAGCGGATCTCCACGTGGGGGAAGGCAGCCAGGTTGTGCCGCGCGTCCACAGCGGCGGCCGGATGGGCCTCGACGCCCACCACCCGGCGGGCACGGGGGGCCAGATGCGCGGTGAAGAGCCCGACCCCGCAGTAGGCGTCCAGCACGGCCTCCGTTCCGTGCAGGTCGGCCCATTCCACCACCTGGCGGACCAGGGCCTCGGCCACGACGGTGTGGGTCTGGAAGAAACTAGAGGCAGAGATGCGGAAGCGGACCCCACCCACCTCCTCGGTGAGGTAATCCAGCCCGATCAGCGGGATGGCCTTCTCCTCACGGGTGAGGAGCACCAGGGAGACCCGCAGATCGGTCTCCAACGCCGGGGGCTCGTCCCCTTCCGTCTCGAAGATCACCATCCGGTCCCCGGTGCGGACCCCACACCGGAGGGTGAGGCGCCGCAGAGGCAACCCCTCGATGTCCAAGGCCTCGTAGAGCTCCTGGAGCATCGGGTGGGCGATCCAGCAGCGCGCGATGGGGACCACCTGGTGGGAGCGCATGGCCTGGAAGCCCAGCCGGCCGTCAGGGGCCGCGGAGAACTGCAAGTGATTGCGGTAGCCATAGGGGTCCGGGCTGGGGACCGCCGGCCGGACCGGTGGGTTCTCAATCCGTCCGATGCGGCGCAGCTGATCCCGCACGATCTCCGTCTTATAGCGCAGTTGGGCCTCGTAGGCGATGTGCTGGAGATGGCAGCCGCCACAAGCCCCGAAGTGCGGGCAGGGGGGCGAGACCCGCTCGGGGGAGGGAGTGAGGATCTGACGGATCCGGCCCCGGGCATAGGAGCCGTGGTCCTCGGTCACCTCAATCTCCACGGCCTCGCCCGGGATGCCGAAGGGAACGAAATACACCTTCCCCTCATAGCGGCCGAGGGCTTCGCCCCCGTGGGCCATCCCGCTCAGTTCCAGCCGGATCCGCGCCGACATCGATCCCTCACGCGTCCCGCTCCAGATCGAAGAAGGGCTCCCGGCTGGCCTCGATGGCCAGTTCGATGAACACGGCGGAGGTCCAGCCGAAAATGGGCGCCGCCTGGGGCGGGCGCTCCCCTGTCTCCGGATGATAATACTCGTAAAGATCCGGATGGCGCATGGCCAGCTGGAGGGTTCGCCGCCGCAGCTTCCGGGCCAGTTCCGGATACCCCGAGCGGAAGAGCCCCTCAATGAACAGCCGGTTGATGTTCAGCCAGGTCGGCCCCCGCCACATCTGCTCCGGGTTGTAATGGGGATCGTCCAGGGCGACGGAGGGGATCGGGTAGGCTGGCCAGAAGGCGCGGGGGTCGGTGAGGTGGGCCACCAGGCGCTCCGCTATCGCCCGGGGGAGCCGGCCGGTGAGCAGGGGGTAGAGGCTGAAGGGCGTCTTGATGCGGACGGGGCGCTCCCGACGCAGAGGCCAGAAGAGCCCCGCCTCCGGGTCCCACATCGCCGCGATCATCCGCCGGGTGAGGGCCTCCGCCTCGGCTCGCCAGCGGACAGCGTCTTCCTTCTCACCGATCACCTCGGCGATGCGGGCCAGGTGCTCCATCTGCAGCACCAGGTAGGTGTTGAGGTCGGGGGATTCCACCGGCATCCCCTCGTCCCACACCGGCGAGTCGTCCCACCCGGAGGAGAAGGGGTGGTTATACTGACACAGCCCGTCCCGGTCGTCATCGTTCTTCTCGAACCACCAGCGGTTCCAGCGCACCAGCGGCTCGTAGATCTCGTCCAGGAAGTCGCGGTCGCCGCCCATCTCGTAGATCTTCCAGGCAGCCCACGCGGTGATGGGGGGCTTGGTCACGTCGGCATCCACCGGCAGGGAGAGGTGGGTCACCCGCCCCTCGTCGTGGACGGCGTCGGGGACCATGCCGTCCTCCCGCTGGTGGTCCAGCACCAGCCGGATCTGGTCCTCGGCCAGCCGGAGGTCGATGTAGCGATAGGCCAGGGCGTGGAAGCAGGCATCCCACTGCCACACCCCCACGTAATGGATCTTGCTGGGGGTCATCCCCTCGCGGGTCATGTAGAAGCGGGGGGAGATCAGGCCCGCCCGCATCACCCACCAGGCGTAGTAATACTGGGGCGCCAGGGCCTCGTGGACGGGGGGCGCGGCGGCGAACCAATCGTGCCAGCGGGCCTCCGCCTCCTGGAAGACGGGAAGGGCGGGGCGAAGGGCCCGGTTGAACCCCAGCCGGGGCGTGATGTTCAGCAGGACGGCGGCGTCGGGCGTCGGCTCCACCTGGAAGGTCACCCGGAAAAGGCCAGGGCCCGCCGACTCGATCTGGTTGCGCCGCAGCCGGGCGTTGGTGGTGTAGGCCAAGTTGCGCACCCCACGCAGGATCCCGCCCCGGCGGTCGGCCTGGGCGGTCTCTGCCTGGGCGACGAACTGCAGTCCGATGGGCTGGGGCGGCAGCGCCAGGTAGAGGGCCTCCGGGTCGTTGAAGGTCAGCCCGACGGAACCCAGGGGGGTGTGCACGAAGACGGCGTGGGGGTAGGTGGTGAAGGTCGCCGGCAACGGCTCCCCGTCCGGCCCGAGGAAGACCAGGCGCTCCACGATGGGATGGCGCCGGCGGTAGTCCCCGAACTTCTCCTGCTGTTTCTCCCAACGCTCGGCCAGTTTGATGTAGAGGGCGGGCACCCCTGGCCTCAGGTCCTCGGCGAAGAGCATCATGCGCGAGGACCGTTCGCTGAAGGGGACGTGGTAGAGGTCCACCCGGTTCTTCAGCAGGCGGCAGAACGGACTCCTCGGCTCTTCAAAGGGTACCGGAATCGCCATCCCGGGAACCTCTCCTCCGCGCTCCGGCTTCGCCGGGGACTGCCGGTCCCCGGGTTCCCTTCTCTTGGATTATAGCGGGCGGCCCCCCGCGGGCCATTTTTCGCCGCCCCGCGTCAGACCTCCAGCCGGGTGGCCCGACGGACGACCAGAAGGCCGGCGAGGACCAGGAAGAGGATCAGGGCCAGCAGCGCGTAGCCGAGCAGGCCGCTGGTGAAGAAGCGCATCATATAGCGGCGGTTGAGGGGGAAGAGGATCAGCCAGAGGACCAGCGGGAGGACGGCCATGATCTGGGCACTCAGGCGCTGGGAGGCGGTCAGGGCGCGGATCTCGTCCCGCAAATAGACCCGCTCGCGGATCCGGGCGGCCACCCGCTCCAGGGACTCGGGGAGGTTCCCACCGACCTGTTGGTGGATCTGGATGGCGGTGATGGCCATCGAGAGGTCCTCGCTGGGGACGCGGGCCCGCAGATGCTCCAGGGCCTGGGCGAGGGGGATCCCGAGGTGGAACTCCAGGACCACCCGCCGCAGCTCCAGGCCGATGGGCGGAGGGAGCTGGTCCGCGGCCTGTTGCAGGGCGGCGGGCAGGCTCGCGCCCGCCCGCATGGCCCCCGCGATCTGCAGCAGGGCGTCGGCCAGTTGGGCCTCCAGCCGCCGCTGCCGGCCGGCCCGACGATGGTGAAGCCACAGGACGGGGAGGGCGCCGCCGGCGAGGGCGCCGGCGACGGCCAAACCCGGCAGCCGGTAGATCCTCCACCCGCCCCACGCCCCGAGCCCCGCCAGCAAGAGCGTCAAGCCGACGAACTCGATGGGGCGCCAGGGGAGGTCTGCCGCGAGCAGGCGGCGGCGGAGGCCCCGTTCCCACCGCTGCCCGAGGGCCCAGAGCCGGGCCCGGACCTGCAGCCACCGATCGAGGCCCTCCCGATAGAACGGCGGCACACCCGCCGAGGCCTCCCCCGGCTCCGGCCCGAGGAAGAAAACGAGGATCCCCGCCAGCACCAGCCCAAGCCCCAGAAGCGCCAGCGCCCCGCTCATCGCAGCAGCTCCACCCGAGCCCCCACCGGCGGGCACACCGAGGGATCGAAACGCAGGTTCAACTGCCCTCCCTTCAGCTCGAGCGCCCGGCCATAGATCGCCCCGCGGTCGGACCAGGCGATGGGTGCCGACAGCGCAACGGGGCCGCCCTCCGCGAAAATCAGGCCCTCCCATTGCCACTGGGAGGGGGTGGTGATCGTGATGGCTCCCCCGGCCACGAGGAGCGGCGCGCCATGCGGGGGATCCCTCAGGGCCGGAACCAATTCATAGGCGTTGTCCGGGTCGTCCAGACGCAGCACGCCCGTCGTGGCCAGCGTGAGCGTGGCCCGGATCGTGGCCCGGCCCTGGCTCCGGATCACCCGGGCGTCCCCACCCACGTAAACCAGCCCGTCCCGCAGGCGGACCCGTTGCCCCCCCTGGACCGTGAGACAACGCCCGTTGAGGGGATCGACGGTGCCTGCGGGATGGGCGTCCAGCACGACGGGCTGGTGGGGGTCCTCCGGGATCAGGCAGTAGCGATCCCCAGCGTAGGCGTTCCACAACGGCCCTCCGGGGGCGAAGTCGCCTGGCGCGTAGAGGGCAGGGAGGGGCTGGAAGGGGGCCGGCACCTGCCCGCCGGCGCAAATGATCCCCAGCGCGATGTCGGCGTGGGCGCCGTATTCGCAGGGTCCCTCGATCCTCCCCGCCCAACGCAGTGTGAGGTCGGTCCCAGCGTGAACACCTCCTCCGACAGAGAGGAGGGCGAACTTGGCCTGCAGGGCGCCCTCGGCGAAAAGGGCGAAGGCGCAGGCGGGAGCCTGGCGGTAAACCGCGGCGGCCAGGGCGCGGACCTCCATGGGATCGAAGCCGAAGACGCCGGCGAAGAAGGCGTCAAAGCGGTTGATCACCGTCACCCGCACCCCGCGGGCGTTCCCAGGGATCCCCCCACCCACCGGGCCGAGGGGGTTCCCCTGCTCGTCCACATAGACGGCCTCGAAGCGGTTGGGCTGGCCCTCCACGTTGAAGGCCCCATGGGCGTCGATGGCCTGCTGGAGGGCGGCGATCAGATCGGCCTCACTGCCCCCAGCGCGCCGGATCTCCCACAGCCGGCGCGCCCCCGCCAGGGCCGCCGCGTCGGCGGCGTTCTGGGCCCGCCGCCGCTGGACGAGGGCGTTCCCCCCCGTCGATGGCCAGGGCGAGCAACGCCAGAAGCCCGGCGAAGGCCAGCCCCAGCAGCACCAGCGCCTGCCCTCGGTCCCTCCGCACCGGCGTCTCCTGTTCGGCACTTCCCCTCAGTATTGTAATCGAAAAAGCTACCGCCGAGGGGGAACGGAAAATCCTCTGATCCAGAAACCGCCGGGGGCAGCGTTGGGATCCATAAAGAGATCAGAGGAGCCCGCCCAACCATGGCCGGATCTCAGGGGGCACGGCGTCGTCCACCGGCTCCCCCCGCTGGCGACGGGCGCGGACCTCCGAGGAGGAGATGCCGGCGAGGGCTTCGGGGAGGGCGAGCCAGTGGATACGGGGCCGGTAGCGGGCGCGGGCGGGATCCTCGAGGAAGGCCTCCATGGCCTGGCGATCCCAGGGGGGCCGCGGGGCGACGGCCGCCTCGGCGAGGGTGAAGAAGCACTCCAGGGCTGCCTCCAGGGGAAGATCGGGATAGTAGCGGGGATCGAAGAGGCGGACCAGGGTGTCCCCGCCCATCAGGAAGAAGAGCGCATCCACTTCTCCCAGGGCCTCGCGGAAGGCGATGGCCTTCTCGAAGAAGCGGGGGCGGTTGCACAGGGCCACGCTGTATCCGGCCCGCCCGCAGGCGATGGCCTGCAGCATCTCCAAGCGCTCAGAAAGCCCGAACCCGATCAGGGGCTTCTCCACGTGGGTCAGGGCCAGCAAGAGCACCACTTCTTCCAATTCGAGGGCGGCCCGGGCGGCCTCGGCCAGGGCCAGATGGGCCCGGGTAGGGGGGTTGAAGGCGGCCGACAGCACGCCGATGCGCCGAGCCCCGGGATGGGCCCGAAGGACCCAGCGCAGGCGCGGCGGGTCGCGGGGATCCAGCCCCTCCAGCCAGCGGGCGGCGTCCGCGCCCACGGGAATCTCCCTTTAGCTATCGAGGGCCCGACGGACGAGGGGCAGGCGGGGGATCAGGTCCCCGGCCACCACGCCGGCCGCCCCGATCTCGCGGCGGGCCAGTTCTCCGGCGAGGCCGTGCAGGTAAGTCCCCAAGGCGGCCGCCTCGAAGGGAGGCAGCCCCTGCGCCCGCAGGGCGGCGAGGATCCCGGCCAGCACATCCCCGGTGCCGGCCGTGGCCAAGGCCGGGTTGGCGAAGGGCATCACCAGCGCCCGGCCGTCCGGCGCGGCGACCACGGTGAAGGCGCCCTTGAGCACCACCACGTGTCCCCATTCCTGGGCGAAGCGCCGGGCTGTCCCCAGGCGGTCCTCCTCGATCGCCGCTTTGGGAAGGCCGGTCAGCCGGGCCATCTCCCCCGGGTGCGGGGTGAGGATGGCCGGTCCGGGCAGCCGGGCCGCCCAATCCCGCGCCTGGGCCAGGGCGTTCAGCCCATCGGCGTCCACCACCAGCGGCGGCCAGCGGTTGGCGGGAGCGGGGGGACGGGCCGGCGTTTCCTCTACCTGGAACCCGATCCGGCCCCGCTTGGCGGCTGGCTCCATGCCGAACATGTGATGCACGAAAGCCACGGCCTCCTTCTCCTGGGTCAGCCCAGGCCCCAGGACAAGGGCGGCGTAGCCCTCCAGGGCCCGTCCCAGGACCTCGACGGCGTCCGGGACCAGGACCCCCAGTTCGTCCGGCAGTAGCAAGTAGGTGATCTCGGCCGTGCGGGCGGCGAGGACCGGATAGATGCTCCGGGGGACAGCGAGGGTCACCCAGCCCGCCCCGGCCCGCGCGGCCGCCTGGGCGGCCAGGACAGGCGCGCCGGGGTAGTGGACGGATCCGGCGACCACAGCGACCTTCCCAAAGGTGTTCTTGTGGGCATCGGCCGGGCGGGGCGGGCGCCAGGCCTGCGCCATCGCTGCGTCCATCACCTCGAAGGCGGCCTCGGGGACCCATTTCGGCTCGATCCCGATATCGGCGACGACCAGTTCCCCAACCGCGTGGGCCGCCGGGAACCGGAAGTGGCCGACCTTGGGATAGGCAAAAGTGACCGTGAGGTCGGCGTGGAACGCGTGGGGGTCCAGGCCGCCGGTGTCGTAGTGCATCCCGGTCGGCCCGTCCACCGCCACCAGCCACGGCTCCGGTGGGGTCCGGTCGATGAGGCCGGCTGGGATAAGGGGGGGTCCGGGCGCGAAGAACGAGGCCGGCCACGGCCGGCGCTCGCTCACCTCTGCCCGGACGGCCTGGAGGATCCGGAGCAGATCGCCCTCCAGCGGGCGCGCCGTCCCGGTCCCCAGGAGGGCATCCACAACGACCGCGGTGCTGCGGAGCCAGAGCCGCAGCACCCGGCCGGTGCGATCGTCGGGGGCCTGGGCGATGAAACAACCCGCCGCGCGGGCCGCCTGGAGGACCGGGTCGGTCTCCTCGCGGGGCTTCAGCAGGTAGCATCCCACCTCGGCCCCGGCCTCTTGCAGGAAGCGGGCCGCCGTTAGTCCGTCGCCCCCGTTGTTCCCCGGGCCGACCAGGATCAGAATGCGGCGGCCGCGGACGGGCATCCGTCGCATGATCTCCTGGGCCACCGCCCGGCCGGCCCGCTCCATCATCCGGGCATAGGTATGGCCGGCCGCGTCGGCGGCCGCCTCCGCCTGGCGCATCTGCGCCACCGTCAGGACCTGCATCCGATCGCCTCCGAAGGATCTGCCTTCATCCACTCTTCGTGCCCCTCCTCCCCGGCGAAGGGTTCCCGCCGGCCGCAACGGCGGAAGCCCCACGGTTCTCCGCGATCTCATAAAATTGTATTTGGCCGCTGTCCCTCCGTGAAAGGCCCATGGGATGGCGCTGGGGGTTCGGGAAAGCCATGCGGACGCCGGAACTGGGGCTGATCGTCCGGGAGCCCTACGCCACCGATATCGTCTCCGGAGAGAAGACGTGGGAGATCCGGCGCTACCCCACCCACGTGCGAGGGCGCATCGGCATCATCAGCCCGCGGGGCTGGATCGGGACCGTGGTCCTGGCCGATGTGCGGGGGCCGGTCTCCGTCGAGGTCCTGCGCCGGTATCGGACGCGCCACCGGGCGGATCCTGCCTTCCTCGAGGCCTACGCCCGGGGCCGGCCCCTCTACGTCTGGATCCTCACGGACCCCCAGGCTTTCCCCGAACCCATCCCCGTCCGGCGCCCCCGGGGGCCTATCGTCTGGATCCGCCTGGAGGAGGCCCTCGGCGCCAGAACCGCCGACCCGAACGGAACATAAGGGACGTTATAGACGTTATACTTAGAGAGAACGAACAACCCTGCGGAGCGGGCTGATGGCGGTTGTTTTCCTCGTGGGGGTGGGTCTGGCGATCGGGATGGCGGCCTCCGCGGCTGTCCGGTGCGTCCCCCCGGATGGGGACCTGGCGTTCTGCCCTCGTCCCACGGCCGGCCGGTCGATCCCCCGGGCCCGGCCGACGGCCCGGAGCGAGGGACTGGTCCCTTTCTCCTATGCCTTCGTGAAGACCCCTGCCCCGGTCTATCGATCCCCAGAGGAGGCCCTGAGGGGCGGTCCTCCGGTTCGGGTGTTCCCGCCCGGCTACGTCTGGGTGAGCGTGCACGGGCGGGCGGAGGCAGGGGGACGGGTGTTCTACCAGATCAACCCGGGCGAATACATGGAGGCGGGCTTCCTAGCCTTCGGGGCCCCCTCGGCCTTCCAAGGGCTGGCCTTTGAGACGCCTCCCACCCAGCCCTTCGGCTGGATCGTCCAGGCGGTGCGCCCGGCCCGGGCACCCGGGGAAGCCCCGGACCCCCAAGCGCCGATCCTGGGGCGTTACACGCCGATCGTGGTGGCAGAGACGCGGAAGGTCGGGGGGACCAAATGGTATCGCATCGGTCCGGACCAGTGGGTGGCCGCGCGGTTTGTGGGCCTGGTGTTCCCCACCCGGCCCCCGCAGGGCATCCCGCCGGGGGCGAAGTGGATCGAGGTCAACCTCTACGAGCAGACACTGGCCGCCTACGAAGGGGACCGGCTGGTGTATGCCACGCTGATCTCCTCGGGCCGCTCTCGAACCCCCACGGTGATCGGCCTCTTCCCCATCCAGATCAAGGCCCGCACGGCGCGGATGGCTGGGAACATCTTCGGCTATTACTATCTGGAGGATGTCCCGTGGACCATGTTCTTCCACGAAGGCTATGCCCTCCACGGGGCCTACTGGCACGACCGCTTCGGGTTCCCGCAGAGCCGGGGGTGCGTGAACCTGGCGCCGCGGGACGCCCGCTGGCTGTTCGCGTGGGCGGAGCCCGCCGGGGACGGCCCCTTCGTGCGGGCGACGCCGGAGCAACCCGGCACCTGGGTGTGGGTGCATCCGTGAGGGGCGCCGCCGGCCCGTTCCTTCCCTGCGCCGTCCCGTTCCGGTAAACTGTGGGTGAGAATCCCCACTTTGGAAGGCGGGGCAGGCGATGGTGTCCTTGGAACTGGTCTACCTCTTCGCCGGAGGCGCCCTGGTGGTGGGCCTGCTGCTCGGGGCGGCGCTGGGCCTCGCCCTCGGCGGGCGGGGCGGGGCGGTGACGGCGCTCGTCCTCGCCCTGGTCTTCAACTTCG
>NZ_PSLG01000110.1:0-1886 GCF_040289485.1 Thermoflexus sp.
GAAAGCTTCGTGGCTGAAATGGCTGATAATAAAAATGTCAGCTGTTGTCAACCCCTCGTTGTAGGCCGCCAGCACCTCCGCGTGGCGAATCACTTCCTGCCCGTCGGGCGAGGCGGCCGGGACGCCCGGGCGATGGCTTCCGAACCACTTGGTCGCGGCGTTGAAGGCGGCCTCGACCTCCGACGGCAACGAGGCGCCCGAGGCGCGGTTCAAGGCGGCGGCAATGTATGGGTGGGCCAGGATGAAGTAGGCGTCGCCCCGCGGGGGCGTCCAAAGGGCCTCCCTCCAGGTCTTGCCGCTGGAGAAGCAGGGATCGACCGGATGGAAGCCCGACGGCCAAGCGTCGGGATGCGTCTTCCAGAAGCCCGGGGTCCACACACAGCCCACCGGACACGGCGGCGCCGTCAGATGCACCGTCGCCTCGGCCGTGCGGGTCTCATGCGTGTCCGATTCGCGGAGGGTGGCGATGTTGTGCAACCCGGCGGTGGCATCGCAGGCCGCCACGTTGGTGACGACCTTGGTGAAGACGACCTGGCCCGAGCCTTGGAAATCCCACGGCCCCGTCTCGCTGGGCGCGCAGGCGAAGCCGGATGGACAATGCGCTACATCGGTCCCGCGAGCAGAGGCGTCCACCGCGCTGACGGTCGGATGCTCTGGGAGGGAGAAGCCCGCCTTCGGCTCTGGGCCCCACGGCTCCCCCAGGCGGCCGGAGTGGTTGAGGATGGTCACGATGGCGTGGTTGCGATACGCCTGGGCGTTGGGGATCGGGGAGAAGACGATCTCATAAGCGTAACAATGGAATTCCCCGGGGCCCAACGCTGGCTTCGCGGAGACATCCACTGGAACCGTCAAGAAGGGTGTGAAGGAGCCTCCTCGTGTGTAAATATCGTTATATTTGTCTTACTATTGGACTGTTTTCGTGGCAGGCCACCCGAGGGGTTCTGGACGGGAGGATCGGAGGCCCGTCACCGGGCGCCATCCTGTCCGTTAAATGCAGTGGAGAGAGCCCCCTCTGGGGGCACACCAAACATTTCGGAGGTGCGCGATGCGTCGCGGGATGCTCGTGCTGGTCCTCCTAAGCCTGTTGGCGCTGGTGACGACAGGGGTCGCGGGGGCCCAAGAACCTACCCCATCGGCGCCGCCGACGCCCGCACCGGCCCACCCGGCGACCGTCCGGGGCACGGTGACGGCCATCGGGGACAAGGCCCTGACCGTTGCGACCGAGCGTTTCGGCTCGGTGGCTGTGCAAATCGCTGAAACCACCCGCTTCCATGTCCCCGGCTTCATGCGGGCCGGGCTGGGGGAGGTCCGAACCGGCGATCGCGTCTTGGTCCACGGCCGCTGGGTGGAGGCCGGCAAGACCCTCGCGGCGAACTGGGTGATCGTCCGGGGGCCCACTCAGGTGCGCCACGGGACCATCCGCAGGATCGATGGAGCCGCCCGGCGGATGGAGGTGGAGACCCGCCGCGGGGAGGTGATCTCGGTGGAATGGACGGCGAACACCCGCCTGCACCTGACCGGGGTGATCTCCCCCACCTGGTCCGACCTGGGGGCCGGCTATCCCGTCACCGTCATCGGCCACGAGGTGAAAGGGACCTTCCTGGCCGGCCGGGTGGTCGCCCGACGACCCCATCGACTCTTCCGGGGCACCCTGACCGCCGTTGACGGAACCACCCTGGTGCTCCAGACGAAGGACGGTGAGGTCCGGGTGGCCACGAACGCCCAAACCCGCTTCCGGGTCCCCGGCCGCCCCAACGCCTCCCTCTCGGACCTCCAGCCGGGGATGAGGGTGGTCGTCCGTGCTGTAGGGGCGCCCGACGGGACTTGGGTGGCCCGGACGGTGGTCGCCCGGGAGCCGCAGCCGACGGCGCCCGCCACACCCGGGG
>NZ_PSLG01000110.1:1906-3395 GCF_040289485.1 Thermoflexus sp.
CCCCCGACCGACCCGACGGCCGTGAGCCGCGTCTCTGAGGAGGGGATCCGGTGAGCGCCTGTCACCGGCTCTGGCTGGCCCTGTCGATCGCCGGGAGCGGCCTGCTGCTGGGGTGCGGGGTCCTTCCAGCGGCTCCGCACCCCACTCCTCTCTCGGCGGCCCAGGCTACCCCGGCCGCGCCGCTGGCGCCGGCGACCCGGGCGGCGCCCGCCCCGGGCGGAGGTTCCAACGAGGAGGTGGTGATCCTGGAGGGCGTCATCGAAGCGGTGCTCCCGGGGGGCTATCGAATCCACGGGCAGCGGGTGGGAGCAGATCCCACGGTGGATCCCGAGGGACCCCTCCCGCCCGGCATCTACGTCACCGTTTGGGGCCTCCGCCGGCCGGACGGCGCGCTGCAGGCTGAGGCCATCGAGGTGCTGCGGCGCCCCGGCACGGAGGTCGAGATGGACGGGACCGTCGAAGCCGTCCTCCCGGACGGCTTCCGCATCGACGGCCGCCGGGTCTTTGTGCTCCCCAGCACCGCCGTCGAGGGCGCGCTCCGTCCGGATCAGGTCGTCTCCCTGGTGGGCTTCCAGCAGCCCGATGGCTCTATCGTGGCCGACGCGGTCCTCGCGGTGGATTCCCCGTAGGCGCCGGCTTGCGGAGGCGTCCCCTCCATGCCAGCATGGAAAGAAGATCGCTGCAAGGACCGGCGATGCGGTTGCTGGTGGTGGAGGACGACGCCGCACTGCGGGAGACCCTGGCGGAGCAGCTGCGTCGGGAGGGGTTTGAGGTCCTCGCCACGGGGGACGGCGGTGAGGCGCTGGAACTGGCCCGCGCCGCCGCCCCCGATCTGATCGTCCTGGACGTGATGCTCCCCACCCTCGACGGTCTCTCCGTCTGTCGCATCCTCCGGAAAGAAAGCGACGTGCCCATCCTGATGTTGACCGCCCGGAGCGGCCCGGTGGATCGGATCATCGGGCTGGAGACGGGAGCTGACGATTACGTGGTGAAGCCCTTCCACACCGGGGAACTGATCGCCCGCATCCGGGCCCTCCTGCGCCGGGCCCGGGGCCGTCCCGCCACCCGCCTCGCCGCCGGCGACCTCACCGTGGACCTCCTGGCCCGCAAGGCCTACCGGGGGGAGCAGGAACTGCGGCTGACCATGAAAGAGTTCGACCTGCTGGCCACGCTGATCCAGAACCGCGGCCGCGTGCTCAGCCGCGCCTTCCTGCTGGAGCGGGTCTGGGGCGTGGAGTGCCCAGTAGACACCCGCACCGTGGACACCCACATCCGGTGGCTGCGGGAGAAGATCGAGGAAGACCCGGCCCACCCCCGGCGCATCGTCACGGTGCGCGGCATCGGCTATCGGTTCGATGGATGAGGAGCCCGCATGGACGCGGGGACGCTGGGGGCGCTGTTGGGGACAGGGGCCGTGCTGCTGGCGGCGGGGGCGGGGATCCTTCGGCTGCGCCGGCAGGCCCATGCGGCCCGGGCCGCCGCGCGGGCC
>NZ_PSLG01000023.1:0-19449 GCF_040289485.1 Thermoflexus sp.
ACCTGGCCAGGAGCCTGGGGACCATGGGCACGGTGCTCCGAGGGATGGAGCGCCACGGGGAGGCCGCGGACGCGTTTGCGGAGGGGGTGCGGGTGCTTACCCCGTTCTTCCGCCGCCTGCCCGAGGCGTTTGGCGAACTCATGATCGATCTGCGCAACAACTACCTCGAAGCCTGCCGGGCCGCGGGCCGGGAGCCGGACGCGGCGCTGCTGGGGCCGAGTCCAGACCCTTAGAATCGACGCCGTGATTGGGCTGCCGCTGGCCGCGCCCCTTCCCTACGGATCCCGGGGCCGTCCGGCGTCCCGATACAGCTCCTGCAGGCTGCGCACGGTGAAGGAGCGCTCCCGCATGGCCCGGATGGCTTGCACGGCGGCGGCGGCGGCCGAGAGGGTGGTCAGCAGCGGCACGCCGTAGCGCACCGCCGCCTGCCGGATCCGCATGCCGTCGGTGTAGGCCCGCGGGCCCAGCGGGGTGTTCACGATCAACTGGACCCGCCCCTCCCGGATGGCGTCCACCACGTGCGGCGAGCCCTCGCTCACCTTGTTGACCACCTCCACCGGCAGCCCCGCCCGCCCCAGGAAGGCCGCCGTCCCCCGGGTGGCCAACAGCCGGAAGCCCAGGCGGTGGAAGTCCCGGGCGATCTGGAGAGCGTTCCCCTTATCGTAATCGTTGACCGAGATCAACACCGCCCCGCGCAACGGCAACGCGTCCCCCGCCGCCATCTCCGCCTTGGCGAAGGCGTGCCCGAAGCCCTCCGCCCAGCCCATCACCTCCCCCGTGGATTTCATCTCCGGGCCCAGAAGGGCGTCGGACCCCGGGAGTTTCCGGAAGGGCAGGACGGCCTCCTTCACGAAGAAGGCCCGGACCTCCGGGGAGCGGGTGAAGCCGATCTCCTCCAAGGACTGTCCGAGCATCACGCGGGTGGCGATGCGGGCCAGGGGGACCCCCGTGGCCTTGCTGATGAAGGGCACCGTCCGGGAGGCCCGCGGGTTCGCCTCCAGCACGTAGACGATGTCGTCCTTGATGGCGAACTGGATGTTGATCAGCCCCCGCACCCCCAGGGCCAGGGCGATGCGCTCGGTGTATTCCTCGATGATCTGGAGATGATAGCGGGAGATCTTGTAGGGGGGCAGCACGCAGGCGGAGTCGCCGGAGTGCACCCCCGCCTCCTCGATGTGCTGGAGGATCCCCCCGATGACCACCCGCCGGCCGTCGGCCACCGCGTCCACCTCCGCCTCGTAGGCGTCCTCTAGGAAGCGATCGATGAGCACGGGGCGTTCCGGCGAGACCCCGACGGCCTCCTGCATGTAGGCCCGCAGGGCCTCCGCATCATAGCAGATGGCCATGGCGCGGCCGCCCAGCACGTAACTGGGCCGCACCAGGACGGGATAGCCGATGCGCCCGGCCACAGCGACCGCCTCCTCGACCGAGGTCGCCGTCCCGTGCTCGGGCTGGGGGATGTCCAGGTCTCGCAGCAGGGCGCTGAACCGGCCCCGGTCTTCCGCCAGGTCGATGGCGTCGGGGGAGGTGCCCAAGATGCGGACCCCCGCGCGGTGCAGGGGCAGGGTCAGGTTCAAGGCGGTCTGGCCGCCGAACTGGACGATGACCCCGAGGGGCCGTTCCCGCTCGACGATGTTCAGCACATCCTCCAGGGTCAGGGGCTCGAAGTAGAGGCGATCCGAGGTGTCGTAGTCCGTGCTCACCGTCTCCGGGTTGGAGTTGACCATGATCGACTCGATCCCCATCTCCCGCAGGGCGAAGGCCGCCTGGCAGCAACTGTAGTCGAACTCGATCCCCTGCCCGATGCGGTTGGGCCCGCTCCCGATGATGACCACCTTGGGACGGTCGGCCGGCGGCGCCTCGTCGCTTTCCTCGTAGGTGCTGTAGAGGTACGGCGTGTAGGCCTCGAACTCCGCTGCGCAGGTGTCGACCTGGGCATAGCGGGGACGGATCCCCATGGCCTCCCGCCGCCGGCGGACCTCCTCCTCGGCACAGCCGAAGAAGGCCGCCAGTTGCGCGTCGGAGAAGCCCTCCCGCTTGGCCCGGCGCAGCAGGTCCGCAGGGACGGTGTGCAGGGTGTGGCGGCGCAGTTCCCGTTCCCGCTCCACCAGCGCCGCCATCTGGGCCACGAACCACGGGTCGTAGCCGGTGAGGGCGGCCACCTCCTCGACGGCCATCCCCTCCATCAGGGCATCATGAACCGCCCGCAGGCGGTCCGGGTGGGGGCACGCCAGCGCCGCCCGCAGGTCCGCCGGCCGCCGGCCCGGGGGGAAGCCCTCGAACCCTTTGGCCCCGATCTCCAGCCCCCGCATGGCCTTCTGCAGGGCCTCCGGGAACGTCCGCCCGATGGCCATCACCTCCCCTACCGACTTCATCTGCGGGCCCAAGGTGGGATCGGCCCCCGGAAACTTTTCGAAGGCCCAGCGGGGGATCTTCACCACCACGTAATCCAGGGCCGGCTCGAAGGCGGCCACTGTGCGGCGGGTGATCTCGTTGCGGATCTCGTCCAGGGTGTAGCCCACCGCCAGCAGCGCTGCGATCTTGGCGATGGGGAAGCCGGTGGCCTTGGAGGCCAGGGCGGAGGAGCGGGAGACCCGGGGGTTCATCTCGATGACCCGCATCCGGCCGTCGCGGGGGTTGACGGCGAACTGGACGTTGGAGCCCCCCGTCTCCACCCCCACCGCGTGCATCACCGCCCGCGCCCAGTCCCGCATCCGCTGGTATTCCCGGTCGGTGAGGGTCTGGGCCGGGGCCACGGTGATGGAATCCCCGGTGTGCACCCCCATGGGGTCCAGGTTCTCGATGGCGCACACCACCACGAAGTTGTCGTGGCGGTCCCGCATGACCTCCAGTTCGAACTCCTTCCAGCCCAGCAACGATTCCTCAATCAGAGCGGATCCCACCGGGCTCCAGCGCAGGGCTTGGTCGACCATGTCGATCAGCTCCGCCCGGGTCCGCGCCACCCCGGCCCCGGTCCCGCCCAGCGTGAAGGAGGGCCGGATGAGGACCGGGTAGCCGTTGCGCTCGGCGAAGTCGACGGCCTCCGCCACCGAACGGGCCAGGATGCTGCGGGGGACCTCGAGGCCCGCCCGCTCCATGGCCTCCTTGAAGGCCAGGCGGTCCTCGGCGATGCGGATGGCCTGGGGTGAGGCGCCGATCAGTTCCACCCCGTAGCGCTGGAGCACCCCGCCCGCGTGCAGGGCCACGGCCAGGTTGAGGGCGGTCTGCCCCCCCAGGGTGGGCAGCAGCGCGTCCGGCCGCTCCCGGGCGATGATCTGCTCGACGATCTCAGGGACCAGGGGCTCGATGTAGGTGGCATCGGCGAACTCCAGGTCGGTCATGATGGTGGCGGGGTTGGAGTTGACCAGGATCACCCGGTAGCCCTCCCGTCGCAAGGCCTTGAGGGCTTGGGTCCCCGAGTAGTCGAACTCGGCCGCCTGGCCGATGACGATGGGGCCCGAACCGATCACCAGGATCGAGCGGATATCTGTCCGTCGCGGCATCGGCCGATCACCGGAATCAGGATCCCGGCGTCACCCTCCGCCCAGCAGCCCCACCCACCGGTCGAACAGCGGGTCGGCGTCATGGGGGCCTGGGTTGGCCTCCGGATGGTATTGCACGGAAAAGACCGGCCGGCCCCTCAACGCCAGCCCCTCCACCGTCCCGTCGTTCCGGTTCAGGTGGGTGATCTCCACCTGACCCAGATCCAGCGTGTCCGGGTCCACCGCATAGTTGTGGTTCTGGGCGGTGATCTGGACGCGGCCGGTGGACCGGTCGACCACCGGATGGTTGCTGCCGTGGTGGCCGAAGGGCAGCTTGTAGGTCCGCGCCCCGAGGGCCCGGGCGATCAGCTGATGGCCCAGGCAGATGCCGAAGAGGGGGATTTCCGCCTCCAGGAGGCGGCGGACGATCCCGACGATCTCCGGCAGCCCAGCCGGGTCCCCCGGGCCGTTGGAGAGGACGATCCCATCGGGCCGGAGGCGGAGGGCCTCCTCCGCTGGGGTGTACGCCGGCACCACCGTCACGCGGCAGCCCCGGTCGACCAGGCGACGGAGGATGGAGCGCTTGACGCCGAAATCGTAAACCACCACGTGCCGCCGCCCCCCGGCCTCGGGGCGGAAGCCGTGGGGCTGCCACCGGCCATGGCCCTCTGTCCATTCGTAGGGGACGGCGCAGGTGACCTCCCGCACCATATCCCGCCCCTCCAGGCCCTCCCAGGCCCGCGCCCGCTCGACCAAGACCTCAGGGTCGAGGCCCTCTGTGGAGAGGGCAGCTTTCATCGTCCCCCGCTCCCGGATGCGCCGCGTGATGGCCCGGGTGTCCACCCCGGCCAGGCCGGGGACGCCATGGCGGGCCAGGTAATCCGCGAGAGGCTCCCGGGCCCGCCAGTTGGACACGATCGGGCTCAGGGCGCGGATGATGAAGGCGGCCACCTGGGGACGATCGCTCTCCACATCTTCCTCGTTCACCCCTACGTTGCCGATGTGGGAGCAGGTCATCACCACCATCTGGCCCCGGTAGGAAGGATCGGTGAGGATCTCCTGATAGCCGGTCATGGCGGTGTGGAAGACGATCTCGCCGACCACCGTGGCCCGCGCCCCGAAGGCCTCCCCGACAAAGATGGAGCCGTCCTCCAGCGCCAGGATCCCCCGCATCGTGTTCCCCCGCCGACGGCCGCAGATTTGGGGGATTATCTTATCCGACCGGGAAGGGTTGTCAAGGACAGGCCCCGAGGGGAGAACGGCGGTTCCCGGATCCCGCCCGGGCTGCCGCCGTCCGGGCAGAAGCCTTCAGGGACAATGGCACCACCCCCGATCGAGGCCCCGCTTTGTGTTATAATCTGCACAATCGATCCGATGCCTGGTGGGGAAGAGCGATGGCCCTGGCCCGTTGGGTCTCGTTCACCGATGTGTTCTTCGATTGCGATGGGACCTTGTGCGCGGTGGAGGGGATCGTGGAACTGGCCCGGTGGCGGGGCCTGGAGGCGGAGATCTCGGCCCTCACGGAGGCGGCGATGGCGGGGACGCTCCCCCTCGAGGCGGTGTATGCGGCGCGCTTGCGCCGGATCCAGCCTTCCCGTGAGGAACTGCGCCGCCTGGCCCGCCTCTACGCGGAACGGCTGGTCCCCGACGCCGAGGGGGTGATCCGGGCCCTCCAAGCCTGCGACGTCCGTGTCCACCTCCTGAGCGCCGGGCTGGAGGAGGCGGTCCGCCCGCTGGGGCGCCGCCTGGGCCTTCCCCCGGAGCGCATCCATGCGGTCCCGGTGCGCTACGATCCCTTCGCCGGCCCGTGGTGGCATCGGGAGGCCGCCCTGGGACCGGCGGTGGCGCCGATGCCATCCCCCTTGACCACCACGGCGGGCAAGGTCGCCTGGCTGGAGCGGTGGCGGACCCCGGGGCAGCGGCTGATGCTGGTGGGCGACGGGGTCACGGACCTGATGGCCCAGCCGGCGGTTCATCTCTTTGTTGGCTTCGGGGGCGTTTTCCGCCGGGAGCGGGTGGCGGCGGAGGCCGCCGTCTACCTGACGGGCGCCTCGCTGGCCCCGGTGCTTCCGCTGGCCCTGTCGCCGGAGCGGGCGGCCCGCCTGCGGGGAACGCCAGCGGAGGAGGTCCTGCGCCGGGGCCTGCAGGCCTTCCGGACGGGCGAGGCCCGCTTCCGAGACCCCGAGCGCCAGGCCCGCTTCCTGGCGGCATGGGAATCCGCATGGCCGGAGGTGGCCTGATGTCCGCGCCGATGCTCTTCATCCCAGGTCCCACATGGGTGCCGGAGGAGGTGGCCCGCGCCCAGGCCCGGCCGATGATCGGACACCGGGGCCCTGAGTTCACCGCCCTCTTCGAGGGCCTGATCCCCCGCCTGCAGGCGGTCTTTCGCACCCGCGGCCGGGTCCTCCTCGTCACCGCCTCCGGCACCGGCCTCTGGGAGGCCGGCGTCCGCAGCCTGGTCCGGCGGAAGGTGATCTGCCTCATCAACGGCGCCTTCGGGGAGCGCTGGGCCCATGTGGCCCAGGCCAACGGCAAGGAGGTCGTCCCGGTCCAGGTAGAATGGGGCCGGGGCCTCCGGCCGGAACACGCCCTGGAAGCGCTGGCGGCCCATCCGGATGCCGAGGCCATCACCGTGGTGCACAACGAGACTTCCACAGGGGTGATGAACCCGGTGGCCGAGATCGCCGCAGCCGTGCGGGACGCCTCTCCGGACGTGCTGATCCTGGTCGACGCGGTGTCCTCGCTGGGGGGCGCGCCGCTGGAGACGGACGCCTGGGGGCTGGATTTCGTCCTCACTTCCTCCCAGAAATGCCTGGCCCTGCCGCCCGGGCTGGCCTTCTGCGCCGTCTCCGATCGGGCGCTGGCCAAGGCCCACGAGGTGCCCCACCGCGGCTACTACTTCGATCTCCTCACCCTGGCCCGCTACGCCGAGCGGGGGGAGACGCCGGCCACGCCCGCCATCTCCCTGCTTTACGCGGCCGACGTGCAACTGGCCCGCATCCTGGAGGAGGGGCTGGAAGTCCGCTGGGAGCGCCACCGCCGGATGGCGGAGCGGGTCCAGGCGTGGGCCGCCGAGCGCTTCGGCCTCTTCGCCGAGGCGGGCTTCCGCTCGTGGACCCTCACCTGCGTCGCCAACACCCGCGGGATCGACGTGGGGGTGTTGAACGCCTTCCTGCGGTCCCGGGGCAAGGTGATCTCCTCCGGCTACGGGCCCTTGAAGGGGAAGACCTTCCGCATCGCCCACATGGGCGAGATCCAGCCCCACCACGTCGAGGAACTGCTGGCCGATATCGAGGAGTGGCTGCGAAGGGAGGTCTCGGGATGACCTGGCGCATCGGGCTGACGGACCCCCTGGACGAGGAGGGGGTGGCGCTGTTGCGGAGCGACCCGGAGGTGGAGGTGGTGGAGGCCCGGCGCCCCACGCCGGAGGCGCTGCGCGAACTGGCCCGCTCCTGTGACGCCCTGATCGTGCGCAGCGGGGTCCGGCTGGACGCGGAGGTCCTGGCCGCGGCGGAACGGCTGCGGGTGATCGCCCGGGCCGGCATCGGGGTGGACAACATCGACCTCGAGGCGGCCACGCGGAAGGGGATCCTGGTGATGAACACCCCCGGGGCCAGCACCCTGGCGGTGGCCGAGCACACCTTCGCCCTGTTGCTCGCGCTGCTCCGTAGGATCCCGATGGCCTGGCTCTCCCTGCGAGAGGGGCGCTGGGAGCGGGAGCGGTTCGTGGGGGCGCAACTGGCCGGCAAGACCTTGGGGCTGCTGGGCCTGGGGCGCATCGGGACCGAGGTGGCCCGCCGGGCCCGGGCCTTCGAGATGCACGTCATCGCCTTCGACCCCTACATCCCGGAGGAGCGGGCGGCCGCCCTGCAGGTCGAGCTGGTCCCCGACCTCGACGAACTGTATGCCCGCGCCGACATCCTGAGCCTGCACGTCCCCCTCACCCGGGAGACCCACCGCCTGATCAACCGGGAGGCCTTCGCCAAGATGAAGCCCGGGGTGATCCTGGTGAACACGGCCCGGGGGGCGGTGGTGGACGAGGAGGCGCTCCTGGAGGCACTGAACAGCGGCCGGGTGGCGGGGGCCGCCCTGGACACCTTCAGCGAGGAGCCGCCGCGCTCCCCCGTTCTGCAGGCCCTGATCGCCCACGAGCGGGTGGTGGCCGTGCCCCACCTGGGGGGCAGCACCCGCGAGGCCCAGCGCCTGATCAGCCGCCAGATCGCCCAACAGGTCCTGGACGCCCTGCGGGGGCGGGATTATCGCAACGTGGTCAACCTCCCCTTCCCAGAAGGAGCCGACTACCGTTCCCTTTCGCCGTTCATGCGGCTGGCGGAGGTCCTGGGGAGCCTGCAGATGCAACTGGTGCGCGGGCGGATCCATCGCGTGGAGATCGACGTGCGTGGGGAACACCTGCGCTCGGCCATCCGCCCGCTGGGGGTCGCCCTGCTCAAAGGCCTGCTGACCCCCATTCTGGGGGACGCGGTGACCTTCGTGAACGCGCCGATGCTGGCCCAGGAGCGGGGGATCCAGATCGTGGAGGCCGAGCAGCGTCTCCTGGGCGCCTACGCCCAGGCCATCGCATGTCGGGTCCATTCGACGAAGGAAACCCGCCTCATCGTCGGCGCCCTGTTCGCGGGGGAGCCCCGCATCGTCCAGGTGGACGATTTTCCTATGGAGGCGTTGCCGCGGGGGGCCCTCCTGGTGATGCGCAGCCGCGACGTGCCGGGGGTGATCGGCCGGGTGGGCACCCTGCTGGGGGAGCACGGGATCAACATCGCCGAATGGCGCCTGGGGCGCGATCGGCCCGGGGGCACCGCCCTCTCGTTCATCAACCTGGACCACCCCGCCCCCCCGGCGATCCTGGAGGCCTTGCGCCGCATGCCGGAGATCGAGGACGTCCGCCAGGTCCTCCTGGACGCGGGGCGATGACCGCGCCCCGGAACGGTTGCCTCTCCCGCGGGGGATGGATGGGGATCCGTGATGGAAGAGACCTTCCCGGGTGGAGGGTGCGGCGATGATCTCGGCCGAAGACCTGATCCTGGTCACCGACCTCTACGAACTGACGATGGCCCAGGCCTACTGGGCCCACGGGATGACCGGCCTGGCCACTTTCAGCCTCTTCGTGCGGGAGCTGCCCCCGGAGCGGGGCTTCCTGGTGGCCGCGGGCCTGGAGGACGTGCTCCGCTTCCTGGAGGGCTTCCGCTTCTCCCCGGAGGCCCTGGCCTACCTGGAGTCCACAGGGATCTTCTCCCGAGCCTTCCTGGAGACCCTGGCGGACCTGCGCTTCACCGGGGACGTGTGGGCGGTCCCCGAGGGCACCCTGGTGTTCGCCAACGAACCCATCCTGGAGATCACCGCTCCGATCCTCCAGGCCCAGATCGCCGAGACCTATGTGATCCATCAGATCCATCTGCAGACGATGATCGCCACCAAGGCCGCCCGGTGCGTGGCCGCCGCCCGGGGCCGGGCCCTGGTGGACTTCGCCCTGCGCCGGACCCACGGGGTGGACGCTGGACTGAAGGTGGCCCGGTGCACATATCTGGTGGGGTTCCAGGCCACCAGCAACGTGCTGGCCGGCCGGCGCTACGGCATCCCCATCACGGGGACCATGGCCCACTCGTTCATCATGGCCTTCGAGGAGGAGGAAGAGGCCTTCCGCGCCTTCGCCGAGACCTTTCCGGAGCGCGCCATCTTTCTGATCGACACCTACGACACCCTGGAGGGCGCCCGGAAGGCGGCCCGGGTGGCTCAGGAGATGGCCCGAAAGGGACAGCGGCTGCTTGGGGTGCGACTGGACAGCGGGGATCTGCTGGCCCTCAGCCGGGAAGTGCGCCGCATCCTGGACGAGGCGGGCCTCCGCGAGGTGCGCATCCTGGCCAGCGGGGGGCTGGATGAATACCGTATCGCGGCGCTGCTGGAGGCCGGGGCGCCCATCGACGCCTTCGGCGTGGGCACCCGGATGGGCGTCTCAGAGGACGCGCCGTGGCTGGACATGGTTTACAAACTGGTGGCTTATGAGGGGCGCCCCGCCCGGAAGCGCAGCCCGGGCAAAGCCTCCCTGCCCGGCCCGAAACAGGTGTTCCGTTTCTACGCCGAGGACGGCCAGATGCAAGAGGACGTCCTGGCCCTGCGGGAGGAAACGGTGCCCGGGGGGATGCCGCTGCTGGAGAAAGTGATGGAAGGCGGACGCCTGCTCCGACCCCATCCCCCTCTGGCCATCCTCCGGGAACGGTTCCAGAAGGAGTTCCGCCGGCTGCCGGAGCGGTATAAGGCCCTGCGGAACGCCCCCCGCTACCCGGTGCGCCTGAGCCCCGCCCTGGCGTCCTTGACCAACGCCCTGACCGTCCGACGAGGGGAACTCGGGGAGGGTTGAGGACGGCCTGGAAGGTCCCCAGACACGGCGTGGGCGCAGCGTCGCTGCGTTCCTACCCGACCAGCGCGCGGGGGCCTTCGCCGGAGCCCCCGGGGGCCACGCGGGTCTGGGCCCACGCCTCCAGCAGGGTGACCAGGGCCGAGTGGTCCAGTTCCCCCTGGCCCATCGTGACCAGCGCCCCCATCCACTCGTGGACCAGGGCGGTCAACGGGAGGCTGGCCCCCACCGCCCGCCCCAGCCCCAGGGCGATGCGCAGGTCCTTTTGGTGCAACCGGATCCGGAAGCCGGGTCGGAAATCCCGCTCCAGGATGCGCCGGCCGTGGACCTCCAGGACCCGGCTGCCGGCGAAGCCGCCCAGCAACGCCTCCCGCACCCGGGCAGGGTCCACGCCGGCTTTGGTGGCCAGGACCAGCGCCTCGCTGATGGCGGCGAGGGTGAGGGCCACCACCACTTGATTGGCGGCCTTGGTGATCTGGCCGGCCCCCGGCCCGCCCATGTAGACAATGTTCCGGCCCATCGCCTGGAACAGGGGGAGGCAGCGCTCGAATGCCGCCGGGTCGCCGCCGACCATAATGGAGAGGGTCCCCTGGATGGCGCCGATCTCCCCGCCCGACACCGGAGCGTCCAGCATGGTCATCCCTCGGGCCGCGGCCTCCGCCGCCAAGCGCCGGGCGGCCATCGGGTCGATGGTGCTCATGTCGATGACGATCAACCCCGGCCGCCCGCCGGCGAAGACGCCTTCGGGACCGGCCAACACCTGCTCCACCTCCGGGGTGTCCGGCAGCATGGTGATGACGATATCGCTGCGCTGCGCGACGGCCCTCGGGGAATCCGCCACGGCCGCCCCCTCAGCGGCCAGTTCCTCCATAGGGGGGCGGCTGCGGTTGTAGACCACCAGGGGATAGCCGGCCTTCAACAGGTTGCGGGCCATCGGTTTGCCCATCACCCCCAGGCCGATGAAACCGACGCGCTCCATGGCGCCGCCTCCTCCGGAAGGGATGATGGCTTCTGTTATACGGCCCGCGCCGGCATCGGAAAACCGCCCCGGGGCGCATCGACGCCCCTTCCCCACAACGGTGGGGGGGAGGAGGAAGATCGGTCTCCGGGGTCTTTTCCTGGCCAACTTGCCGGGGGAACACAAGGACCATGGTCCCAACGCGGGGCGCCGATCAAGGCCAGTTGGCCACCACGTGAGAGTAGAGGCCGGCAACAGCCTGGCCGAACACCATCAGGGCGATGAGCACCACCACCGCCACCAATAAGCCCAAGAGCGCATATTCCACCAACCCCTGCCCGCGCTCCCATCCCCGCGGCCGCATCCAGGCTCCTTTTCGAGGTTCTTTACAGCGATTCTATGGAGAAGGGCCATGGCCCCGGATAGGACCTTGGTCATGGGCCCTCGGGATGGAGGCCGGTCTCCAGGATCAGCCCGGTGAGCCAATTCCGGGGGACGAACTCGAACCACGGGATCTCCCCCGATGCAGCGGCGGTCGGGCGCCGGGCCGGGTGGGGTCCAGCAGCGGGCGGCCAGCGTTTCTCGGCGGTGGCGACGACGAAGAAGGGGCGCTGGAAGTGCCGGGCCAAGACCGCGAAGGTGAGCGTCCCCACCTTTTGATGATCCCCTCCGGGTCCCACGCGTCGGCCCCTACCAAGACCAGATCGGCGTGGGGGAGGTAATGGGCCGCCACGAGGTCCGGCAAGAGGAGGGCGGTGTGCCCCTGGGCGGCCGCTTCTTCCGCCATCCGCCGGCCCTCTCCGCCTGGCTCGGCGATCGGGCAAAGAACCTGGAGGCGATGCCCATCGGCGGCTGCCCGGGCCAGCGCCTGGGCGACCAGACGGCTGCGGGAATGGGTGAAGAGCACGCGGATCGAACGCAGGAGGGCGGCCGCGTGGCCCGCCGCCGCCTCCTCGTGGTCCCGGAGCCGCTGCCGGAAGGCTTGCATCGCCGCGATCACCGCCGCGCGGGCGGCCGGCCCATCCGTGGCCCCCGCCACCGCCTCCCGGGCGGCCGCCGTCAGATGCCAGGGCGGAGCCATATCCGGATGGGCCTCCCGCAGCGCCCGGAGCAGATCCTCCAGGGCGGCCACGAACGCCTCCCGGCGATCGGCCGGATGTTCCTGGGCCCACGCGATCACGATCTCCGCCGCCCGCTGGGCCAGGGCCATCGCCCCCGACGTCCGTCCGCCCGATAGGCCGCCAGTTCTTCGGACCAGGTCCCCGCCGCCATCCCGATCTCCCGGAGCGAAACGGATGATTCCCGTTCGGTATAATAAATCTGCCCGATCGGCCGCGCCCGCCCCACCGCTGACCGACCTCGAGGCAGGAAAAGAGGACGATCCCTGGAGGCGCAACCCATGGGCTCCAACTGGCTCTTCGAATGGATCGGGCCTCTGTACGATCGGGTCCTCGGCGGGCTGGACCTAGCCCCCTTGCGACAGCATATCGATCTCCCAGCGGGGCGCCTGCTGGACGTGGGCGGGGGAACCGGGCGGGTGGCGCGGGCATTGCAGGGGGAGGTGGAGATGGCGGTGATCGTCGATGTGGCCTGGGGGATGGTCCGCATCGCCCGCCGGCATCCGGGCCTGCTGCCGGTGCAAGCCGTGGCCGAGCGCCTTCCCTTCGCCGACGGGACCTTTGATCGCGTCCTGATCGTCGATGCCCTCCACCACGTGATCGACGCGGCGCGGGCGTTGGAGGAGATGGCCCGGGTACTGCGGCCCGGCGGCCTTCTGGTGATCGAGGAGCCGGACATCCGGCGTTGGCCGGTGAAGGGGATCTCCCTCGTGGAGCGCGCGCTGGGCCTGCGCAGCCGATTCCTGCCTCCCCAGGCCCTCCAGGCCCGCCTCGCCGCCCTCGGCCTCGCGGCGCGGATCCACGAAGAGCCCGCCGGCCTCCGCTTCTGGGCCATCGGCCGCAAGCCGACGGACGCCTCGGGCGTCCCAGCGCCGCTCCCCAGCCCCAAAGGCCAGCCCAGGTGCCCCCTCCGGGATTCGAACCCGGACCCACACCGCTTAGAAGGCGGCGGCTCTTTCCCTTTGAGCTAAGGGGGCATATGCCTTCTCCCCGATTGTAAAAACCACCACATAGGCCTGGAAAATAGGAAAAAAGTCCGAGGAGGCCACCTGCTGCGGGATGAGGGTTAGTGGGCTCTCCAGAAGGCGAGGGGCGGGCAGGAGAAAGAAGGCTCCTCCCACCAGAGGGAGGGGTGGGAAAGCAGGACCATGCTTCGGTTCGGGGAACCTGGTGGATACGGCATTCGACCTGCCGTAAAATCCAGAGATGGAAATCGGTCAGGCTGGCTCTACAGTACCATAAAGCGGCCCGCCTGTCAAGACGGCCGTTCGGTTCCGGCTGCTCTCATCCCAAAACAGCGAGACGACCCTCGATGGCGCCTCTTCAGCCTTTGCTCGGGCTCCTGGAAGCGGAGCCGACTTTTGCCCGTCTCCGCGAACAATTCGAGACGGAGGGCCCTATCGCCCTGGCCATGCCCCGAGCGGCGTGGCCGTTCTGGGCGGCGGCCTGGGTCCGGAACGCCACGGGCCCTGTTCTGATCGTCACGGGGAAGGCCGAGCGGGCCCAGCAGGTGGCCCAGGATCTGACCCTCTGGCTGGGACCGGAGCGGATCCATCGCCTGCCCGAGCCGCCGGCCATGCCCTACGAGCGCGCACCGTGGCCCCCCGAGATCCGGGCCGAGCGGCTCGCCGCCCTGGCGGCCCTGGCCGGGGTGGACGGGGATCCCGCCCCGGTGGTGGTCGCCTCGACCCGGGCCTTGCTGCTGCGCACGATGCCCCCGCGGCGGTTCCACGGGCTGCGTCGCATCCTCCGGGTCGGCCAGGAACTGCCCCTCGGCGGGTTCCTCCGGTATCTCCTAGAGGCCGGCTACGAGCCGGTCACCACCGTGACCCACCCCGGGCAGTTCGCCCGCCGGGGTGGACTGGTGGATCTCTTCCCTCCGAACCAGGCGGAGCCGGTCCGGGTGGAGTGGGAGGCGGACCGCATCGCCAGCCTGCGCGCCTTCGATCCCGCCACCCAGCGCACCCTCCGGGCGATCGCCCAGGTGCGGCTTCTCCCCGCCCGGGAGGCCCTCCCCCTGGAGGGCCCGCGGGTGGCCGAGCGCCTGGCTGGCTGGCAACCGTCGGTCGAGGCCCCCGCGGAGGCCGAGGCGCTGGAACGGGAGCGCCAGGCTCTGGCCCAAGGGGTGCCTTTCCCCTTGCTGGAGTTCTATCTCCCCTATTTCTACGCCGATGCCACCACCCCCCTGGCCTACCTGCCGGAACCCGGGCCCGTGATCCTCATGGACGAGGCGGAGATCCGGGAGGCCTGGGAGGAACTACAGGAGGAAGCACAAGCCCTCCGGGATCGGGCGGCGGCGGCGGGGTTCCTGCCGCCGGGATACCCGGATCCCCTGGAGAACCTCGAGACGTGGCGCGCCCGTCTGGCGCGCTATCGGGTCCTGCGCCTCCATGGGTTGCCAGAAGGAGGGCCCGAGATCCCGGACCGCCAGGGGTTCGGCTTCGCCGCCGCCCCCCGGTTCGGGGGCCAGCTCCAGCGCATGGTGGAAGATCTCGCCCGCCGCTTGCGCCTGGGGGAAGCGGTGGTGGTGGTCAGCCGCCAGGCCGAGCGTCTGGCCGCCGTCTGGGCCGATCGGAGGGGAGACCTCGCGGAGGCCGCCAGCACCGTCGCCGCCCTGGAAACCCCTCCCCGGCCCCGCCGACTTTACTTCCTCACCGGAGCCCTGAGCGGCGGCTTTCTGTTCCGGCCCCAGGGGGGACCGCCTCTGGCCCTCCTGACCGATGCGGAGCTTTTTGGGGTGCTCCGCCCCGTCCCATGGCGCCGCCGGATCCGTCGCGGTCCGCCGCCGGAGTGGATCCGATTCCTCCGGGAGGGCGACTATGTCGTCCACGAGGATTTCGGCATCGGGATCTTTGAGGGCCTGGTGCGGTTGAACCTGGACGGCGTGGAGCGGGAGTATCTGCAGGTGCGCTACGCCGGCAACGACCGGCTCTACGTGCCGGTGGACCAGGCCGACCGCCTCAGCCGATACGTGGGCCCGACGGATCAGCCCCCGGAGATCCATCCGTTGGGGGGTGGGGAATGGGCCCAGGCCCGGGCCCGCGCCCGCCAAGCGGCCGCTGAGGTGGCCCAGGAGCTGCTGGAACTGTATGCCCGGCGGGAGGTCGCCCAGGGCCACGCCTTCTCCCCCGACACGCCCTGGCAGCGGGAACTGGAGGCCTCCTTTCCGTTCATGGAGACCGAAGATCAGCTCCGGGCCATCGAGGAGGTCAAGGTCGACATGGAGCGGCCGCGGCCCATGGACCGCCTGCTGTGCGGCGACGCCGGTTTCGGCAAGACGGAGGTCGCGCTGCGGGCCGCCTTCAAGGCCGTCATGGACGGCAAACAGGTGGCGGTGCTGGCCCCCACCACCCTCCTGGCTCACCAACACTACGAGACCTTCCGCGCCCGCCTGGCCCCCTTCCCGGTGGTCGTCGACGTTCTGACCCGGCTGCGCAGCCCGAGGGAGCAGGCCGAGATCCTCCGACGCCTGCGGGCTGGCGAGATCGACATCCTCATCGGCACCCACCGCCTCCTGCAGCCCGATGTGGTCTTCAAGGACCTGGGTCTGGTCATCATCGACGAGGAGCAGCGGTTCGGGGTGCTGCACAAGGAGCATTTCAAGCGGCTGCGGGCCGAGGTGGACGTGCTCACCCTGACGGCCACGCCCATCCCCCGCACCCTGTATATGGCCTTAAGCGGCCTGCGCGACATCAGCCTGATCCAGACCCCGCCTGAGGAGCGCCTGCCGGTTCAGGTCTACGTAGGGCCCTACGACGACCGGCTGGTGCGCTCGGCCATCATGCGGGAACTGGATCGGGGCGGACAAGTCTTCGTGGTCTACAACCGCGTGCACGGCCTCGAGGCCTGGAAGGAGCGGCTGGAGGCCATGGTCCCCGGGGCCCGCTTCGGGCTGGCCCATGGCCAGATGCCCCCGCGCTTGCTGGAGAAGACGATGATGGCCTTCACCCGCGGAGAGATCGACGTGCTGGTGGCCACGGACATTGTCAGCAGCGGCCTGGACATCCCCAACGCCAACACCATGATCGTGCTGCGGGCCGACCGCTTCGGGATGGCCCAGCTCTACCAGTTGCGGGGCCGCGTCGGCCGCAGTGTGCTCCAGGGCTACGCCTATTTCCTGTATGATCCGAAGATCCCCCTCACCGCCGAGGCCCGCGAGCGCCTGACCGCCCTCTACGAGATCCCAGGCCTGGGCGGGGGCTTCCACCTGGCCCTGCGCGATCTGGAGGTCCGGGGCGCCGGGGAGCTGCTGGGGACGCGGCAGCATGGCCACATCGCCGCGGTGGGCTTCGAACTCTACATGAAGATGCTTCAGCGGGCCATCGCCGAAGAGCGGGCGCGGCGGGAGGGCCAGCCCCCGCCCCCGCCCGAAGGGGTGGTCCTCAACCTGCCGTGGTCCATCGGCCTGCCGGAGCATTACGTGCCCGACCCGGCACTCCGAGTGCAACTGTATCGCCGGATGGCCGCCATCCAAACCCTCGAGGGGGTGGAGGAGATGGCCGCTGAACTGGCTGACCGGTTCGGGCCGTTGCCGGAGGAGGCCCGCCACCTGCTCCATCAACTGCGCCTGAAGATCCTGGCCGCCCGCGCCGGGATCGAGCGGATCTACACGGAGGGCCGGACGCTGGTGCTGCGTCCGGCCCCCCAGGGCATCGAGGGACGGATCGCCGAATGGGGGGGGTGGGTCGCCGACGGCGCCCTTCGGATCCCCCGACGCCCCTCCTGGCCCGAGGACCTCGAGCGCCTGCTGCGGGCCCTCGCCCAAGGCACCTGAGGCCTGTATTCCGTTCACGGCCGCTGCAACTCGCGAAGGGCAAAGACGGCGGAGGGAGAGTGGGAGGCATCGATCCCGAGGGCCACCTTGGGCAGCCGCCCCGGATCCGCCTCCCCAGGCCGGATCACCAGGGTCGATGTCGAACCCTCTGCAGGAAGGCCACAACCCCGAAGAGGGCGGTGGCGGTGAGCACGATGGCCGCCCCCGAGGCCACGCCGGTGTAGTAAGAGGCGTAAAGGCCCACGACCGCCGAGAGCGCGGCCAGGGCCATGGCCACCCCCATCATGGCTGGCAGACGATGGGTCATCAAATAGGCGGTGGCCGCCGGCGTCACCAGCATGGCCACCATCAGGGCCACGCCCACCGTGCGCAGCGCTACCACCACGGCGACAGCGATCAGCACCAGCAGGAGGTTCTCGAACAGTCGGGCCGGCAGCCGCAGGGTGACGGCCAGGACCGGATCGAAGGAGATCACCAGCAGTTCCTTGTAAAAGAGGGCGACAGCCAGGACCACCAGGCCGCCGAAGATCCCCAAGCGCACCAGGTCCCCGTCGGTGACCCCCAAGACGTCTCCGAAGAGCAGGTGGGTGAGGTCCACGGCGTAACTGCGGGAGGTGGAGATCAAGACCACCCCCAGGGCGAAGGCGCCGGCGAACAGGATCCCGATGGCCGTGTCTTCCTTCAGGCGCCGTCCCCGGCTGAGGGCGCCGATTCCCAGGGCCGCCAGGACTGCCGTGCCCAGCCCCCACCAGAAGAGGGCGTCCCGGGAGCCCCCGCTCAGCAGGTATCCCAGGGCCAGCCCGGGGAGGATGGAATGGGCCAGGGCGTCGCCGAAGAACGCCATCCCTCGCAGGACCACATAGGTCCCCACCAGGGCGCAGATCATCCCTACCCCGACCGCGGCCGCCAGGCCGCGGACCATGAACGGATGCTGAAGGGGGTCGAGCAGCACCCGCAGCAACGTTTCCATTTCGGACCCTGCCTCCTCGCCGCCCGCGCGGCCGATCGGCTCAGGCGCCCGGGGCCCCCTCACAGCATGTGTCCCCGACGGCCACCCATTCCCCGCTGACATACAACAGCCGCAGGTGGCCACCGTAGGCCCGGCGGAGGGCCTCCGGGGTGAACACCTCCTCGGGCCGTCCGAAGCCGATGAGCCACCGGTTCAACAACAGCACGCGATCGAAATGGGTCGCCGCCTGCTCCAGATCATGGGTGGCGACCAGCACCGTCACCCCCTGGGAGCGCAGCCCCTCCAAAAGCGCCAGGATCCCCTCCTGAGACGGGAGGTCCAGCCCGGTGAAGGGCTCGTCCAGCAGCAACAACTCCGCCTCCTGGGCCAGGGCACGGGCGATGAACATCCGCTGCTGCTGGCCACCAGAGAGGGCGCGGATCGGACGGTCGGCCAGGTGGGCGATCCCCACTTGCGCCAGGGCCTGGCGCACCCGTTCCCAGTCCTTCGGGCCGGGCGGGCGGAGGAGCCCCAGTTTCCCCACCCGCCCCATCATGACCACGTCCGCCACCGTCACCGGGAAATTCCAGTCCACGGCGGTCCGCTGTGGGATGTACGCGATGCACAAGTGCCCTCCCGGACTCTGGCCATACACGCGGACGGCGCCCGAGGTGGGGGTCAGCACGCCGGCGATGATCTTGAGCAGGGTGCTCTTCCCCGCCCCGTTGGGCCCCACGATGGCAACGCGCTCGCCCGTCCGCACGGTGAAGGAGACCTCCTCCAGGGCCAGCACATCGTTGTAACGCATGGAGACCCGGGAGACCTCCAGCAAGGGTGCCTCCAGGGCGTGCGGCGCATGGCGCTCCGCCAGCCAGGAGGCCACCTGCCGCGCCACCGGCGCGCCCATACGGATCCCCGCCTGCGCCAATCGCCTCATCCAGGCCATCGCCCGCCTCCTCCCCGGATCCCTTCGCGAAGCCCGCCCCGGGCGGATGGATCACCGCAGGGCCTCCACGATGGCCCGGACATTGTAGCGCATCATCTGCAGATACGAGCCGGCCTCGCCGCCGGGGGCGCTCAGGGAATCCACGTAGAGACGCACCAGGCGTGCCCCTGTGTCCTGGGCGATCCGCTGGGCCAAGGCAGGGTCCACCGTGCTGCTGACGAAGATCGCCTTCACCCCCTGGGTCCGGATGGCCTCCTCCAGTTCGGCGATCTCTCGAGCCGAGGGCTGGGCGGCCGTGCCGCCCCCGGGGAGGATCACCCCCACCTGCTCGAACCCGTAACGCTGGGCGAAGTAGCCGAAGACCTGATGATCGGTGACCAGCTTGCGCCGCTCCGGCGGGATCTGGCCGACCTGCTCCTGGATCCAGCGGTCCAGATCCCGCAGCCGCGCCCGATACGCCTCGGCGTTGCGCCGACAGATCTCCGCCCGGGCCGGATCCAGGTGGGTGAGGGTCTCCTCGATGGTGAGGGTCCAGGTGATGACATGGAGGGGGTCCAGCCAGACGTGCGGGTCCCATTCCCCCGCCTGATCCTCCCCGGCATGCCCTTCTTCCCCCTCGTGCGCGTGGGCGCCGGCCCCCAAGGGCCGGAGCGGGATCCCCCGGGCGAGGTCGACCCGGCGGACGCCGGATCCTGCGCCTTGCAGGAGCGGTTCCAGGAAAGCCTCCAGGCCGGCCCCGGCCGCGAACAGCACGTCGGCCTCCGCCACCCGGGCGGCGTCCTGGGGGCTGGGGGCAAAGGTATGGGGATCCACCCCCATGGGCAACAGGACCGTCAGGGCGATGGCCTCACA
>NZ_PSLG01000023.1:19468-29812 GCF_040289485.1 Thermoflexus sp.
CCGCCGATCTCCCGCACCACATCGCCGACGATGGAGGTGGTGGCCACCACCCGGAGCGCCCGCCCCGCCGCCGGCGACGGGGTGCGCGGCGCCCCGCACGCGGCGGCCAGCACCGCCAGCGCCACCCCCATCCGCCATGCCGACCGCATCGTTTCCTCCGGATCTAGGAGGGCCTCTCCCCCTGACAGGGGGCACAGACCCCCACCAGCTGCAACAGATGGTCTTCAACGCGGAAGCCGGTGCCGCGCTCCACCTGGGCGATCAACCCTTCCAGGTCCTCCGCACCGACGAACTCCACCGTCCGCCCACAGCGGCGGCAGACCAGCACGTGATAATGGCCGGGGGAGGCCAGCATGTAACCGTCGCACCGAGCCGCCAGGTGGACCCGCCGCACCAGCCCGACCCGCTCGAGCACGGCCAGGGCCCGGTAGACCGTTGCCAGCCCCAGGGAGCGATGAAAGCGACGGCCCCGGGCGTGGATCTCCTGAGGCGTGAGGGGGCGGGCAGCCCGCCGCAGAACGGCCATCACCGTCCGTCGAGGGGCAGTGATCCGCCCGCCCGCCCGGCTCAGTCGCTCCTCCCAGTCCACGCGCGCCCTCCCCATCGATGACCGCCCCGGTGGCCTAATAATTGAAAAATTTTTTCAAAAAAAGCATAGCACGGAAAGCAAGATCTGTCAAGGGCAGCCGGCGGCGTTCAAGAGTCCTCAGAGGGCATGCCCGCCCCGACCTCCCCCTTCGATCCCCTTTGGACGCAATGGATGGGCTCGGAATGCGACGTTAGGCGAAGGCGGAAGCCAACCATCGAGGCGCTGTTGGAGGACCCGGCCTTTCGGGAGGCGCTGCTGGCGCTCTCGGAGCGGGTGGAGCGCCTGGCTGGAGATGCCCGCGGAGTTCCAGAAGATCTGGGAGGTCATCGCGGCCCTCACCGAGCGGATGGACCGGGTGGAGGCCCAGATCGCCGCCCTCACGGCGACGGTGGCCCGTTGGGATCAAGAGGTGGGGAACGCCAGGGGGTGGTGGCGGAGGACCGCTTCCTCCGCCGGGGGGGATCCGCGGACCTGGTGGTGGGGGAGGTTTCCTGGACGGTGGAGGTGGCGGATGTGGAGCGGGCGGTGCCGGCGGTGTGGGGGGTGCGGGTGCTGGAGGGGGTATGGGAGCAGTCCCGGGCGCCGGGGGTGTTGGTGATCGAAGGCAGCCGCCTGCCCCACCCCGCAGTCCTCACCACCTAAGACCTTACCCCCACCACCCCATAACCTCTAAGGGAAGGGCGTGCCCTAGATCGATCACCGTTGCGCCCGCCCCCGAATCGCCCACCGCGATAGCCGTCCACCACCCCCTGTTTTCTGCCCACGCTGCGGTCGGCCCCTCTCCGCATCTTCCCTCACGACCGACGCCGGGTGGGGCCGCGGGCGGCCGCCTCAGCGCCCTTCAGGCGCTCCACCTGGCTCAGGATCTCCCGAGCGCTCTGGGCCGCAGCGCGGCCGGTCCCCCCCAGCATCTGGGCCAGTTCCTCCACCCGCTCCTCCCCTTCCAGGCGGCGGACCCGGGCCACCGTCCGATCGCCGACCACCTGTTTTTCAACTTTGAAATGGACGTCCCCGAAACCGGCCAGCTGGGGCAGGTGGGTCACGCAGAGGACCTGATGGTGGCGGGCCAGGCGCCACAGCTTCTCTCCCACCACCGCCCCCACTCGGCCGCCGATGCCCTGGTCGATCTCGTCGAAAATCAGCGTCGGGACGGGGTCGGCGCGGGCCAGGGCCACCTTGAGGGCCAGCATCAGGCGGGAGGTTTCCCCGCCGGAGGCGATGCGAGCCAGCGGGCGAAGACCCTCCCCAACGTTGGGCGCGATCATGAAAGTCACACGGTCCAGCCCGGTGGCGTCGAAGGCCCAGCGGCCGCCGTCCGCGTAAGCCCCCTCCGCATCCGGGATCCGCTCCAGCACCACCTGGAAACGGGCCCCAGCCATGCGCAGCTCCGCCAGTTGGGCTTCCACCTCCTGGGCCAGACGCTCCCCCGCCTCCTGGCGCCGCCGGGAGAGGCGGGCGCCCAGTTCCCCGATCTCCCGGAGCAACGCCTCCGCCTCTTCCTCCAGGGCTCCCAGGCGCTCCTCCGCGTGCAACAGCGCCTCCAGTTCCTGCTTCGCCCGCCGGGCATAGGCCAGCACCTCGGCGACGGTGTCTCCGTATTTGCGTTTGAGGCGTCGGAGGAGATCCAAGCGCTCCTCGATCTGGGCCAGGCGCCGCGGGTTGAACGCGATCCCCTCCCGGTAGTCGCGGGCCATCCGGGCCAGATCCTCCACCTGGGCCATCAGACCCTCCATCGTCTCCAGATACGGCTGGAACGTCGGGTCGATGCGGGCGAGGGCCTGCAGGGCCCGCGCAGCCTCGCCCAGGCGGTCCAGCGCCGATGGAGCCGGATCTTCCCCTTCGTAGAGCGCCCGATAGAGAACCTCCGTCAGTTGGGCCAGTTGCTCCGCGTGGGCCAAGCGGTTGCGTTCCTGCAGGAGGGCTTCCTCCTCTCCCTCCTGCAGGCGGGCCGCCTCGATCTCCTCGATCTGAAACCGAAGGAGGTCCACGCGGCGGGCCTTCTCCCGCTCGTCCTGTCGGAGCCGTTCGATCTCCTGGCGCACGGCCCGCCAGCGGGCCACCCGCTCGGCCAGGGCGGCCCGCAGTTCCCCCACCCCGGCGTAGCGGTCCAGCAGCTCCAATTGCTCCCGGGGCCGCAGCAACGAGAGGTGCTCGCTCTGCCCGTGGATGTCCACCAGGGCCTGGCCCACCTCCTTCAGCACATGCAAAGGGACCAGATGGCCGTTGATGCGAGCGACGTGCCGCCCCCCGAGGCGGATCTCCCGGCTCAGCACCAGCTCCTCCGGCGGTTCTTCCTCCAACAGGCCATAGGGCTCCAGGATGACGGCCAGGGAGGCCGCCATCCCGGCGTCCAGGTGGAACAACCCTTCGATGAGGGCCCGCTCGGCGCCCGCCCGGATCATCTCCGCATCGGCCCGCCCGCCTACCAGGAGGGCCACCGCGTCCACCAGGATGGATTTCCCCGCGCCGGTCTCCCCGGTCAGCACGTTCAGGCCGGGGCCCAGTTCCAGGGTCACCTCGTCGATGATGGCGAAATCCCGCACATGCAGCGTCACCAGCATGTCACCGCCAGAACCGGAGATAGCCGATGGCTGTGCTGATGGCCGTGGCCAAATACAAACCGTCCCACACCCAATGCAGAGAGAGGGCCGGCCCATGGAACAGCCCAGGGGCCCGGGCCGCCAGCAGGCCCACGGCCAGCCCCACGCCCACGGTCAGCCAGATCCAGCGCCCCCGGCGCCGGCCGATGAGGCGATGCACGACCTCGGCCGTCCCGCTCCCCACGGCCGGCCCCAGCAGGAAGACCCAGAAACCCAGGAAAGAGACCAGCGGGGCGGTGACCAGGCCGGCCAGGATGGCGACCAGGGCGGCCACCCCATAGTCGAAGGGCCGGGCGTTGAAGAAGAGGGCCTGCTGGCCAGCCACGCACTCCTGACAGCGATACCCGACTGGGGTCTGGACGGCACAGCGGACACAGATGGGCCGTCCGCATCGGTTGCAGCGCAGGGAGGTGGGGACCCCCGGATGGAACGCACAGAACAGCGCCTCCGCCTCAGGCATCCTGCGGCCTCCATGTTTATGATAGCCCCGACCGGCGGGCGGCCGGAGCCTCATTCCCGGTCCACCTCCCACGGCGCCGGGCGCGGGGCGCCCTGGAAGGCCTCCAGGATCTTGGGCGCGAACTCGGGGTAAAGGTCGGCGAAGGCGCGCAGCAGGCCGAAGCAGCCCGCCAGCATCATATCCCCGCCTGGCACTGCCATGTAGACCGGATGGCGGGAGCGCCGCAACAGCCCCCGCCGGGGGCCGACCACCGCGACCCCTTCCACCGCCATGGGAGCGGTCGTCCACAGCCAGGCCCCGTGGCCCATCCCCTCGAACACCTCCTCGAAGCGCAGCGTCCCCCCCGCGAGGCCCTCCAGCAGGCGATCCAGCCGCTCCCCGTCCAAGAAGCCGGTGTGGTGCTCGAAGAGCCCCTCCACCTGCCCCTCGTTCAGGCGGAAGGCCAGGGTGTGGAAGTTCCCGACGTTGACGACCAGGCACCGCCGCCAGGCCGCTACCTGAGGATCCAGGATGGCCCCCAGGACGGCGGCGGGGGCTGTGTCCATCGCAGCCACTGGCCCGTCGAAAACCCGACGGATGGTCTCCACCGTCGCCCGCATCCGCGTGAACACCGGGGGGACTTCCTCCGCGCGATAGGCGAAGGCCAGCAGATCCCGTCGTTCCGCCAGGCGCTGGGCCAACAGGTCGAAGCGGAACTTCCGGTCCGAGACCCCCGGGGGCGCAGCGCCGTGATCGAAGACGGCCACCGCGATCCCGTCCGGCCGGAGGGGGACGTCGAAGGCCTCGAAGGCCTGGCGGATCGCCGCCCAATCGAAATCCCGAAGCTCCAGCCGGACGACCTCGCGGTCCAGGCGCATGGCCTCGTCCTCCCTGATCACCCGGACCCCCATCGCCGCCACGGCCTCCAGGTCGTCGTTGAAGGTGCGCGCCGCTTCCGGCGTCGCGTAGACCGGGAGCCCGGCCCGCAGGTGGTCCTCGACGGCCCACTGGCATGGCCCCCCGCCCATCGTCACCCCGGTGAGCAGCACCGCCCGCCGCTCCCGGGTGGCCCGCCGGATCGCCCGGGCGATCCGCATGGTCGGCGAGGGCAGAACCAGTTGGTAGGCGTTTTCCAGTTCCCGCTGGCTGTCGTAGAGCAGGATGTCCTGTGTCCCCGTCCCGATGTCCACGCACAGGATCCGCACGCCAGCCTCCTTCCGGCCCCAAGGGCCTCCCTCATCCCCGTGGCCCGGAGGGACGGGCAAGGACAGGGGTGAAGCGGGTCAAGAGGGCCACCGCCTCCTCCGGGGTCTCCACCAGGGACAGGAGGGCCGCGTCCTCTGCCCGCACATACCGGGGATCCCCATAGACTTCCAGCCAGCGCCGCCACCGCTCCCCGATCAGGATCAGCGGGCGGGCGGCGAGGGCCCCGGTCTGGAGGAGGCTCCATGCCAGCGCCACCTCGCTCAACGTCCCGACGCCCCCGGGCAGCGCGATCAGCGCATCGCCCGTGGTGACCAGATAGGCCAGCCGCTGGAGCAATGTGGGGAATTTGATCTCCACGTCCAGATAGGGGTTGGCCTTCAGCCCCCAACGGTCAAAGGCGTCTACGGTGACGCCGATGGTGCGCCCTCCGACCTCCTTCGCCCCACGGCTCACCGCCTCCATCGTCCCGCTGTAACCGCCGCTCATCACCGTGAAGCCGGCCCGGGCCAGCCGGCGGCCCAGATCCCAGGCCATCTCGTAATCGGCCGACCCCGGAGGCGGGGCATGGCTGCCGAACACCGACACCACCCGGATCCCCATCGGTCTTCGTCCTCTCCGCGCCGTCTCCCTCCGGCCTCCTGCCTTCAGAAGGAGCCGATCCCGCGGTAGCGGAACCGTTCGATGAGAAGGATACCGAGAAAGGTCAGCAGGAGCAACAGAGTGCTCATGGCCATGGCCTGGCCTAGGTTCAGTTCGCCGGGCTGGCTGAAGAAACGAGCGATGGCCAGCGGCATCGTCGGCATGGTCGGACGGGCCACCAGGGCGGTGGCCCCGAACTCGCCCAAGGAGACGCAGAAAGCGAACAGGGCCGCGGTCAAGAGGGCGCGGCCCAGCAGCGGCGCCTCCACATGCCACCAGACTCGCCACGGCGAGGCCCCCAAGGTCATGGCGGCCTCCCGCCACCGCGGGTCCAGGCCCTCAAGGGCCGGTAGCAGAATGCGCACCACAAACGGATAGGCGATGAGGGTGTGGGCGATCACCACCAGGACCGGCGAGGTGCGCAGGGCGGCCATCGCCTGGATCAGACCGGGCCAGGCCTGTAGGACGCCCGGGGGACGGCTCAGGCCGACCAGCATGCCGAACCCCAGGGTCACCGCCGAGGTCGAGAGGGGGAGCATCAGGAGGGGATCCAGCCAGCGGCGCCGGCGGCCCGCCATCCCGTAGGCGGCCAAGAGGCCCACCAGCAAGGCCAGGACCATCGTGGCCGCGGCGAAGAGCAACGAGTTGCGAACAGCCTCGATGGGCGCGACGTAGGTGATCGCCCCCCGCCGGTTGATCCATAGTTCCCGATAGTAGGCCAAGGTGATCCAGCCAGAGGGGGAAGCGCCCTCGCCGGGCCGATGGAGGCCCATAGGAGTGACGGAGCGCAGGACCAGGGCCAGCAGCGGCAGGCCGATCCAGAGAAAAAGAAGCCCCAACCCCGCGGCCACCGCCAGCCGCTCCGGCCATGAGCGCGGCGGCCGGGCGGCCGCCCATTCCGGCTGCCCGCCCACCGGGACGGTCCGCCGGGCCTGGAGACGGGTGTAAACCCACAGCATCCCAAAGGTCAAGGCGAGTTGGACTAGGGAGAGGGTCGCAGCAGCCGGGAGGTTGAACAGACCGGTGGCCTGCCGGTAGATCTCCACCTCGAGGGTGGCATAACGGGGTCCCCCCAGCAACAGCACCACCCCGAAACTGGTGAAATCGAAAAGGAAGACCAGGGCGGTGGCGGCCAGGATCGCCGGGGCCAGCAGCGGGAGGGTCACCCGACGCCAGGTCTGCCAGCGGTCCGCCCCCAGCGTGTGGGCCGCCCATTCGAAGGCGGGATTCAGGTGGGCCCAGGCGTTCCCGACAATGCGCAGGACCAGGGTGAGGTTATAGAACACGTGGGCGACCACGATGGCGGCCAGCGTGTCCACGAAGACGATGGGAGGGTCCTCCCGGCCAAGCCACCGCATCAGCAGGAGATTGATCCAGCCGCGGGGGCCCAGGAGGGCGGTGAAGGCCGCGGCGACCACCACCGTCGGCAGCACGAAGGGGAGGGTGGCCATCGCCTGCCACAAGGAGCGTCCGGGGAACCGATAGCGGGCCAGTAGGCCGGCGAGGGGGAGACCCAGGGCCAGCGTCACCAGGGTGGAGAGCGTCGCCTGGCCGACAGTAAAGAACAATACGCGGTGGAACGCCGGGCTCCCCAGGACGCCACGGACGGCCTCAAAGGCCCAGCGTCCCCCTGGGGCCAGGCTCACGGAGAGGATGGCGAGCAACGGATATAGATAGAAAGCGACGAAGAAGGCCAGCGGGCCGAGCAACAGCGCGTCCCGCGGGGAGAGGGAGATCCTCGGCAACCCGATCCCGAGGACCGACCCCCACCGGCGCCCGTGAGCCTGTCGGCCCCCCTCGGTCGCGCCCATGGGATCCGCCGCCCTGCCCTCAGCGCAACATCAGATCCGTCCACTCCTGGATCCAGCGCTCCCGGTTGGCATCGATGCGGGCAGGATCCAGCCGGGCCGGTTCCGGGGGTACCTCGGCGAACTTGACGAAGAAATCCGGCAACTTGGCCTTCGGGTGAACCGGGAAGACGAACATCTGCAAGGGGATGTCCTCTTGGAAGCGCAGGCTGATCATGTAATCCATCCAGCGCTCGGCCAGGTCACGGTTCTTCGCCCCTTTCAGGATGCCGGCGAACTCGATCTGGCGGAAGCAGGCGTCCTTCCCCAGCACGTTCCCCGTGGGGGGCTCGGAGAGCCGGCCGCCGCTGAAATACACCTCAGCGGCGGGGCTGGTGGCGTAACTCACCACGATGGGCCGGGTCCCGGGGCTTCCGGTCGCCCCGCTGAACTCTTTATAGTAAGCCTCCTCCCAGCCCTCGGTGACCTTGACCCCGTTGGCCTTCAGCGCCCGCCAGAAGTCCAGCCAGCGCTCCTCACCGAAATGGGCGATGGTGGCCAGCATGAAGGCCAGCCCGGGGGAGGAGGTGGCGGGGTTCTCCACCACCAGCAACCCCTTGTACTCGGGCCGGATGAGATCCTCCAGGGTCTCCGGCGGCCGGAGCCCCTTCTCCCGGAAATACTTCTTGTCATAGTTCAGGCATACGTCCCCGTAATCGATGGGGATGAGGCGGTGCTCGGGGTCCAGCCGGAACGCCGGTGGGATCTCCTCCAACCCCTGCGGCCGATAGGGCTCGAAGAGATCCTCCCGGAGGGCCCGGCTGAAAAAGGTGTTGTCCACGCCGAAGAAGACATCGGCCAGGGGGGCCCCCTTCGCCAGGATGGCCTTGTTGAGGGCAGCCCCTGCGTCGCCGGCCTTGAGGATCTGCACCCGCGCGTTGTAACGCTGCTCGAACTCCCGGATCACCTCCTCGCTGGCGCTGAAACTGTCATGGGTCATCAGCACCAGTTCCCGCGGCCCCGACGGGGTCGCCGTTGGAGGGGACGGAGCCGCCGTGGGCGAAGGGAGGGGAGAGACCGGCGAGAGCGGAGAACGAGAAGGGGTGGGCGTGGCCGCCGGCGTGGTGCACGCGGCCAGCGCGCCCAGCACAGCCCAGAGGATCCATCCCCAGCGGGCACAACGGCGCATGGCGGAACCTCCCCATACCGGTTCAATCGGGCGCCCCCTGCTCGTGGATCACCAGGAGGACACCGTGGCGGACCCGGACGCGGGCGCGGGGGGCGACCAGCCGGTTGCTGACCCCCAACGTGGAGGCGAAGGGGAGCCGTCCCTCGTGAAGCGGGTAGAACAACCCCTCCAGGGTGACCCCTTCGGCGTCCCCCGCCAGGGGGATGAGGGAGACGCGATCGCCAGGGGCCCCCTCGATCCACCCTTCCCCGCGGACAATGAACGCCTCCCGCTGCCCATCGATGAACCGCACGTCCCGCCCCGCCCATCGTGGGTGGGCCAACAGGAGCAGCGAGGCCACCGTTTGGTCCAGCCGGGAGCCCCAGGCCCCCAAGACCCGCACCGGGCCCTCCAGGGCCCGGGCGCCCTCCAGGGCCAGCTCCAGGTCCGTGGCGTCCTTGTCCACCGGATGGCGCTCAATGGGCACGCCGGCGCCCTCCAGCCAGGACTGCGTTTCCGCATCCATCGAATCCAGATCCCCTACTACGCGATGGGGAAGAACCCCGAGGGCCCGCAGATGGGCCGCCCCTCCATCGGCAGCGATGATCCATCGGGCCTGAGGGATCATCCGGTGCAACGCCTCTCGATCGACAGCCCCCCCAGCAACGATCAGGATCACCCTAGCCTCCTTCGGGCGCGTCCACGGCCTCAGCGGAGGGACCACGGGGCTCGTGGGGCGACAGAGGAAGACGAGGACCCCTTCCCTCCGCCGGCATGACCCGGATCCGGTTCGAAGGGTCGGCGCCGGGCGACGGGATGGTTCCCGTCGGGGGCGCCCTCTCCGCCCGCCAGCCCACGAGCTCTCCCGGGGGCCTGACCCGCTTTCCCAGCCTATCCGGGGAGGCCCGCCATGTCAACCGGCCCCTTCGGCAGGCCGGTCACCGGAAAGCCCTTCGTGCATCGAATACATGAGGAGTGCCCATGAAGCCGGGACGGAGGGAGCGTGATGGTGGGTTCCTCAAAGTGGCCGCGGGTAGTCATCTTCACCACGCCCAACTGCCCATGGTGCCGGGCCGCCAAAGAATACCTGCGCCAGCGGGGCATCCCCTTCAAAGAGGTGGACGTCAGCCGGGATGCGGCGGCGGCGCGGGATCTGGTGCGGCGCACCGGGCAGATGGGCGTGCCGGTGCTGGACATCGGTGGTAAAATCGTCGTCGGTTTCAATCGGCCCCAGATCGACGCCCTGCTGGGGCTGAAGAAGAGGTGAACCTCATGGACAAGGAGGAGGCAGACGATGGGCGAGACCCGCTTTCCCTGGCAACCTCTGGGCAGCCGGGTGGTCATCCGCCCGGTGGAGCAAGAGAGCCGCACGCCGAGCGGCCTGATCATCCCCGAGACGGCCAAGGAGAAACCGCAGGTGGGGATCGTCATCGCCGTCGGCGACGACGAGTCCATCAAAGTCCGGGTGGGCGATCGCGTGCTGTTCCCCAAATATTCGGGGAACGAGGTGAAGGTGGACGGCGTGGAGTATCTGATTATGGACGCGGGCGATCTGCTGGCCTACGATACCGAGACCCGGGCCTCCCTGCCCGCGGAGAAGCCAGCGAAGAAAGGGCGCCGCCCGCGCCGATGACCAGCGATCCGCCGGGCCAGGGCTCCCCGCGCCCTGGCCCTTTCTCTATCGGCCACCGATGGTTCCCCCTTCAGGTTTCAGGCGGTTGAGGAACAGCCACTCATAACTCCAGCGCACGGCGGGCGGGAACACCCAGACCGGACGGCGGAAAAGCGCCCGCCCCCGATACCGGATCTCCACCCAACCCAGCCCCCATCCCCCTTCTCCCCGCATCACCGGGCTCTCCCAAACCTCCGGGATCCACCCCAGCCCCACCGCCGAAACATCCGGCCGCTCCCCCACC
>NZ_PSLG01000111.1:0-3287 GCF_040289485.1 Thermoflexus sp.
CCGGAAGGTCGGGTCCTCCAACAGTGCCTCGATGGAGACCGTCATCGCCCCTCCTCCAGCCGAAAAGGGATCCCCTGATTCTAGGCTATCACTTTTTCAAGAACCCGCCAACACGAACTGGCCCCTGCCCGCTCCCAAAGCAGGCTTAGGGCCCGCCTTCGCCCACTGTCACCAGCGGCCGAATGCGCTCCAGGGTGGCGGGGCCGATGCCAGGGACCTTCAGCAGGTCTTCCAGACGTCGGAACGGCCCGTGTTTGAGCCGATAATCCACGATCGCCTGGGCGGCGCGCGGGCCGATCCCCGGCAGCCGATCCAGTTCCTCCACGGTGGCCGTGTTGAGATCGAGGCGAGGGGACGGCGTAGGACGCGGGGATTCTCCCCGCGCGGGCACATGGAGATGCATCCCGTCCGCCACGGGGGCGGCCAGGTTCAGCGCCTCTAGATCCGCTGTGGGAAGGGGACCCCCCGCTTCTTCCAGAAGGGTCGCCACGCGGATCCCCTGGGGGACTGTATAGAGGCCGGGCGCCTGGACCGCCCCTGTCACATAGACCTGGATCCAGACCGGGGTCGGGGTCCGGGTGGGAACAGGGGTCGGCGGGGGAAGGATCAGGATGGGGGCCGGGGCGGGCCGACGGAGCAGCCACAGGCTGGCCAGAAAGGCGACCAGCGTCGCCCCCAGGACGATGAGTTCGCGCCAGGCCTGCCAACGGGCACCCCCCTCCGGCGGCGCATCCGGAGGGCGCCCCGATCCGTGCGTCATCCGGGTGGACCCGAGCGAGGAGTTTCCGCCTCCATAAATGATGATAGCCGCTACGGGGGCGTCCTCCCGCCCGGGCCCACCCCGCGATCACAGCATCCCGTCCAGCAACCGCTCCAACGCCATGGTGTGGGCACAGGTCCCGCGGTGGCGGAAGAACTCACAGTCGCAGGACCATGTCCCTTCATGATAGCGGACGTGATGGGTGTCGTTCTCGCCGCGGACGGTGACGGCGAAGGAGAGAAAGCGGAAGCGGTCCCGCTCCTCCGCATAGCGCCGCGCCTTCTCGATCTTGCCGATCAGCGCCGAGTCCACCACAGATCCTCCTTTCGCCAAGGCTTGGGAACCGGATCGACATGGCCCAGGCCCCTCCCGTTCGAAAAACCAACGGCACGCCAGCCCGGCAGGCGGCGTGCCGTTGGTTTGCCCAGCCGATGCAGCCCCGTGACACGCAAGGGAGGTCCTCCCGCAACAACCTCTATTCGGCAGTATAGGCCACCCCCGTTGGCCTGTCAATCCCCTGCCCCATGGGCGGGGCCTCCGGGGCCAGGGCATGGTCTAAATCCTCGATGAGATCGTCGGGATGCTCCAGGCCGATGGAAAGCCGGAGCAGATCCTCTGGCGTGGCCGTGCCTGGGCCCTCGATGGAGGCCCGATGCGCGATCAGGCTCTCCGGCCCCCCGAAACGGGTGGCCCGGGTGAACCAGCGGACCCGGCCGGCGACCCGGAAGGCCGCCTCCCGCCCCCCGTGGGCCTGGAAGGAGAGCAGGCCGCCGAACATGGTCATCTGACGGGCCGCCAGCCGATGGCCTGGGTGCTCCGGCAGCCCGGGATAGTGGACGGCCCGGACGGCCGGGTGCCGGGCGAGGAAGGCGGCGATCCGCATGGCGCCCTCCGAGTGGGCCCGCATCCGATAAGGAAGCGTGCGCAATCCCCGCCGGATCCGCCAGGCCTCGAAGGGGGCGAGGGCTGCCCCACCGACGATCTGGATGTGCCGCAGCCGGCGGGTGAACTCGTCCTCGGCTTTCCGCACCACAATACCGCCCATCCCATCGCTGTGCCCACCCAGGTATTTGGTGGCCGAGGGAACCACCCCGTCGGCGCCCAGGGCCAGGGGACGCTGGAGGATCGGGGTGGCCGCGGTTTTGTCGCAGGAAGCAGAGGGCGCCCACCTCATGGGCCAGGGCCGCCACGACGGCGATATCGGTGATGCGCAGCATCGGGTTAGAGGGGGTCTCGATCCAGACCAGGCGGGTGTTCGGTCGTCGGGCAGCGGCCACTGCTTCCAAGTCGGTCGTGTCCACGAAGGTCACCGCGAGGCCCCATGGCGAGGCGATCTCACGGAACAGGTGGGCCAGGCCGTGGTAGAGATCGCGGGAGACCAGGATGTGATCCCCTGGGGAGAGGGCCTGCAGGACGGCGAAGGCCGCCGCCGAGCCAGAGGCGAAGGCCAAGCCCACCGCCCCGCCCTCCAGCGCGGCCATCGCCTCTTCCAGGGCTTCGCGATTGGGATGGCCATGGCGGACATACACATACCCCAGGGATAGGTCCCGTCGGCGTTCCGCTCGAACGTGGTGGAAAGATACAGGGGCGGCGCCACCGCCCCCGTGACTGGATCGACCCGGGATCCGGCGTGGACGGCCAGCGTCTCCAGGCGCATTGGGATATCCCTCCTGGGAGAGCCCGATCAGAACAAGCCGCCCAGACCCAGTTGCCCCGCCAGCGCGTTCAAGCGCTCAGCGGCGTAGGTCTGGGAGCGCTCGATGGCCTGGTTGACGGCGGCCACCAGCAGGTCCTGCAGCATCTCCACATCCCCTGAGGAGAGCAGCTCCGGCGCGATGGTGATGGACCGCACCCGCTGGTCCCCACTGATCACCACCGTGATGGCGCCGCCGCCGGCGGTCACGGTGAGGCTCTCCTGGGCCAGGGCCTCTTTGGCCCGGACCATCTCCTCCTGGAGCCGCTGGAGCTGTTGCAACAATTGCATGGGGTTGCTCGGCAAACGGCCTTTCGTCATGGGAAGCCTCCGCTTTTGAGAAGAGGTGCGCTCCCTCGGCCCGGGCAGACGCCGGCTTCAGGGCTCCTCATCGACCTGGGCGCCCAGATCCTCCACCGCCCGCCGGATCAAGGGATCATCGGTGAGCGTACGCGCCCGCCGGGCCCGGCGGGCGACGACGTTCTTCACCACGACCGGGAAGCCGAAGGTATGGCTCAGGATGTCCTCCACCAACGCTTGAGCCTTGGCCTTCGGATCCTGGAACTTGTCCCGCAACAACTCGGAGGGCCAGGCCAGGACGACCGTGTTCCCCTCCACGGCATGCAAGGTGCACGACTTGAGGAGGGCCTCGGTGGGCAGGCTCTGGGCCCGCACCGCCTTGAGGATCCCCGACCAGCGCTCCCGGAGCCGCTCCAGCGTCAGCGGGGCGGCCGGTCCGCCGGGCGAGGGCTCCGGAGGGGCAGCCGTTGGGACCGGCGCCGGCGGGGTCGAAGCGGAGGAGGCCGCCACCGGAAACGGCCCGGAGGCGGCCGG